>OMZE01000046.1 GCA_900315455.1 uncultured Prevotellaceae bacterium | reverse complement strand
GCTTCAGAATTACACAGGGAATCTATACAAGAAGAATATCGTTTTCAACAATGAATTCCCAAGAGCCAGCAAATACTATGCAATGGCTGATGCCCGAGGATTCAATGCCGACCTTGCCCGTTATTGCTACTATTTGCCGCAAGTGCTTGACTCCAAACAATTGGAGAAACCGCTCATCGAGGACAAAAACCTTTCCGACATCTACGACAAATATGTAGCCGAATTTCAAGCGACCGTTGCAGCCAACAAGCAAGGGCTTGCCGACAACATCCATTACCTCGACATGACGGACATGGCACCAGAAAATACGCTGCAAACAATCCTCGACAAATACAAAGGCAAGACCATCCTCGTCGACATCTGGGCAACATGGTGTGGCCCATGCAAACTTGGGCATGAGAAGATGAAACCGCTCAAAGAAGAGCTGAGCGACAAGGACATCGTATACGTCTATCTCACCTCATCTACCTCGAATTACGAGGAATGGAAAAAATACATTGCTGACATTTCTGGCGAGCATTATTACCTGACCAATGAGCAGTTGGGTGCCGTATTCAAACAGTTGGAGGGAACTGGTTATCCCACCTACGCCATCTACACCCCCGATGGAGAACAGACCTTCACCCTCTCTGGATTCAACCTTGAAATAATCAGAGAGGCATTGGAGAAAGCACTGAAT
Organism: uncultured Prevotellaceae bacterium; assembly: GCA_900315455.1. Taxonomy (GTDB): domain Bacteria; phylum Bacteroidota; class Bacteroidia; order Bacteroidales; family Bacteroidaceae; genus Prevotella. Next base: position 27,586 of record OMZE01000046.1, on the reverse strand, counting down.
ATGAAATAAATGAAACTGACCAATGAACAAGAAAGCCCTCATCACCCTCCTGCTCGCCCTCGCACTACCTATTGTGGCATGGGCACAACTTGAAAGCGTGAAGGAACTCACGATGAAGTCGGAGTATTTCAACCACGAGCGGCAGGTGCTCATCTACACACCGGGAGGATATCAGCAATTTGACCAAACCTACTACGATGTCATATACGTGTTCGACGCGCAAGACCGCACGATGTTCGACCTTGTTCACTGCCTGCTCAACATTGCTTGCAAGCCCGACCCGACGGTGGCAGGAGCATGAGTTTCATCATTGTCGGCATCTGCTCGCCAACGCTATGGGACATCAATTATTCCCGCAATGACGACTACCTGCCCATGCCTTTGCATGGCAACAACGGTCTGTTCCAAGAAGGTTACCATTATGGCCGCTCAACCGATTTGAAGAAATTCGTCAAGAATGAGCTGATGCCATACGTGGCAACCCACTATCGCACATCGGGGCGTTCCCTCGGCATCGGACATTCGCTGAGTGCATCATTTGTTCTCGATGCGATGGTTACCGACGACCTCTTTGACGACTACATTGCCATTTCGCCCAACTGTGCCTATGATGAATACCGTCTGGCCACAGACATTGAGAATTATCAATTCAAGAATCACAAGGTTCCCCGCTTCATCTATACTTCGATGTCAGGAGAGATTGACAGTGGGCCTGATTATTGGGGCGACGAGTGGAAAACGGGATGGGAGCGTGTCAGCACATTCCTCAAAGACAAGTCGCATTTCAATGAAAACACCGTTACCTCTGTACATACCTTTCCTGGCTATGACCACTATGGCGGCTTCATGCCCAGTGTTACTGCTGCGCTGAATGATTACATCGTGTTCGGTGCAAAGAATCTGGTGGGCTATTTCGATGAGGAAACTTATCCCGTCCATATAGAACTGCGTGGCAAGAACTTGCCTAACGACATCTACATCACCGGCAACCAAGACGCACTGGGAAATTGGGAGGCAAAGGGAGTCAAGATGCCTCTTGTCAGCGACAGCGTCGCCTCCATCGACCTCCGCCTGCATCTACCAGCACAGTTCAAGTTCACCCGAGGCAGTTGGGAGCGTGAGGCCATTATTGAAAATGCTGATGTAGGCAACCACATCATACACGATGCAGGGCATGCAACCCGCATATACAGATTGTGGGAAAGAAACCCCTGGATGGGTGAGTAAATGGCAATGTTTTCCTTGCTTTCATTAATCGGAACCTTCCCTATCCATTATTCACGTCCAAGATATAGCCACGCTATTTTAATGTGAATCGTGGGGGCTCGTGATACAGAATCGCAAGGACGTTTCTCGTGATACATAGACATACAAAAATCGCCAAGACTTAAAATCCAAGCTCTTGGCGATTTTTAATGGTGTTAAAATATTGCTGCTACTTTTTTTATTTCTTTCAGCAAACTGAACAGTGCCGGATCTTTGCGTGCCACCTGCATATTATATTTTGTCTGCAGATACATCAGCGAATCGGCCGGCACGTCAAGTGCGGCTTCAAACATAAGTGCAGTCTTTGCCGTCAGTGGACGGTGAGCATTCAATATCTCATTGACGACAGAATAAGTAAGTCCCATGCTGTCTGCCAATTGGCGCTGACTGATGCCACGCTCTTCTATTTCATCTTTAAGCACCTCTCCGGGATGCGTGGGATATGCCCCATAACCTAAATTTCCCATATTCTAATGATAGTGATTCGATAAATCTATAATATTACAAATGGTAATGCCTGACACTTCTGATGACTTAAACTCTAAACGGTATTGGTTATTAACACGTACCGATTCCAACCCAGCCTTGTCACCAACCAGTTTCTCATATCGCAGAGAGCGGTAGCGCAACAAGTCGGATATTCTCTCAACAGAGTCGAGGATGTTCACCACACGGACATATCTTTTTACAATGTCTGGCTGGTAACGGTGATGCTTGTCGCTTGCCACTCCATCATAGAACAGTTCGCGCAAATAGTCTTTTTCAAAAGTAATCTCCATCTATTATGCCTCTAATCGGTGCAAAGATAACAAATTCTCCGATAATTCGCAAATTTTGCGAACTTTTATTTGCACATGTTTATGCTAATAAATGTAACATTTCCCAATTTGTTTTTTCTGCGCAATGTTTGATCATATATGTAAATAGAATACCAAAAGAATTCATGACAGAGACAGAACAAAAACTGAAAGAGGGACTTCGAAGACAAGCCCCAAAGGCGCAGTGGCTATATGGAAGGATTTGTGCCGGTATCGTCACTCAATACCTATTATCTTGTGGGTCTGCAACGAGAGATGCCATTCGGGATGCTCCTTGATGTATGCCACACACCGGGCTGTCAGTTGACGGTTGACGACAGGGTCGCCGGTGTCGCAGGGTTGGAGGCAGAGGTAGGGGGAGCCGACAATGGCGTCGGGGCACACAGGAGGATGGATGCCGTCGAAAATCACCTTCACCTCGTCGGCCCGGCGGATGACGATGGGCAGAGGATGGTCTACAAAACTGGTCTTGGGGGATAGCGTCACCCAGTCAACGCCCTCGGCAATAGCATGGGTGCCGTTGGTCTCCATCGCTACAAACAACCCCACATCGTGCAATTTGTTCACCAATTCGGTATCGACTTGCAGCGAAGGCTCCCCTCCGGTGAGCACCACGAAACCACAATGCTGCCAAGGAGCAATGGCATCGGTGATTTCACTGGCTGTCATCGGGCGGAAAGAATCGAAGTCGGTGTCGCAGAAAGGACAGTGCAGGTTGCACCCGCTGAAGCGGATGAATACGGCAGCCCTCCCCGTGTGGCGTCCTTCGCCTTGCAGGGAATAGAATATATCGTTGACACGGTATGTTTTGCCCATCAGCAGCCTACAGTAAGAATTTTGCGTCGATGGGGAAATGGTCGTTGTAGGCCTGAGCAATGTTGCCACCCGACTCCTCGACGATGGCACGGTAGCATGCGGGGAATTGCTCCACTACCCAGGCTGCAATGTTTTCGGCAGTGGGGTTGAAAGGAAGCAGTTCGTTGAAGTTGCCATGGTCGAGATAACCCGCAATGGCTTTCTTCACATGCTTGAAATCTTCCACCATCCCCTGTGGGTTCAACTCCTGAGAGGCCAGATAGACGGTGATAATCCAATTGTGCCCATGCAGTTGGCTGCATTTGCTGGAATAAGGCAGGGTCAACTGGTGACAGCCGGCTATTTCCATTCTTTTAGAGATACAATATACCATGGCTGCCTATTTTCGTGAGTCGATGCATCGGAAAAAAGCTGCCACAACATGGGTGGGTAGGGAAAAAATAATACTCATTTTTTCAGTGTTTTAATGAATTCGGCTGCAAAGTTATACATTTTCCCCGACCATGCCAAATCTTTGCGCTAATAACCTGCACTTTTTCCACACCAACCCTTTCCTGGGGGTAATTTCAGCGCATATTGAAAAGAAAAAACAACTTTTTTCAAACTTTTTTTCGACTACGCAAATAGACTGCGCACTTACTTTATACCTTTGCGTCGTGATTGGAAATCACACCGCGAAATCAGGCGGCGCCTCGGCATAGAACGAGTTCTCTGCATTCGGCTTGCACTGACTTTGCGTCATGATGAAAAATCACACCGCGAAATCAGGCGGCGCCTCGGCATAGAACGAGTTCTCTGCACTCGGCTTGCACTGACTTTGCATCGTGATGAGAAATCACACAGCGATCTTTGAACGACTGTAGCAAAACATCTAAAAAAATAAAGAGAATCAGATTCTCTGAACAATATCTTTGTTGGTTTCTTTCTGATAAAACCAACCGGCGGGCTTCGCGTCGTCAGAATAAAGCAGTAATGCTATAAAGTGACCTTCCTACCTTTCCAAAAAAAAGGAGGTTGCGCAGGGAAACCTGTTCACCGGAAAGCCGGCATGTACGAGTATCCTGCGGACTAAGGTCGGGCAGACCCCAAAGCAGGGTACGTTGGCTCTTGTCAAGTCAACTTGGATGGTAACATCGACAACGTACTGGGTGAAATCGACTCCCGAAGATAGCCAGTCTTAGAGAGTGGATAATCATCGGTTCCTATCCTATAACCCGCCCAGGGTTGATGGTGTGTGGCAGCACGATTTGGAAACAGTGGGATGCACGGGGCCTATGAAGTCAGTAGGCGTGGCAGCCGAGGGCAAGGGGGTGTTGGTTCTAAGGTACTCAAAAGGTACGAAGGACACAAGCACAACCGCATCTCCTACAGAGACACATTGGGAAGGTGGACACTCTACATCCATGCTTCACTCGTTATCGCAAAAGTGTTGTGCACTCCCGTACGAAAATACGGTTGTTCCACTGCAATACGTGGATGGGGCGAGTACCGCAAGGAAAACTCCAAAACGAAACAAGTAGTCAATTGGTAAGAGGTGGCAACCTCTGCATCCGCAAGAGCCAAGGGTGAAAGGAGTACTTTACATAGTGTGGGAGTAGTGTTTGCAGGTTTTCCAAACCTGTCCGTATGCCGCTTACCTATAGAAATATGGGTGTGTCTAAGGGCCTAAAGGAACGAAAACAGCGGTAGGAATCGGTCAGAACTCAGCCGGTCAGACAATTTCTTTTCTATCTATTTTTTCCTCTATCACCAGCATCTTTTTTTCCATCCTCGATAGAAAACCGCCCCACTTCTACATAGAGAAGAGGGGCGGGAAAATGATACCTTTTTGATATTAAGAACAATCTCTACAACATATACCTGCAATCGACCACGGGCTTGTCGGTGCGCTGACGCACATCGGCAAACTCTGGCCATGCGGTAGTGATGACCAGCGACTGCGACTGGCTGAGAACATCGGCATAGGAGTCCACATAGTCGATTGACAATGGATAATGCCGTTTGAACTCGTCGATGGCCACGGGGTCGTAGCCGCAGATGTTGTGGTAGCCGGCATCGAGCAAGGCCTGTATGATTTTGGCACTCGGCGTGTCGCGCACGTCGTCGCTGCCGGGTTTGAATGAGAGTCCGAGGACGCCGATGCGCTGCTGCTTGTCGTCACCAATGGCACGGATGATTTTCTGTGCGATAAACGTCGGCATGTTGTCGTTGGTATCGATGACATGATGCAGGATTTGCGCATCGAAACCTGCCGTGCGCGAAACGGCATAGAGCGCGTTGGTGTCCTTGGGCAGACAGTAGCCTCCATAGCCGCAGCCCGGATAGACATACGATGCCATGGTTGCCCCACCCCACCGCTTGTCCATGTGGAGGATGCGGAAGGCCTCGGCAGTGTCGATGCCGCCGATAGTGTCGGCCACGATGCTCATCTCATTGCTGTAACTGATGAGCGTGGCGAGCAGCGTGTTGGAAAGATACTTGATAAACTCACCCGTGTTGAGCGATACGCAGAACACCGGTTCGGTGACCGTGGCATATACCTTTCTGAGCACATCGGCGGAGCGTTCGTCACTCACGCCGAGCACGATGCGGTCGGCATTCATGAAGTCGTCCCAGCAATGGCCTTCACGCAGGAACTCAGGGTTGTTGGCCACTCCCACGTCCTCGCCTACCTTAATGCCCTTGCTCTCCAGATAGGGGATGATTTTCCCAGAGGTAGTGGAGGGAGGGATGGTCGACTTCACCACCATCACCTGATAACGGTCGTGGCGACGTGCCTCAAGGGTCTGGTCGATGGCAGAGAAGAGATAGGTGAGGTCGGCCTGACCGTCTTTGCCGTATGGGGTGCCCACACAATAGTATACGCAGTCGCTCTCTTCCACAGCCTCTTTCAACTGGTCGGCGGCAATGGGGATAAACCTGTTGCCGAGATGGCGGAGCAGCGCATCGTCGAGTCCGGGCTCCAGGAAAGGCAACTTGCCTGCCTGAATCTCACTGAGGCGAGAGGGGTTGATTTCCACGCCATACACCTTATGGCCATATTCCGCGAACCCCAACGAAGTGGTGAGTCCTACGAATCCGAGTCCGAAAACCGTGATTACCATTTGTACTCGCCCTCCTCGCTCTCTTTAAGATACTGTAAGAAGCGTGCCACGCCCTCTTCCACGTAGATGGTGGGGTCGTAGGCCAGTTCGCGCCGTGCCTTGTCGATGTTCGGGCACCTGCGCTGTGGGTTGTTGGTGAGATATTCCTTGTCGTCGGAAACGGCATATTTCACCTCGCCGGTATAGCCGAGGATTTCCTTTCCTGCCTTGGCGTAGATTTCTGCCAGTTGGGCAATGGTAATCTCAGGTTTCTCTATGCCGATGTTGTAATAGCCATACTCGCCATGGAGGAGAATCTTGAGATAGCCGCAGATGGAGTCGGCGATATAGCAGAAAGTGCGGGTGGGCGACCCGTCGGAGAGAATCTCGATGTCGCGGTTCTGCATCACGGCGAGGGCGAAGTCGGCAGGCACACGCTTGTCGCCGATGCGCATGCCAGGACCATAGTTGTTGAATGGCCTTGCCACACCGATGGGCATGTCGAACTTCTGTGCGAAGAGCATGCACATCGTCTCGCCGAAGCGTTTCGACTCATCGTAGCAGGCACGCGGACCTGTAGCACACACGTTGCCGTTGTAGTCTTCTGAGGTGGGCACATGCTCGGGGTCGGGGTCACCGTAGAGTTCGCTCGACGAGAAGAAGAGGAGTCCGCGGATGGGCTTCCGGCAATAGAAGTCGAGCAGCGAGCGCAGTCCCCAGATATTGGCATCGAGTGTCTCGATGGGATATTTGCGGTAGAACATCGGCGAAGCCACCGATGCCAGATGGATGATGTAGTCGGCCTCACCGGCATATTGCACCCCAGCGATATTGTCGCGGATGATGTCGAATTTCTGGATGTTCACTTTCGGGCTTTGCTCCAGTTTCTTCACCCATTCGGGATAGCCGAGCATGAAGTTGTCGAGTCCGATGATTTTCCTGATGCCCAGTTCATCGGCCTTCTGGTCGAAGAAGTGCATGAAGTAATAGCCGAGGAAACCGGCACACCCTGTGATGAGAATGGTGGCGTCTTTCAGTCGGGCACGTTCGTCGTCAGACAGTTTACTAAACGTGTAGTTAATGTCGTTGGATAAGATATTCTGCATATTTATTATTGAAAATTGAATATTGAATATTGAAAATTATTTTTCTTTATCGGGGAAGCCCAGGAAGCCCAGAATGCCCAGGAAGATAAACCTCAAGCCTCCCCTTTGTACTCCCGGTAGGGATGTTCCAGGTCGAGGATATGGAAGTTGTGCTGCCGCTGCTGGTCGCCCTTTGGAATCTTCATGTAGTCGCCGTAGATCTGCGTGAGGTAACGGTCGTAGTCCTTGATGCCCATGAGGGTCTTCCCCTCAAACACATAGGGCGCGAAGACAGCATGAATGGTTTTGGGCATCACTCCGTGTGGCCCCTCAGTATAATCGTTCACCAACTCGGCGGAGTCGTAATCGTATTTGGTGAGCACCTTGCGTATCTTCGCCTGCAACGACTCCATGGTGGTGAGTTTGCGGGTGAGAAGGGGTATCCATGAACGGGGCCCGTGCCCGTGGCGGTAGGGGTCGCGGTGAATCCAGTAGAGCGCCTGCCTCAACAGGGCGTAGTGGGCCTGGTGCAACTTCCTCTTGACGATGTTGGAGGGAACGGCATCCAAGGGGAAAACATCCACATAGATGCCTCCGAGATAACTGAGATGGAGCCGCTCGATGAGGGTGGTCGAAGCATCCTGTACCTTGCCGAAAGGCAAGGGGTATGCTTTGTCGTTCTCGGGGCACACAAACTCATAGGGTGCCGGCAGCCACTCACGGCTGTGCTGGATAAACCGCTCGTAGTCGGGCCGTGGCATCACGATGTCCATATCGTCGTCCCAGGGGATGAACCCCTTGTGCCTGACTGCCCCGAGCAGACTGCCATTGAACATGCCATAGGAGATGCCATGCTGGCGAAACACCTGGTCCATCACCTCGATGATGCCCAGCATGCGCAATTGGAGTGGTCGTATGTCGTAGGTTGCCATATATTTCCGGGCTTTGCCCGATTGAGAATTGAAAATTGAAAATGGCCTTTAGCCAAAATTGCTCAAGGGCGGCGGGAGGGGTCGATGGCCCATGGCGCACGCCGCTCCTCCCACATCTGGTTGAGCATGTCGCGGTCGCGTACGGTGTCCATGCACTGCCAGAAGCCTTCGTGGCGGTAGGTCTTGAGTTGCCCCTCTGCGGCGAGTTGCTCAAGCGGCTCGCGCTCAAAGGTGGTCAGGTCGTTGTCGATATAGTCGAACACCTTGGGGTGGAGCACGAAAAAGCCACCGTTAATCCATCCTTGGTTCACCTGGGGCTTCTCCTTGAAGGAGCGCACGAAGTCGTCGTCATCGATCTGAATCTCACCGAAGCGTGCGGTGGGATGTACGGCAGTGACCATGGCCAACGCCTTCGACTGCCGGTATTTCTCTACCAGCAGCGAGATGTCGACATCCGACACGGCATCGCCGTAAGTCATCATGAACTCCTCGTTGCCGATGATGTTTTTCAGTCGGAGGATGCGCCCGCCCGTCATCGACGCATCGCCGGTGTCGACGAGGGTGACACGCCAGTCCTGGGTATGCTCCTGGATATAGTCTACCTTGCCGGTACTCAAATCGATGGTAAAGTCGTTGTTCTCGGCATAGTATTGCAGGAAATAGTTCTTGATGACCTCGCCTTTGTAGCCCAAAGCGATGACGAAGTCCTTATAACCATATCGGGCATAGTGGTTCATGATATGCCACAGGATAGGCTTGCCACCTATCTCCACCATGGGTTTGGGAATCAGTTTGGTGTATTCCGACAGCCTTGTGCCGAAGCCTCCAGCCAGAATGATTGTTTTCATAAGGGGTTATATTTGGTTGATGATGTCGCAGATGAGCGTGATGTCGTCTTCGGTGAGTTCGGGATGCATCGGTATGGAGATGATTTTCGAGTAGACGTCTTCGGTGACGGGCAGCGCATAGCCGCTCTTGAAATACGACAGCAGGTGGTTGGGGAAATACTGTATGCCGTACTGTATGTCGTGGGCCTTGAAAGCCTGTTCCACGAGCGACCGCTTGCCGTGGAGAATCTCCAGCGGGAAGATATGGGGCGTGATGTCGTGGGAATAGTCCATGTGGATGAGGCGCACGTGGGGGTTGTCTTTCAGACGGCGGGTATACTCCATGGCGATGGCACGCCGGCGGGGAGCGAACTCGTTCTCAAACCTGGAGAGTTGCACCTTGCCTATGGCAGCGAAGATATTGCTCATATGGTAGCGGTAGCCTTGTGCCACCACATCGAACGTCCAACTCCTCTTCCCGGCATATCGTTTCTCTGAATCTTTCTGCACGCCGAGGAGCCGGGCATCGCTCACCTGCTGATAGGTGTCTTCATCGGCGGTAAAGATGGCACCGCCCTCGCCCGAGGTGATGTTCTTGATGCCGTCGAAACTGAAACACACCACATCGCCCGTAGACCCGATTTTCTTGCCGTCGCAGTAGCAACCGAAAGCGTGGGCGGCATCCTCCACCAAGCGCAAGCCATGCTCGCGGGCGAAGTCCTGGTATTGTGTGGCCATGACACAATTGCTGCCGTAGTAGACCGGCATCATGGCCTTGGTGCGCGGGGTGATGCGCCGCTCAGCATCATGCAGGTCGAGGGTGAGCGTGGCGGGGTCGATTTCGCAACACACCGGTTTGCATCCGGCACCGGTGATGGCCTGCATCGAGGCCACGAAGGTGAACGACGGCACGAGCACCTCGTCGCCAGGCTGCGTGACAGCCTGTATGGCAAGATGGAGGGCTGCCGTGCCGCTGTTGACACATGCGCAGCGACGTCCGCCACCAATATATGCTTCGAGTGCGCGCTCAAACTCGCCCACTGTCTCGCCCATGCCCAGATAGCCGATGTCTTCGATGACATGTGCCACAGCCTCGGCCTCGGCCTTTCCCACTACTGATTTCGATAGTCTTATCATATTGTCAAGTTATAGGCAGCAAAGTTAATCATTATTATCCACTTTTGCCGCTTCTTCCATTTTCAATTTTCAATCTTCAATCTTCAATAATTCTCACTCGTCCATCTGGAAGAGGGGGTCTTCGGGCATCACCATCTCGGGCTTCTGCTTCTCTGCCTCAAGAATGTTCTGGGAAACGTATTTCTTGTCGACAACCAGACGGAAAGAGTATTCGCGGAACCACCGGTCGGTCATAATCAGACAGCCTTTCTGACCATTGGTGGCACCCCAACTGTTCTCCACCTTCCATTTCGTAGCCTTCCCATCGGCATCAAGGTCTACCGCGGTGAGGGTCATGGCATGAGTGGAGCCACTGTCGAAAGTCATGATGCGCTGGGCCTTGTCCATGGTGAATGTCGTGCCGAAGAGCGAACCATAGTCGTAGTTGTCGAGGTCGAGGTAACCCCGCTTGCGGTCGAGTTGCTTGGCCACGTCGTAGGAGGAGTAGAGTTTGCAGCCATCCTTGATGGAGGCAATGGCCATCTGCTCGATGTCGTCCATTGGAAGGTTGATGTATTTCCAGTTGTGACCGTCGTAGGTATGGCGGTCGTATTCCACTTCATAGGTTTTGTAGTAAGGACGGCGCGGGTCGTTCATCGCCATGATAAACGTGCCGTTGATAGGACCGCCCACCGTGGCCTTGTAGAACTCCAGCGGGGTGTATTTCCGCGGTGTGCCAATGGCCTTGCCCTTCTTGTCGGAAAAGGCGAAGGTGAACTCCTTCACGGGCTCGCCGAGGGTGATGGCGAGGATGTGGTAGATGGTGCCGAGCATCTCTACCTTGCGCTGCTGCAGGGCTGCAGGCTTCTTGCCGTCGGCACCCATCTGGCGCAGTTCGAGGCCAAACTCCCTCAACTTCGATGCCACAATCCTTGCCATGCGGCTGGTGTTCTCTGCCGAATAGGTCTCGGGCTGCACGCTCTTGGGCACGAGCCCGTATTTCTCTGCCAGGTCGGCCACGCCGCAGAAGGTGCCGCCATCATTGATGGGATTCTTGAAGAAGAAGCGCACGCGCTGGTCGTCGATGGGCTTGTTATAGGTATCGATGACGCCTTGCAGCATGAGGTTGGCTTTCTCAAGTTGGTCGTAGAAGAAGAGGTAGTCGTGCGAGAACTCCACCGTCATCGTGTCGTTGTGCTGACGGGCGAAGTTGGAGCGGAGCACATTGAGCCCGCTGAACATCCAGCAGCGTCCGCTGCTCTTCTGGTCGTGTATCGACTGGCTTGCCGTCTCATTGCTGAAGTAGGTATCGATGCTGCCCTGGTTGGCGAAATTCTTGGCCAGGTCGTCGATGGAGTTCGACGCGATGGCGTTGAACAGCGCCTTGTCGGCAGGCCCGGCTTTCTGGGCGCTCTCTATTTTCCGCAACATATCGGCAGAGATGCCGCCATTGGCGGTCTGGGCCGTGACAGCCGTGGCTAAGCACATGGCCACGAAAAGGGTAATGATTTTATGCTTCATGATTATCGTTATTGTTGAACATGCAAGTATGAATGCAAGACATTAGGCTACAAAAGTAGACAAAAAAAACGACATACATACCCTCTTTCGAAAAGTTTTTCGATTTTTACGCGATGTGGCGGAATTGCAAAAACACAAATCCCACGCAGAAGAGCAGAAGACGCTGAGATTCTTTCTTGCTGTATCTCTGTGCTGAATTGATATGTGAATTGATATGTGGAAGCATTATTTTGGAAATTCATCTTAAAAATTTTGTGGATTATGGCATTTTTCATATCTTTGCTCGTTAAATGATACATTCGCCTTCGTCAATTAGCCTTTAGGGCTATTGGCGAAGCGCTTAGACATGTGAAATGGAAAAAGACACATACACTATACTTAACAAGATACAGTCGCCCAAAGACCTGCGGAAACTCCGTCTGGAGGAGTTGCCACAACTCTGCAAGGAACTGCGCGACGACATCATCGATGAGTTGTCGGTGAACCCCGGGCACCTGGCATCGAGCCTCGGTGTGGTGGAACTCACCGTGGCGCTGCATTATGTGTACAACACGCCCGACGACCGCATCGTATGGGACGTGGGGCACCAGGCCTATGGGCACAAGATACTCACCGGGCGCCGCGAGCAGTTCTGCACCAACCGCAAACTGCACGGCATCCGCCCCTTCCCCTCACCCTTGGAGAGTGAGTACGACACGTTCACCTGCGGCCACGCCTCCAACTCCATCTCTGCCGCCTTAGGCATGGCGATGGCAGCAAGACTCTCCAAGCAGAAACGCCACGTGGTGGCAGTCATCGGCGATGGCGCGATGAGCGGCGGCCTGGCTTTCGAGGGACTCAACAACGTGTCGTCGAGCCCTAACGACATCCTTATCGTGCTCAACGACAACGACATGAGCATCGACCGTTCGGTGGGCGGCATGAGAAACCTCCTGCTCAAACTGAGTACCAACGAGACCTACAACAACATGCGCTTCCGCTTGTCGAGATGGCTGCGGCGAAAAGGCATGCTCAACGACGACCGCCGTCAGGGCCTCATCCGCCTGAACAACGCCCTGAAATCGGCCATCAGCCACCAGCAGAACGTGTTTGAGGGTATGAATATCCGCTATTTCGGACCTTGCGACGGACACGACGTGCTCGAACTGGTGCGGGTGCTGCGGCAGTTGAAGAAATACAAGGGGCCGAAGATGCTGCACCTGCACACCGTGAAGGGCAAGGGCTACAAACCCGCCGAGAAAGCCGCCACCATATGGCACGCTCCGGGGAAGTTTGACGTGGACACCGGCGAGCGCATCGTGAGCGACAATGCCGGGCAGCCGCCGAAGTTCCAGGATGTCTTCGGCCATACCCTGCTCGAACTGGCCAAGCAAAACAAGCGTATCGTGGGCGTGACGCCCGCCATGCCCTCAGGATGCTCGCTCAACATCATGATGAAGGCGATGCCCGACCGCACCTTCGATGTGGGCATAGCCGAAGGACATGCCGTCACCTTCTCTGCCGGCATGGCAAAAGACGGACTACAGCCATTCTGCAACATCTACAGCGCGTTCTCACAACGTGCCTACGACAATATCATTCACGACGCCGCCATACTCAACCTGCCGGTGGTCATCTGCCTCGACAGGGCAGGACTGGTGGGCGAAGACGGACCGACACACCACGGAGCCTTCGACCTGTCGTTCCTTAGGCCCATACCCAATCTCACCATCGCCTCGCCAATGGACGAGCACGAACTGCGCCACCTGATGTATACCGCCCAACTGCCCGGCAAGGGCACCTTCGTGATACGCTATCCACGCGGCAAGGGCGTGTGCCCCGACTGGAAATGCCCCATGAAGGAAATCGAGGTGGGCACGGGCCGACGGCTGCACGAAGGCACCGACGTGGCAGTGCTCAGCATCGGTCCGGTGGGCAACAACGTGAGCCAGGCCATCGAGCAACTCGAGAGCGAAGGCGCGAAGGTATCGGTAGCCCACTACGACATGCGCTTCGTGAAACCTCTCGACCAACGGCTGCTCGAGGAGATAGCCGACAAATTCGACCGTATCGTGACCATAGAAGACGGCAGTGTGATAGGCGGTTTCGGCTCCGCTGTAGCAGAGTGGATGGCCGACCACGACAAGAAGCCTATCCTCCGACGCATCGGACTGCCCGACGCTTTCGTGGAGCACGGTAAAGTGAGCGAACTGCAACAACTCACTGGCCTTGACGTGGAAAACATCAAAAAAACCATTCTCAGCCTATGAAAATCATCATCGCCGGAGCATCAGCCATCGGTTCACACCTGGCCCGCCTGCTCTCACGCAGCAACCAGGACATCGTGCTCATCGACGAGAATGCCGACAAGTTGGGCGACATCAGCAGCAACTACGACCTGATGACGCTGGTGGGCGAGGCTACCAACCCCAAGACGCTGCGCAGCGCCGGCGTGCCATCTGCCAACCTGTTTATCGCCGTGACACCCGACGAGAACGTGAACATCTCTTGCTGCGTGATGGCGCATACCATGGGCGCACTGAAGACCGTGGCGCAAATCGACCGTCCAGAGTATATGACCAACGAGAACAAAGCGCTCTTCAAACGCATGGGCATCGACGAACTGATTTACCCGGAGATGCTCGCCGCACGCGATGTGGTGAACGGACTGAAAATGAGTTGGGTGCGACAACGATGGGACGTGCACGACGGGTCGCTGGTGATGCTGGGCATCAAACTCCGCGAGAATGCCGAGATACTGAACCAGCCGCTGCGCCAACTCTGCGGTCCGCAAGACCCCTACCACGTGGTGGCCATCAAGCGCAACGGCGACACCATCATCCCCGGTGGCGACGACGAGTTGAAACTCTACGACATCGTCTACTTCATGACCACGAAGAACCATATCCCCTACATCCGCAAGATTGTGGGAAAAGAGCATTATGCCGACGTGAAGAACGTGATGATCATGGGTGGAGGAAAGACCGCCATACGCGCCGTGCTCTCGATGCCCGAATACATGAACACCAAAATCATCGAAATCGACGAACGGCAGTGTGAACTCATCAATGAAGCCCTCGACGATACCAACGCCATGGTCATCAACGGCGACGCGCGCGACCTGAACCTGCTCACCGACGAGAATATCCGCAACACACAAGGTTTCGTGGCACTCACCGGCAATGCCGAAGCCAACATCCTGGCGTGTCTCACGGCAAAGAAACTGGGTGTGAGGAAGACCATCGCCATGGTGGAGAACACCAACTACGCCAGCATGGCAGAGAGCCTCGACATCGGCACCGTCATCAACAAGAAGGTGCTTGCCGCTGGAAACATCTACCAGATGATGCTCGATGCCGACGTGCAGAACATCCGCTTCCTCATGTCGGCCAACGCCGACGTGGCGGAGTTCACCGCACAACGGGGGTCGAAGGTGACCCGCAAGAAGGTGTATGAACTCGGACTGCCCAAGGGCATGACCATCGGCGGACTGGTGCGCGGCAAGGAGGGGATGCTCGTCTCGGGCGGCACTCAGATAGAGGCTGGCGATGCCGTAGTGGTCATCTGCCACGATGTGAACATGAAGAACATTGAGAAATTCTTTACAAGTTGATGGTTAACCGGAAACTCATATACAAAATCATCGGGTCGCTGCTCCTCCTCGAAGCAGGATTCATGGTGCTGTGTGTCATCATGGCCATCATCTATGGGAGCAGTGAGATTGTGCCGTTCATCATATCCCTGCTCATCACGGCAGGAGCCGGCATGGGACTGGTGAGACTGGGGCACGACGCGCCGACGATGATGACACGGCGCGACTCCTATGCCGTGGTGACACTCACCTGGCTGGCATTCAGTGTCTTCGGCTCATTGCCTTATATGCTGAGCGGCATCATCATCAATCCCACCAACGCCTTCTTCGAGACGATGTCGGGCTTCACCACCACAGGGGCCTCCATCCTCGACGATGTGGAACAGCAACTCGACTCCCACCATGCCATCCTCTTCTGGCGGTCTCTGTCGCAGTGGATTGGCGGTCTGGGAATCGTGTTCTTCACCATCGCCGTGCTGCCCTCGATGGTGAGCGGAAGCACACGCGTGTTCTCTGCCGAGGCCACCGGCCCTATACGCACGAAGATGCACCCGCGCCTGAGCACCAATGCCAAATGGATATGGTCGGTATACCTTGCCCTCACCCTGGGCTGCGCCATCTGCTACTTCGTGGCAGGCATGGACTGGTTCAGCGCCATCAACTACAGCATGACCACCACGGCAACGGGCGGCTTCTCTATCCACAACGACAGCCTCGCCCACTTCCAGACACCTGCCATCGAGTATATCGGACTGATTTTCCAGTTTGCTTCCGGCATCAACTTCACGGTGCTCTACATGCTCATCGTGAAACGACAATTCAAGACATTCTACAAGAACTCCGAACTGCGCTTCTACATCACGCTGGTGGCAGTATGCACGGTGGTCATCGCCCTGCTGCTGATGACGCACAACGGCTACGGTGTGGAACATGCCTTCCGCAGTTCCTGCTTCCAGGTGGTGTCGCTGATGACTACCACGGGCATCTTCTGCGACCATGTGGGACAATGGCCGCATATCACATGGATTATCCTGGCGGCACTGATGTTTATCGGTGCCTGTGCCGGGTCGACAAGCGGCGGATTCAAAAGCATCCGCGCCTTCATGATATGCAAGGTCATCAAGAACGAATTTGTGAGACTACTCCATCCCCGGGCCGTGCTGCCTGTGAAAGTAGACGGCCATGCCATGCCCTCGGCCATTGTGCAGAACCTGCTGGCATTTTTCGCCATCTACATCATCGTATGTATGGCAACCACCGGACTGATGATGGCTATCGGCACCGACATCACCAACTCGGCCATCATCTCACTGAGTTGCGTGAACAACGTGGGACTGCCGCTCAACGAACTGGGTCCCGACATGGCATGGAGCGACATGCACTGGGCCACGAAATGGCTGTGTGCAGGACTGATGCTCATGGGACGTCTCGAAATTCTCAACGTGCTCATCCTGCTTACCCCTTCGTATTGGAAAGACAACTGATATAATAATAACGTGCTCAACTGGAGATAATTAAGACAAATTGGACTAATAACTATTTAAGAACATGGGCAAAAGGGCATAAAAAGACAACTGATACCCCTTTAACTCCTCTTATATAATTGAGCGAATGTAAAATTTCAAAAAGATGTACAAATTCAAACCCCTTCTGAAGAGCACCCTGTGGGGTGGCGAGAAAATCATTCCCTTCAAACAACTCAACAGCACTATGACACAGGTGGGCGAGAGTTGGGAACTCTCTGGCGTGCCTGGCTACGAGACCGTGGTGAGCGAAGGCGCACACCAAGGCCTCACACTCAACCAACTGGTTGACGCAGAACATGAGCGACTGCTCGGCGTAGAGAACTACCAACGATTCGGCAACGAGTTTCCGTTGCTCATCAAGTTTATCGATGCCCAGCGGGAATTATCGATACAGGTGCATCCCAACGACGAGACGGCTCGGCGCTTAGGGAAAACACGCGGCAAGACCGAGATGTGGTATGTGCTGAAGTCGGATAAGGGGGCTCGGCTCTACAACGGACTAAAGAAAACGATTACTCCTGAGGAGTACGAACAGATGGTGGAAGACGACAGCATCTGTGATGCCCTGGCCGATTATGAGGTGAGCGAGGGTGATGTATTTTACATCCCTGCCGGGCGTATCCACTCCCTTGGTGAGGGATGTGTGGTGGCAGAGATACAGCAGACGAGCGACGTCACCTTCCGCATCTACGACTTCAAGCGCAAGGACAAGAACGGCAACTACCGCGAGTTGCACACCAAAGAGGCAGCCCAGAGCATCGACTACAAGGTAATGCCCGACTACCGCACGCACTATACGCCGAAGAAGAACGAGGGCGTGCTGCTGGTGTCTTCGCCTTATTTCACCACTGCCGTCTACGACCTCGACGAGCCCATGACGCTCGACTACTCCGACCTCGACAGTTTCGTGGTGCTCATCGGCGTGAAAGGTTCTGCCACCCTCACCGACAACGAAGGCCAGACCACCACGCTCCGTGCCGGCGAAACAGTGCTCATACCCGCCTGCACAAAAGAAATCAACGTAAAAGGAGAAATAAAGTTTCTGGAAACGTATGTTTAGGTTGAAAATTGAAAATTGAAAATTGAAGATTGAAGGTTTGAGCAAATCATAAATCTCAAATCTTCAATCTCAAACCTCAAATCAAAATCACATCGACCTCAGGGCTTTCAGAATCCCGGCTTCCAGAGCGCGCTCATACGCACGGTATTTGCCGGTCTCGCTCATCACGCCGTCGCGCAGACGGATGACCTTGGCGTAATACTTCCCCACTTTTCCACAGAAATACTCCCGGTCTACGAGTACGTCGAAATGCTTCTTCTCACGCACCCACTGCTGGGCTGTGGCGAGGTCGGGAGCGGCATATACTTTACGACGGGGACTGGCATCGTGAGAGGGGCTATTCCAACATTCCGGCTCCCCATCGGGAGTGGTCTCACACCACTTGCCATTCACATCATAATGAGCCACAACAGGTTCGTTGAACCTACGCTTGCGAAGCCATTTGGCCGTTTCGAGAGTTACGCTTTTCTGTTTCATTCTGTTGGTTTTGTGGGTAATGGAGAGGCCGGAGTATCCAGTACATCCGGAGAACCCAGGGTATCAGGAGCATCCGGAGCATCTGGGGGCGCCACAGGCTGTGGTGATGCTTTGGCTTTGGCCTCTGCCTCTGCTTCCTCACGCAGCCGCTCGTCGGAGCGGTTGTGCATATAGTGGGCGATGTCGTTCTTCAGCCACTGGTATTGTGGCGACCGGGTGTAGCCCGTGTTCTTCTTCAGCATCGACCCCACATTCTCTATACTGTGCTCATAGCACGACAGTTCGTTGCGCATCTGCGTGTTGTGCACAGCCTTGCGGTGAATCTCCACCTCACGCTCCCTACGCAGTTTGTCGCACACCTTGGAAAGCATGGGCATCGTCACATTGTCGTAGAGATGATGGCCCTGGATAAACATATAGGTGGTTTCTGCCGTGACGCCCAATTCCCTGAGTTCTTCTTTCAGTGCGAGATACGACTCTTTGGCATCGGGGTTGAGCCGTTGCAACTGCATGACCTTTCGCCCCACCTTGTGGCGCACATTGGCAATGGCATTGCCAGCATTCTGTATAGTGAAATGCCCGGTCTCGATGGTCTTGTTGAAGTCGGAGATGGAGAACTCGGAGTAGTTGGGGGTGCGGTAATACCAGATGCTCCAAACAAACAGCGGGAATATGGCGAGCGAATACTGTCGCAGGTATTCCTCGAAGTCGAAAATCTGATGGTCGTTGAGCGTCACCATCACACACACGTCGTGGAGAGAGGGCGCAAAGCATTGGTAGTTTTCGATGGCATAGACATAGGTGTGGAAGACGTATGGGTTTCCTACGATGTTCTCCGAGGTCTTCGTCGCGCCCTGCATGAGGAAGTCGTAGTCGGCATCCACGCAGGCTATCATGTCTTCGCCCACCTTGTCGCCCACGAGGTTCATGAGCACCTGTTTCTTTCCCTTCGCCAGATTGACCTTCGAAGGCAGCATCACCTCGAAATAATGCCTGTCGTCCTCGAACTCGCCCAACACCTTCCGCCAAAAGAACACGTCGTCGTAACTCTCTACATAAGCCACGATACGTTTTCGCGCGGTCTTGCTTCGCATGCCGTTGATCGCGCTGAAATAGTCGGAGTTGAGGTTGTCGCGCAAGCGTTTTGCCATCGTCGGGAAGTGGGTTCTAAACCTTGTCGGTGATATCAGAGACCTCGGTCACATGGTCAATCCATCCGTTCATGACCACCGCGGGTGAATGGGTGGTGAGGATGATCTGCACATTGGGGTTAAGTTCGATAACGAGGTCGATGAGGCGTTTCTGCCATTCTACGTGCAGACTCACCTCTGGTTCGTCCATGAAGAGCACGTAGTTCTTGTTGTCTTCCACGAGCACGGTGAGCAGGATGACAAGCATCTGTTTCTCGCCGCTCGACAACTGATAGGGCACCAGCATCTCACCTATCTGGGTAAAGAAAATCTCGTTGGCGGTTCGTACGATTTTCTTCCCCGTGTCGGAGAAGAGTTCGTCCATCATGTCCTGGAAGCGCTTCTTGGGTGCCGAGAGCGCCTGTGCCTTGGCGGCAGCGTCTGGCTCGCCGCTCTGCAGCACCTCGATGATGCGGTTGCCGATGTTCACCTGATAGTCGAGAAACTTGCGCTGCAACTGGAAGAGTTGCCAGTCGAGTTCGGTGGCAAGGCTCATGTTCATCTTCGCGATGGTGTCGAGGTTCATCAGCGGCCGGTCGAACGACCTGATGACGTCGTATCTTATCCACTTGGCACTTTCGGGAGAAACTTTCAGTTTCACGCCCTTGAGCATATGGCTGTGATACTCACCTCCAGCAGCGAGTCCTTTCACCACCTTATTGATTATGGTGCTCTTTCCCTGTCCGTTGGTGCCGCTGAGAATATTCACCTGCCGGTCGAGGTTCCACTTGATATGTCGCCGTCCGCTCCAAAGCGAATCGATCTCTATCTCCTTGATGTAGTCGACGTATTTTTGCATAATCGCGTGTATTTTTGGCAAATATAGTGAAAAAACCGAATAAGCGAGCAAAAAAGCAAATAATTTTGTTTTTTTCGAGCGGGAGGTTTTTATCCAAAGCCGAAGACAAAAGCAAGAAAAAACCATTTTTTTCTTGTTTTGTTGAGGCGCATCCTATATTCGACCGAAGGTCAAATATATCCAAAGCCGAAGACAAAAGCAAGAAAAAACCATTTTTTCTTGTTTTGTTGAGGCGCATCCTATATTCGACCGAAGGTCAAATATAGTGAAAAAACCGAATAAGCGAGCAAAAAAGCAAATAAATTTGCTTTTTCGAGCGGGAGGTTTTTATCCAAAGCCGAGGCAGGCAATCACCTTCTAGTTTTTTTTTATCTTTTTCTGAATGCGGCAGTTCTCCGAGCCATGTTCTCCCTGAGTTGCTGCCGATAAAGCCATATTTCCCTCGAATGGTAGTTGCCCACCTGCCCAATGAGAGGCAGCACGTAATCTTCGGCAGTATATCCGCTGACAAACAACAAGTTGGTCGTAGGGTCAAGAGACACCGACAACTTGTCCTTTTTCTGTTCTGCGACAGGCAACAGGGGTGTTGGTTCCGTGGCGAACACCGCCGCCACTGAGTCTGTGCGCCAGTTGACGGGATTGATGGCGATGGCACTCCTCTCATGACGTTTGTCGCTGCATTGCGCATCCCTCACCGAGTTGTAGCAGATGGTGACACCCGTATCCTCAGCCCCCAAGGCAGGTTTGATCTTCGGACATTCATCCATCATCTTCTGCGTTATCGTCGTGCCTATCGCATAGGCGGCAACCATACGGGCATAGGTGCTGTCGTCCATCTCCTTGAGCAACTGCAGCAAGATGATTGCGCCTTGGCTGAATCCGGCAATGATGAAAGGTCTGCCTTGATTCAAGTTTGTCATGTAGTATTTGAAGGCGCTACGAACATCATCCAGAGGTATCGGCATCCGGGCTTCGGCGGTGCTGTCGTTGGTGAAGGATTGAAGCGAGCATTGCCTGTAATAAGGAGAGTAGAAATTGAGTCTACCGCTGAGGAGGGTGTCCACTCCCAGCATCTCGCTGTAGAGAGGCTGTCTCACACTGTCGTTGTAAGTATGGGCGTAATGATATTCCTTTCCGTCAAGGGCATAGTCGCCTGTCTCCGTAGATATGATATAGAACACGTCGGCTTCGCCGTTACGGTCGGTGACATACCACTGTGTCGTATCACTGTAATTAGGGGTCGGTGGCAACATGTCCTCCGACAGACCATCCTTGTGCTGCATCCGGCATTGTGTAAATAGGCCGAAAGCAATGACGACAATGATAAAAGGTAAAAATTGTTTAATAAAGAAAGGAATGAATTGTTTCTTGTTCATCTTATCATCCAATGTTTGTGTGATACAAAAAGTCGTTTGAAAGACCTCACCCTCTTCTTGCTTCTATGAGAGGTTTGTCCCAAAATATCTTCCCATTGGCTTCCTCGGCCAATGAGTTGGCTTCTGTCTGAAGCGATTCCATCAACCCCTGCTCCCGTTTCTTCGACCTCCGGCCAGGTGCCTCGAACACCACCTTGGAGAAATAAGCATCGTAGGAAACAGCGAAGTCATCCTCAGAGACATGAGGGAAGAAAGAAACCGCCACCTCATACCTGATTCGTCCTTCCTCGGAATAACATTTCTGCTGCAAAAATAAGGAACATATAAGAAACAAACAAATATTCACATATTCTTTTTCTTTATCATATTCTTGTTCCTTTATGGAATATTTGATATATTTACGTATTATATGCCTATATATGGCCAAACTACACCTTTTCACTTTTTAATGGAAAAAACACATTATAATCGTATCAAAGCAATATTGGCAGAGAAAAACAATACGGGAATCTGGCTTGCAGAGCAAATGGATAAGAATGTCGGAACTGTTTCAAGAGGACAACAAATAGGAAATAATAGCATCAACTCGAAAAAAAAGTTTGGAAAAAATTTGTTTATGATTGAAAAAGTGTATTTTTGTATCCAAAATAGACACAAGGAGGCGTAAAGGTAATTGTTCTCTGAAACTGAAGAACCTCTTGTTCCGTCAAGAGCAACCAACGATTTCCCTGCCGAATTACTAAGAAAAACGACTGAAGACTTAACTTATAGAATCAACTAATAAAAAGGAAATAACCAACACATGAGATTTCTTTTTGCTATGCTGATGTTGTGCTCATTGACACTTAAGGTTGGTGCGCAACAAATATTGGATTTGAGTGGGACGTGGAGTGTCGTCGCCGGCCAAGAGCATTCCTCCATCGTGCTGCCCAATACGCTCGACGGTGCCAGCATAGGAAAAGAGAATCAACTCCAGCCCCTACTACAGAAGCCCCAGTTGTCACGGCTCACCCGAAAGCACTCATATATAGGCATTGCCACCTATCAGCGCGAAGTGTCTATCCCTCAGTCGCTGGCAGGGGAACCCCTCCAAATCTCGCTCGAAAGAGTGATGTGGAGAAGCCGGCTTGCCATTGACGGGCAAGACTTAGGACAAATGCAGGAAAGCCTTGTTTCACCACACATTTTCTATATAGAAAAAGGGCTCTCTGAGGGGAAACATTTGCTGACACTCACCATCGATAACCAACAACAGCATGACATCTCCGTAGACCATCTCGCCCACTCCTACACCAATGACACACAAATCATGTGGAACGGAGTGTTGGGAGAGATGAAATTGTGTGCCGCGCCTATAATCAGTGAAGTGCAGGTATACCCTGACATCGACCGCCACGAAATACAAATCAAGGTGACAGGAACTGCCGATGCCCTGTTTGCGCTCGACGGGAATGCCGTCAGTCCTCTGAAGAGAGACGACGGCATGTATGTGCTGCCCGTCGATGACATGAGGATGTGGAGTGAGTTTTCGCCTCATCTTTATACTCTTAGTGTGACAGCAGGCGGACAGACCAAGACCGTCAGTTTCGGCATGAGGAAGTTCTCGGCTGAAGGCAATCGGTTGCTAATCAACGGGCACCCTACTTTCCTCAGAGGAACCTTGGAGTGCTGCGTCTTCCCACTGACAGGCACACCGCCAATGGATGAACGGGGATGGATGAAAGTGTTTACGACAGCCCGTGAGTATGGGCTCAACCACCTGCGTTTCCACTCTTGGTGCCCTCCCGAAGCCGCTTTCCGTGTTGCCGACAAGATGGGCTTCTATTGTCAGGTGGAACTGCCCAACTGGTCGCTGACAGTCAATAAAGACACTGCCACCGCCCGATTCCTCTACGACGAGTTTGACCATATTGTTCGTCATTACGGCAACCACCCCTCGCTCTGCATCATCAGTTGTGGCAATGAACTGCAACCCGATTTCAACTTCCTCAACAAGTTGACTCACTACATGAAGTCGCGCGATTCGCGGCATCTCTATCTCACGTCGACTTTCACTTTCGAGAAAGGACATGGTGTCAGGCAGGAACCAGAGGATGACATCTTCGTCACGCAATGGACCGACAAAGGATGGGTGAGAGGACAAGGCGTCTTCGATGAGCATGTGCCCGATTTTAAAAGCGACTATCGTGTCGCAGCCCAGGACATCACGGTGCCGCTCATCTCACATGAGATAGGCCAATATAGTGTCTATCCCAATATCCGGGAGATAGAGAAATACACTGGTGTGCTCGACCCGCTCAATTTCAAGTCGATACGTGACGACCTCAAGCGCAAAGGGCTGCTCCATCGTGCGGATGAATATCTACAGGCCTCCGGGCGGTTTGCCGCCATCCTCTACAAGGAGGAGATTGAACGTGCGTTGAAGACCCCACAGCAGAGTGGGTTCCAATTGCTCGACCTGCACGACTTCCCGGGACAAGGCACAGCCCTTGTAGGACTGCTTGACGCGTTCTGGGACTCAAAAGGTCTCATCCAGCCACAGCGTTTCAGGGAATTTTGTGCGCCAGTGGTGCCCCTTGCACAATTTGAGAAAGCCGTATGGAGTGCCCAGGAGCGATTTACAGCCACCATCGACGTAGCAGACTATTCAGAAGCCCCAAGAGAGAGAGAAATATGCTGGCAGTTGACCAACGAGGCGGGTGATGTATATGCCGAAGGCTCCGGCCGCCAAGTGGATGTGGCTCTCGACAGGGTGGAAAAGGCCCAGCGGCTCGAACTGCTTGTCACCATTAAGGATTCCCCATGGCGAAACCGCTGGAATATATGGGTGTATCCTGAAGTGGAAATGCCCCAGGACCGGCATCTTTTCGTCAACGCTGACATCAGTCAGGCTCTCCGCGCGTTGAAAAAAGGGGAAAAAGTACTCTTCTCTCCCAAGACCGCTACGGTCAAGGGGTTGGAGGGAAAATTCCTGCCCGTCTTCTGGAGTCCTGTTCACTTCCCCAAGCAAGCAGGTACCATGGGACTGCTGTGCAATCCTGAGCATCCCGCCCTGAGCGATTTCCCCACCGACATACACAGCGACTGGCAGTGGTGGAATCTGGTGAAGCGCAGTAGGGTGATGGTGCTCGACAGCCTGCCACCAATGAACCCTATTGTAGAGAGTGTGGACAATTTTGTCAACAACCGTCGGCTTGCATTGGTCTTTGAGGCTCAAGTGGGAAAGGGCCGGCTCATTTTTTCTGCCATCGACCTGCTGACAGACAGCCAGTTGCCCGAAATCCGACAATTGCGCTATTCTCTGACAAGGTATATGCTAAGTCACGAGTTTCACCCCACCACCACTCTCACCCCCACACAGTTGCGCTGTCTGCTGCAAGAAGAAGGCACAGAGCAGAAAACCGGTGCGACATCAATCTATGAATAGACACCGAAAATGCCACCGAAGAACGACGAAGACTTAACCATTTCAATGGATATCATCAAACTAAACGACTGACTATTTTTTCAAGCATATTTATATGCGTATTATTAAACCTAACAACCAACAAAATGATGAAAAACAAAATGCGAAGACTAACAGTTCTTGCATTGCTTGCTATTTCTTCGACAATAGCAATGGCACAGAGCAAGATTACTGGTAAGATCGTGGAAGTGAATGGCGAACCAATCATCGGCGCCACAGTAAAAGTTAAGGGAAGTGCCATCGGTACGGTCTCAGACCTGGATGGAAATTTCACTGTCGAAGCAGAGAAGGGTTCCGAATTGGAAGTGTCTTATATAGGCTATAAGACACAAGCCGTAAAGGTGACGGGAAACTATCTGGAGATAAAACTGCTGGAAGATGCCAAGGCACTGAGCGAAGTGGTAGTCGTGGGCTTTGGCGTACAGAAAAAAGTCAACCTGACCGGAGCCGTCTCCGTTGTAGATGGTGATGAACTGGCCCAGCGCCCTGTCGCCAATGCCACCCAGGCACTGCAAGGTGTTGTGCCCGGTTTGCAAATCGCCTCGACCAGCGGAACGCTCGACTCTTCCCCATCTATCAATGTGCGTGGTACGGCCACCATCGGTGAGGGCTCGAGCGGTTCACCTCTCATCCTCATCGACGGAATGGAGGGCGACCTCAACACCATCAACCCTCAGGACATCGAGAGCATCTCCGTGCTGAAAGATGCCGCCGCATCGAGCATCTACGGTAGCCGCGCACCTTTCGGTGTGATTCTTGTCACCACCAAGAGCGGCAGCAAAGACAGCCGCCTGAAAGTGAACTACAACAACAGTTTCCGCTTCAGCAGTCTGATACGTGGCAAGCACATGATGAATTCCGTAGACTACGCCTCCTGGCTCAACGACGCGAAGACCAACCAAGGACAGTCGGTGTTCTTCGATGCCGAACGCATGGCAGCCATCAAGGAATATCATGACGCCAAGCCCATCGGCCCGGGCACACGTATCACCGCCGACGGCAGAACCGTATATGCCATTGGGTCGCAGAACGGTGTGACATGGGATGACGGCTACGGACACGGTATCGATGATGTGGACTGGTACGACGTGGTGTACAAAGGCTCTGCTTTCTCTCAGGAGCATAATGCCAGCGTAAACGGCGGCAGCGACAAATTCAATTTCTACGCCTCCGTGGGTTATCTCGACCAAGACGGTTTCATGAACATGGGCAGCGATGGCTTTAAGCGCTACAACGGCACTGCCAAGATGAATATCGAGTTGGCCAAATGGATTCGCATGAACTACAACATGCGCTTCACACGCACCAACTACCACCGTCCGGCCACTCTGGGTTATGGCCTCTATAATGACATGGCCCGTCAGGGATGGCCTATGCTGCCCCTCTACGACCGCAACGGATACCTCTACTCGTCGCCCTCACCGGCATTGGGCCTCGAGACCGGCGGAACAGACACAACCGAGAGAGATGTCATCAACCATCAAGTTGGATTCGTACTGGAGCCCATAAAGAACTGGGTGACCCACATCGACTTCAACTACAAGATAGACAACGCAGTGAGACACTGGGACAGCCAGCGTACTTACAACCACAATGTGGCCGGAGAGGCAGTGATCTACAACCAGGGCTCCAACGTGCATGAGGACGCAGCCAAGGACAACTACCTGAACTTCCAAGCATACACAGAATACACATGGTCGCTGGCAGAGAAGCACAACTTCCACCTGATGGGAGGTTTCCAGACAGAGCAACTGAAGCGACTGGCCTTTGGCCTGCAGCGCGACGGTATCCTCGACCCCAGCAAACCAGAGGTAGACCTGACCAACGGTCTGAGTTATTCGGGACAGAACATCGTGCCTTCTGTCAATGGTGCACGCAACCAGTGGCAGACCGCCGGTTTCTTCGGACGTTTCAACTACAACTATGAGGAGAAATACCTCTTCGAGGCCAACCTGCGTTACGACGGCACCTCACGTTTCCGCACCGACAAGATGTGGAAACTGTTCCCCTCTGTGTCACTGGGCTGGAACATCGCACGTGAGAAGTTCTGGGAGAATCTCGTGGGCAAGGTCAACACCCTCAAACTGAGAGCATCATACGGCTCGCTTGGCAACCAGAACATTGACAACTGGTATCAGACCTATCAGACCATCGCCTACAACTCAGTGGCAGGCTCCTGGCTGCAGAATGGCGCGAAACCCAACACCACCAGCGCACCAGGTCTCGTCTCCGCACTCTTGACATGGGAGAAAGTGGAAAGTTATGATATAGGTTTTGATGTCGGCGCCCTCAACAACCGTCTGACCGCCACCTTCGATTTCTATGTGCGCAACACCCTCGACATGGTGGGCAACGCACCCGAACTCCCCGCCATCCTCGGCACCAACGTTCCCGTGACCAACAACACCGACCTTCGCACTACAGGATGGGAGTTCCAGATCAGTTGGCGCGACGTGCTCAAGAACGGACTGTCATACGGAGCCACCTTCAACATCTCCGACGCACGCACAAAGATCACCCGCTACCCGAACAACCCCACCAACTCTATCAACAACTATATCGAGGGCCGTTACCTCAACGAGATATGGGGCTTCGAGACCATCGGCATCGCCAAGAGCGATGAAGAGATGAACAGCCATCTCGCCAATGCCGACCAG
>OMZE01000061.1 GCA_900315455.1 uncultured Prevotellaceae bacterium | reverse complement strand
TCAAGTTTATTCTTCGCAGCACTCGTTTGCATGTTGATGCAGAGTTTGTCATCCTTCGCCGATGACCGTGTTATCCCCACCCAGCAACTGCCCGCGGCAGCCCAGACCTTCGTACAGAACACCTTCCCCGGAAAGGGCATCGCCTACGCCACCATCGACAGAGACTTCGGCAAGACCACTTATGACGTGCGCCTGAACGACGGCACAGAGGTGGATTTCGACTCCAAGGGCACATGGGACAAAGTAGACTGCGGCTTCAGTGCCGTCCCCGCCCAACTCGTTCCCACTGCCATCGCCAACTATGTGAAAGCCAACTACGCAGGTGCCACGATCGTGAAAATCGACAAGGAGCGCCATGGATATGACATCGAACTCTCGAACGACCTCGAGTTGAAGTTCAACAAACAGGGCCAACTCATCGGCTTCGACGACTGACCAAGCATTTTGAGTAATCTGACACTGCACCGGGCTCCCGGTGCAGTTTTTTTGTTTACAGAGTTTTCTTTAGCCCAAATGAAACTTTGGGTATCCATACCCACACAGAGATTGTGTCATAAGTGAATGAGTGCGCTTCGCGTAGAACCAATGGTAATTGTTCGCGAAGCAAGGGAAAGCAAATTTTGCAAATCGTTGTAAATCAAACAAATAATAAATAGAAAAAGATTTGAATGATTTGCATAGATTTGAAAGATTTCTCGCCGTAGGCGACTAAAAATATAAATAGACTCACCCTCCTAAGCCATTGTGTATAAAATCTTTTTTATGCCGCTCAGTAGAGTAGCAGCAGACCGGCGAAGCCAGCAAAGCAAATCATCAGGATGGGGTTGATGCGCAGGAAGCGGGTGCCCACGAAGGTGGCGATGAAGAGCGCCACGCTGATGCAGAACTGCCAGTAATTCTCATCCCATGATGAAAAGTTGTCCTTGTTCATGAGCAGCAGGGCGGCGGCAGCCAACAGACCCACCACGGCGGGGCGCAGACCGCCGAATATGCTCTTCACCGTTGGTGTGTTCATGTATTTCAGAAACATCTTGGCGATGAGAATCATGAGGATGAACGAGGGCAGAACGAGGGCGAAGGTGGCTGTGCAACTGCCCAGCACCGCCATCGTCTCACCCATGTGGGCATTCTTCACGGCGGTATAGCCACAGTAGGTGGCGGAGTTGATGCCGATGGGGCCAGGGGTCATCTGACTGATGGCGACGATGTTCGTAAACTGTGCCGAAGACATCCATTCATGGTTGCGCACCACTTCGGTCTGGATGAGCGACAGCATGCCATACCCCCCTCCAAAACCGAAGAGGCCGATTTCGAAAAACGTGACAAACAGTTGGAGGAATAGCATCATTGTTCTGTAGGAGTTACGTATTTGCCATAGAGGTAACCGCCGAATCCGGCGATGAGGATGATGTACATCGGGTTCACGCCCATGAGCCATATCGCCAGGGCGCTGACGATGGGAATCCAACAGTTGGAGAGCGAGATCTTCGCACTCTTGGCAAGATTGAACGTGGGTGCGGCTATCAGGGCCACCACCGCGGGGCGGATACCCCGGAAGATGCTCTCCACCACAGGATTGTCCTGAAAACGTGAGAAGAACATCGCGATGAGCAGGATGATGATGAGGGAGGGGAGGGCGGAGCCCAGGGCGGCACTGATTGCACCCGGCAACTTGCGCAGTTTGTAGCCGATGAACACGCTCATGTTGATGGCGAACACCCCCGGACAACTCTGCGCGATGGCGATGATGTCGAGGAACTCCTCTTGCCGGAGCCATCGGCGCTTGCCCACCACCTCACTCTCGATGATGGGAATCATGGCGTATCCACCCCCGAGGGTGAATGCGCCAATCTTGAAGAAGTCGCTGAACAGTTGCCAGTAGATGCGTTTCAACATTATTTGCTGTGTTGCTCAATCCATCGACGGGCGTTGACGAAGGCCTCAATCCATGGGGTCACCTCATCATTCTGGCGGTCGGCGGGATACCATGCGTTCTGCCAGGGGAAGATGGCGCGCTCCAGATGGGGCATCATGGCCAGATGACGGCCGTCGGCACTGCAGATACCCGCCACGCTGTAGTCCGACCCGTTGGGGTTGCCGGGATAAGCATCGTAACTGTATTTGGCTACGACATGATATTTCTCTTCGCCTTCGGGCAGTGAGAATTTACCCTCGCCATGAGCCACCCAGATGCCGAGGCGGTTGCCGCTGAGCGAACCGAGCATCACACTGTCGTTCTGTGGGATGGTGAGGTTGACGAAGTTGCTCTCAAACTTCCTCGAGTCGTTGTGCAGCATGTGGGTGCGGTGCTCGTGCTCGGGATTGATGAGGTTGAGTTCCACCATCAGTTGGCAGCCGTTGCAGATGCCGAGCGAGAGGGTGTCGTTGCGGGCGTAGAACTTGTCGAGGGCTTCCTTGGCCTTGGGATTGTAGAGGAAGGCACCTGCCCATCCCTTGGCGCTGCCCAGCACGTCGCTGTTGGAGAAGCCGCCGCAGAACACAATCATCGAGATGTCGTCGAGGGTCTCGCGGCCGCTGATGAGGTCGGTCATCATCACGTCTTTCACGTCGAAACCGGCGAGATAGAGCGAGTAGGCCATCTCGCGCTCGCCATTGGTGCCTTTCTCGCGGATGATGGCAGCCTTGATGCCGCTGGCGTTGTGGCGGTCGGCACTCAGGTAGTATTTCGACAGTTTGCCGTGGAAGTTCTTGCCAAACTGCATCTTCAGGGGTTGCTTCTTGTAGTTCTCGAAGCGCATCTTTGCCCGTCCGTTGAAACTCTGCTTGCGGTCGAGCAAGTAGGATGTCTTGTACCACACGTCGCGCAGGTGGTCGATGTCGAACGTATGCTCCCATCCGTCTTTCTTCACGTTGAGTGTGCGGCTGCTGGGAGTAGGATAACCGATTTTGGCAAAGCCCACACCCAGGTCTTCGAGCAGTTCTCGCATCTCGAACTTATACTTGTCGCTCACCTGTATCACCACGCCGGGGTTCTCGGCGAAGAGCAGTTTCACCACGTCGTCGTCCTTCATGTTGTAGAGGTTGATGTTCATGCCGCCCTCGGTGTTGGAGAAGCACATTTCGAGGAGGGTGGTGAGCAGACCGCCGGCGCTGACGTCATGGCCTGCCATGATCCAGCCTTTCTTGATCATCTGCTGGATGGCATCGAAGCAGTCGGCGAAATACAGGGGATGTTTCACGGTGGGCACGTCGTCGCCCACCTTGCCCAATGACTGGGCGAAGGCCGATCCGCCGAGGCGCAGGTTGTCGAAACTGAAGTCGATATGGTAGAGCGATGAGTTCTTGTCGTTCACCACCACGGGCGATACCACCTTGCGGATGTCGGATACCTCGCCGCCACTGGTTACAATCACCGTGCCCGGAGAGATAATCTTCTCGCCGTTGGGGTATTGCTGGCTCAGTGAGAGGGAGTCTTTTCCTGTAGGTACGTTGATATGCAGCGCGCAGCAGAAATCGCTGAGGGCTTTCACTGCCGCATAGAGACGGGCGTCCTCGCCTTGCTGTGAGCGGCAGGGCCACATCCAGTTGGCAGAGAGCGACAGGCTCTTCATGCCGTCGGCCAATGGTGCCCACACAATGTTGGTGAGCGACTCTGCCACGGAGAGCACGCTGCCTGCCTCGGGAGAGGCCAGACCTGCCTGTGGCGCATGTCCCAGGGCGGTGGCGATGCCCTTGCGTCCGCGGTAGTCGAGGGCTACCACGCCACAGTCGGAGAGCGGCAGTTGCAGTGGGCCCTGACATTGCTGGCGGGCTATCTTTCCCGTCACCGAACGGTCTACCTTGTTGGTGAGCCAGTCTTTGCAGGCCACCGATTCGAGTTGCAGCACCCGCTCGGCATATTGGTCGATATTGTCGGCAGAATAGGCGGCACCTTCGTAATGACGCTCCACCGTGGTGTCGGTCATGACGGTCTTCGGGGAGTGGCCGAACATCTGTGCCACGTCAAGGTCGAAGGGTTTCACACCGTCGCCTTGGACGAACGAGAAGTGGGCATCGCCGGTGGTCTCACCCACTACGTAGAGTGGGGCACGCTCACGCTCGGCGATACGCGCCACGTGGTCGATATGTTTCTCGTCGATGAGCAGGCCCATGCGCTCCTGGCTCTCGTTGGCGATGATTTCCTTCGCCGAGAGGGTCTTGTCGCCGATGGGCAGACGGGTCATGTCGATGCTGCCGCCACACTCTTCGACGAGTTCCGACAGACAGTTGAGGTGTCCGGCGGAGCCGTGGTCGTGGATGCTCACCACAGGGTTGACATCTTCTTCGCAGAGGGCGCGTACAAGGTTGTAGGCACGTTTCTGCATTTCGGGGTTGGCACGCTGGATGGCATTGAGTTCGATGCCATTGGAGTAGCGTCCGGTGTCTACCGAAGATACCGAACCGCCGCCAAGGCCGATGCGGTAGTTGTCGCCACCTACCACCACGATTTTGTTGCCCTTCTGAGGTGTCTTCTTCAGACAGTCGCGCTTGGTGCCGTAGCCCACGCCACCGGCGAGCATGATGACCTTGTCGTAGGCGTATTTTTCCTGGCCTTCCTGATGCTCGAAGGTAAGCACCGAGCCGCAGATGAGGGGTTGACCAAACTTATTGCCGAAGTCAGAGGCACCGTTGGAGGCCTTGATAAGGATGTCTTCGGGCGACTGGTAGAGCCACTGGCGCACAGGGAGGATATCTTCCCAGTCGCGTTCGCCGTCACGCTGGCCGTTGTCGTCGAGCAGACGGGGATAGGCGGTCATGTAGACGGCAGTGCCGGCGATGGGCCATGAACCCACGCCACCGCCCATGCGGTCGCGTATCTCACCGCCAGTGCCGGTGGCAGCGCCGTTGAAGGGTTCCACGGTAGTGGGGAAGTTGTGGGTCTCTGCCTTCAGCGAGATGACGCTCTCCACTTCCTTCACCTCAAAGTAGTCGGAGGTCGACTGGTCTTTGGGTGCAAACTGTTCCACCTTGGGACCTTGGGCGAATGCCACGTTGTCCTTATAGGCGGAGAGTATCTTGTTGGGGTTCTCCTTGGTTGTCTTCTTGATCATCGCGAAGAGCGAAGACTCTTTCTCCTCACCGTCGATGATGAAGGTGCCGCCGAAGATTTTGTGGCGGCAGTGCTCGGAATTGATTTGCGCGAATCCGAAGATTTCGGAGTCGGTAAGCGGACGGCCGAGTTGTTTTTCAATATGGTGCAGGTAGTCTATCTCCTCGGGTGAGAGGGCGAGACCTTCCTGTTCGTTATATTGCTCCAGGTCTTCCACGTGTTTGATGGGCTCAGGCTCATGGTTGATGGTGAATATGCGCTGGTCCAGACCATTGTACATGCGTTGCAGCATGGGGTCGTGGTCGGCATCCTTGCTCGCTACGGGGAAATATTCCTCGATGCGGGTGATGCCGCTCATGTTCATATTCTGTGTAATCTCCACGGCGTTGGTGCTCCATGGGGTCACCATCTCGCGGCGTGGACCTACATAGAACCCTTTCATTTCTGGTTCCTCGATGAAGGTGGCGTCGCCGTAAAGCCAGCAAAGTTTGCCGGTCTCTTCCTTATCCAACTGATGGTTGCTCTCTGTGGCAATAACGTTCCCTGACGGGGTTTTGAAAAAATAAATCATGAGTCTCGGTGCTAGTTTCTAACTAAAGTATCGCATTCGTTCAACTTTCAGGAGTTAAAGGGGAGATAAATGGAAGTGAAGGGGGAGTCGTTCACAGGGACGTATGCACTGCATCTCCCAGTCTTTACAACCATCTTTACTCCTCATTTTCCCTACTTGCGAAAGTCGAGTTTATTATTTAGGTGCAAAAGTACGAATAAGTGAGAGGAAAGCAAAACAAATAGCAAAGTTTTTATTTTCTTTCCCAAGCAGAAGCACTTTTGGTGCAGTAGTCAAAGGTAATGCAAATAGAATGCAAAACGAAAAGAATCCTCCGATAATCTTCTTCAACTCGGAGAAACAGATTTCTTATCCTATGTGCCTCTGTGTCTCTGTGGTGAGTTCCATATGAATCCCACATGAATGAAAATCGGCATAAACGAACCGATAAAAATTATAGAATAACCTTTGTAAC
Source organism: uncultured Prevotellaceae bacterium (assembly GCA_900315455.1). Lineage (GTDB taxonomy): Bacteria > Bacteroidota > Bacteroidia > Bacteroidales > Bacteroidaceae > Prevotella. Next base: position 6,945 of record OMZE01000061.1, on the reverse strand, counting down.
TTGCTGTCTAACAATTAACTCCAGTTAACAGCCCTAATCAGCCGCCTATTGTCAGTTTGCTTGATTTAGAGTATTTTTGTACCGTATTTGTACCTCGGTTTTGGACGGACATGGACGGAAGGATTGCACTAACACGCACTATCGTGCTCCACCCTGCACTTTCCTGCACTTTTCGTTAAAGACCCATACTCAAATTTTTTCATGAATCACTTTAATCTATGAACAAAAATTGACAAGACAATGGAAACGGCAAATGAAAGAGAACTACAAGACCAATGCTCGACAAAATTCCTCACGATCCTGGAGGCAGCTAAATTCCTGCGAGTAAGCAGAAGATCTATCTTTAATTTGATTAAGAAAGGAAAGATTCAAACCATCAAACTCTCTACAAGAATGACACGCATAACATTGGATGAACTATTGAGACTGGCTGAGACATGCGGCTACCAAGTCATCATGCCGAACGGTCAGAAAAGCCCCACCTCCAAGCCGGAGACAGGGCAGACGAACAGGGGAGCCAAGTGCCGTAAGACACGGGCTTGTGACATCGCCCCTGAAGGTGTGACACATGACACCCACTACACGATGGCTGAGGTGCTGAGCAAATTCAACATCAAGTACGGTCGCTTCTATGAGGTGCGCAACCGCTATAATTTGGAGGACGTACACGCCTGGGGAACGACTTGCTTCAGGAAGGAGGATGTCGAGGAGGCCATCGCCAAGTACAAAGAGGAGCAAGGCCAGGCACAGGCCGAGGCATACTACACTTGCTTCGACCTCATGCAGTTATACGGACTGGGCAAGACACAGGTCAGGCGATTCGCCGAGACCCATGGTGTCAGAATAAAGAAGGTCAAGGGCGGTCGAACCAACCTCTACCTGAAAGCCGACTGGGAAGCCGCCCGTAAGAAAGCCGAGGCCACCAGCGCATGCACCAAGGCAAAGAGGGTGTGACCCATGCCTCTCCCTTCTGTTTTCTACATTATTCTAATCAACACTTAAAAAAAAGACCCATGACAAACTTATGCACCAAGGTCACCGTGCGGAAGCGACCTATCAAGAACGGGCAGACATCGCTCTATCTCGATTTCTACCCAGCCATCCGCAACCCCAAGACTGGACATCTGACCCGACGAGAGTACTTGGGCATATACATCTACACCTCTCCCGTTGAGACTTACCAGCAGGTGTACAACCGCACCATGCTCCAAAAGGCCGAACTGATCAAGTGCCGTCGCATCGAGTCCATCATCAATGAGGAGTTCGGCTTCCTGGACCGCTCAAAGGACAAGGAGAGCTTTCTCGAGTTTTTCGAAAAGTGCATGAACGAGTCCACCAACAAAAACAACTGGAAGTCGGCCTACAAGCACTTCTACAACTATACCAATGGCAAGTGCCGTTTCTGCGACTTGTCCGTTCCCCTTTGTCAGAAGTTCGTCAACTACATGCTCTCTGACAAGTGCGCCCACGATGGCAAGAAGATGATGGCCACGACCGCCAACAACCACCTGGCCAAGCTGAAAGCCGCATTGCGAAAGGCATACGAGGAAGGCCATATACGGGAAAACTTCGGCAAGAAGTTGACCCCGGCCAAAGGACGTGGCAACAAGCGCGAATACCTGACCAAGGAGGAACTTATGCAGTTGTCGAAGACTCCGTGCAAGAGCGACGTGCTTCGACGTGCCGGACTATTCTCCTGCCTGACAGGACTGCGACTGTCCGACATCATACTGTTGCAATGGTCGAGCATCAAGAAGTCAGCCGATGGTGGATGGATGCTTGACATCACCACGAAAAAGACAGGCACCGATGCTGTCCTGCCCATTAGCGATGAAGCCCTCGCCCTCTGCGGTGAACGCGGCGAGGGACAGGTGTTCGTTGGGCTGACACCCAGTGTTGTCGGCATGTATCTCAAAGACTGGATTACGGATGCCAAAATCACAAAGCGCATCACCTTCCACTGTTTCAGGCACACTTTCGCCACGTTGCAGCTGGCAGGCGGCACTGACATCTACACCGTGAGCAAGCTGCTCACCCACAGCAATCTCTCCACGACACAAGTCTATGCCGACGTGGTGAGTGAACTGAAACGTGACGCAGCCGGACGCATATCACTGAAGGACGTTCCCTCATGATAGGCGCATCCGATTCTTGGATTTATTTTATCACCTAATATAGATTGTTTTATATGGATAACGAAAGAAAAACACCCACGTTCGACCAACTGCCCCAGGCAGTTGGCGAACTTCTTGACAAGGTGGACTATCTAATCAGCCGCCTTGACGAGAAAGAGGATGCCCAACCAGCATTCTCTGACCGAGACCATGACAAAGTGATGACTTTGGATGAAGCCTGTCAGTTCATCGGCAAGGCTCGCTCCACGATGTACTCGCTGACCTCCGAGAACCGCATTCCATATCGCAAATGCGGCAACAGACTCTATTTCTTCAAGAATGAACTGTTGGAGTGGATCAAGAACGACGGACTGATCGATTCCACCAGGATGCCAACCGACATGAGCCATGCTGCGTTTGAAGCGCATGCCATGGAACTGCGCAATCAGAAGAAGAACAAGCCATTGTCCATCAAGAGCGGAAAGGAGGTCACTCATGGAGATTGACAAAGTTATGGCTCTCGAGAAGACCGCTGTCAATGCTGCCATTCATTGGGCAAAGACGGATATGGGATATGCCACGATGGTGAAGGCTGTCAATGACTACATGAACGCTGAGACTGCTGACTGGAGTTTCAGGGATGACCTGGATGCTGTCCGTCATCATAGGAAAACCCTTGCCCTGCAAATTGATATCGATGCCTTCTTCTCTGTCTCAAAAGACCAGGAAGAACGACTTCGCGATGAACTCATGAAGATTGCAGAAGATTATGGTCATGAACAAGGATGAAGCCAAGGTATTGGAGCAGATTGCTGCCGATGCCGCCATCAAGTGGGCAAAGACAGGTATTGGCTACTTCTCAATGGAGGATGCCGTCAACAAGTACATCGACGCCATTGGTGCCAACCGCGCCATCGGCAACGACCCTGAAGCCATCCGTCTCGGCAGAGAGGCAGCTGCCCTACGGATTGATATTGAATCCATCCATGCCCTCAGCAAAGACCAGGAGCAACGACTCAACGATGCTCTCATGAAGATTGCCAGGGATGGTGTTCCACGACCCCGACGCAGTTTCCGTCGGTGATCATTTTGTTTTTCCTCCTGGAGGTGGGACACGACTGTCCCACTTCCTTCTAAAAAAGAATGGCAGATATGGCATACACCAACATCAGATACAGCGTCATGCTCAACGACGCACAATATGATTATCTCCTGGACAAGAGTCAGGAGATTGACCGCATGATGTGCTTCCGCACCTTCTTGAAGATGGCTGTCATGGTACAGACTAAGGTGGAAAAGAAGAACTTCTCAGCTGTCCTACAGCCCGGCCAGTTGATGGCTTCAAAGGTCGAACTTTCCAACTTGTGGCAATGCAACCGCAAGACCGCCACGAGGATTGTGAGAGAGTTCAACCAAATGGGCTTCCTCCATTCCGAGCCGTCGAACCGAACAACCATCCACATGCTGAAGTGCCTGTCCGAATGGGTCACGGATGAGGAGACTGTCGAGAACTCTTTCTTTGACAATAACCCCATGGTCATGCCCATAGGGAAACAGGACAAGGATGTCCATGTCCCACCTGTGACCAAGGGAGAACCCACTGAGAACGACAATGCGACTCCTTTGACTCCAGCTGTGACATCGGTTTCCGATGATGATGGGAAAAGCGAAGAAAAAAACGATGCAGGCCGACCTTCCGAGGCATCAGTCGAGGGAAAGGAGGAACGAGTTGCTGAACCTCCTTTTCCCTCTCGTCTTGAAGATGCCCCTATGGGCCAGGATGCAATCCCCCGTCAATCGACATGTCAAAAGACAGTCGCTACTGACATCACAAAACCCAAACAACAGGTTCTGCCCATATGGCAAACGACCGAAGGTAATGGGCAATGATGATGTCTGCCATGACGGCTGCAGGGGATAATAAGGCCTGCCTGATATAGCCCACTATAACTACACGCTCCGCTTTCGTAGTTAGTGGGCTCATGGGCTGTCTGCCCCTAAGAACCCCGAGCGGGAGTGACCTCTCCCTGCACCCTCCGCACAAGGGCTGTCTGCCCCTATGTACCCCGACCAGAGAGTGACCCTCTCTCTGGACTCTCCGCTCAGTGGCTTCTGCCCCTAAGAACCCTGAGCAGGGAGTGACTCTCTCCCTGCACCCTCCAATTAGGGCACAGCCCCAATACCCTGTGCCATAGGCTGTTGAAGCCGATGAGCCGCTTGGCGAAATTGATGTATTGATGATATAATATTATAATGATATAAAACATAAAAATATCAATACATGAATTTATTATTACCATGAAATGGCAGGTCGGAGTCGGTGCTGCCGATGTCGGGTTTGGATGTTTTTATGTATTTATGATAAATATCATTTTTACATAATTATAAAATACTAAAATACAAAAATATAAAAATTGTAATTTTATAATTTACGGTTATGGAACACATATCTTCAGTCCACGTCAAGCCCTGCAATATAGCGCAGAGCGAGAGGCACAACAGGCGGGACATGGATTATATCAATTCTCTGGATCCCGCCATACGATATGTCCGCACGGACCTCATGCACCTGAATGAGTCTTATGTCGCACCTGGCATGGAAGGTGTCAGCCTGCAGGAACTCTATGATGCCATCAAGGCGATGGTGAAAGAAAAGACTGGCCGGGCAATGCAGGAGAAGGATGTCGAGTACATCGGCAAGAATGGCAAAACGAAGGTGCGCCAGGGGTGCAGCCCCATCCGCGAGAGCGTTGTCAACATCAAGTCCGACACGACGATGGCTGACCTTCTTCGATACTCGGAGCGAGTGCATGAGAGGTGGGGCATCAAGGCCATCCAGATTCATGTACACAAGGACGAAGGTCACTATGAGAACATCAAGGATCCGGCATCATGGAAGCCGAACCTTCACGCTCACATCATATGGGACTGGATGAACCACACGACAGGAAAGTCATACAAGCTCAAAGCCAAAGACATGTCGGAGATGCAGGACATGGCAGCTGAGACATTGGCGATGGTACGCGGGAAGAGAAAGGAAGAGACGGGGGCTGACCACCTGGAGCGTAACGACTACATTTTGCAAAAGCAAAGAGAAGAAATGAAGCGGCTCCAGGAGGAAGCTGAAAGAGCCCAAGCCAAGAAGAAGGCAGCTGAGGCACAGGCTGCCGTTGCGGAGGCAGAAAAGGCTGCTGTCGAGCAACAGACGGCAGCAGCCAATGCAGAGAAAGCAGCAGCCGAACAAAAGGCTAAAGAGACCTCTGAAAAACTGGCCGAGATAGAGGCACGGATGAAGCCATTGGAGGATGAGAGGAAACAACTGGTCGATTCCATAGTGGAGATGCACAAGGAAAAGAACAAACTTGCCACCTCTATCCGCTCAACCACCAACAAGAAGCTTAAACTTGAAGCGGAGATACTGAGCAAGGGCATCCAATCCAAATCACTTGATTCCCAGGTCAAGTCAAAAAGTGCGAAAATAGAGCAGATAGATGCTGCCTTACAGTCAAAGAATCAGCGCATGTCGGAACTTGACGCTGGCATCGAGGAAAAGGAAAAGAAGGTGGGTGAACTTGATGAGCAGCTTTCCAATTTGATGCTTGCCCAGCAAAAAATCCAAATCAGTGATGACTGGAGAGAGAACATTTTTAGGGCATTGACAGCCTTGCTCTATGCAGGTGATGACAACATGAAGGCATGCATCAAAGCCATTCAGGACTATGCCTGTTCTGGCCGCGGTGGCCGAGGAAAGCAGTACAGGTCTTTCTTTGCGGACGAAGAAGCTTTTTGCATCAAGGCCTTCATGGAGTATTTCTATAAGCTGACACATGTGGCAGCAGTACAAACAGGTAGCCTCCTTGTGTGGATGGCTAATGAGTTGAACCCCATCAGCAAGTTCAGTGACTGGGAGAAGAAAAACGTTGCCCGGGAGGTCAACGATGTCGCCATCGGCAGATACGATGGGCGAATCAGGAGAGTCAATGGCCGAGGTGGTGGGAGAGGATGGTAAATTCGATATAATGTGTTAGTTTAATGTGATTTTCAAGTATAGCCCATAGGTAAATAGCCCAGATGAAATAATTAGGATGAAGAATTTGGCTACAAGAAAACTATTACTCCTTTTGTTGATGTAGTCCATGATATTTTCATGATTCTCGTTTAATTCATCTTGGGATTTATAATTATCCAACCTGTACAATTCACGTTGATAACTCATAGAATCCCAAAAGTAATGGATAACATCGACAAGCAAAAATAGGAGCCCACCAATAAGGCCATACAATAACCAATTATTGGGGACTCTAAGTTTACCCTCAGTATATGTAAGAACCCATATTGTTCCAATTATACCCAGTATTAGGCTTCTTGACACAGATGAGAACTTACTGGACTGTTGATACATATACTTTTGTGTCTCATCCAGTAAGTTCTGCTTCTTCTCAGCGAAATTATCTTTTGATGGCTGGACTCCCTGACGGTCCTTTAGAACGGTTGTTTCCATGTTGACCGTTCTCTCCTGTTTGTTTTGGGGGGTCTTGTTTGTTCGTCTGCGGCTTTTCATTTGCCATAACAAATATTCATCTAAATTTACTTATCCCAATATGAATTCTTCACCGATTAAATTAGGTCAAAACAGACCGAAACAAACCTTAAATCAAATCGTGTAAAACACTGTCTTACAATTAACTCCACTTAACTAACCTTATTCTTCGCCTATTGCGCGTTTGCCCCAATTAGAGTAATTTTGTACCGCCATTGTACCTCGGGTGGATGAGCAGAGGGTTCGTAGGGTGTTCCCTTAAATCACCTTATTTCCCCTTAAATCCGCTTA
>OMZE01000065.1 GCA_900315455.1 uncultured Prevotellaceae bacterium | reverse complement strand
AAAGGATAGAATGACCGGGGAATGTGTGGCAATAATAACCTGTGAGCCAGCAGCCACTGCATCCTTCATCCACACCAGGAAACGCAACTGATTGGTATATGACAATGCTGCCTCTGGCTCATCGAAGATGTACAGGCCACGGTTTCTGAGCCTGTTCATAACCAGAGAGATGAAACTCTCCCCGTGAGACTGTTCATGCAGGCTCCTTCCACCATAACTGGCAAGCATCCTGCCGTCTTCACTCTGAAGTCGGTCCACTTCAGAAGCCACATTATAGAAACTCTCGGCACGGAAGAAAAAGGCGTTTCTGTAACTCAGGTCTGCACGTATGGGTCTCAAGTCCTCATACAATCGGGAATGGGTTTCCCAAGTACTGAAGTTAAAGTTACGGCTTCCCCCTTCCGGATTAAGATTGAGGATGGTGGCAATAGCCTCGAGCAAGGTTGACTTCCCGGAACCGTTTTCACCGACAATATATGTCACGCTTTTGTTAAACTCCAACGTAGTCAGATTTCTGACCACAGGAAGCGTGAAGGGAAAGTCTTCCGGCTTTTGCGGAATATGCTCATTCCTTACTCCTTTGAGGAAAATATTCTGTCCCTTGATATTCATCTCTCTATCATTTTTGCAAAGATAGGCAATTTCTACGCAATCTATTTGCGCAGAACTATAAAAATGAGTTTTTTGATATTTTATTTCATAAAAAGATGACTGTTTTTTCATGAATATTCAAAAACAACCTAACTTTGCATCCAACATCCCTTCCGCATGAATTACCGATAGGTTGGGGCTAATACATTCCACAAGTCATTCATCTAACAACAATTACTTTTGTAGAGAGGAAATGAAATGAAACCAGAAGAAAGAAGAACAGTTGTCTTCTCGATACTTGGTAAGGCCTTGTTGAATATCGTGGCAGTCGCCATGATATATGCACTCGTCATATTGGTTTGGGAGAAGTACGACTGGCTGCCCTTTGTCAAGAATATCATTCGCGGAGTGGTCATCCCTATGTTGCTTGGCGGTTTGTCAGTATTTCTTCTACGTCATAAAGTTGGTGCCCTGAAAGACAAATGGAGACCATTCGTGATGTTTGTCATTTTCCTTACCGGCACATTGGTGTTTATCAATGCCGGGATTATCGCACGAGAAGCCTGTTGCAAGGTAGTGAAGGTCGACAGTATCACCACACTGTCAAACGATGATATCAAGAGGGCGGATTATCTTCAGATAGAAAGTGTGGAACCTGATACGAGTTCATGCAACTATCTTTTTGAAGATGCCGTCATACCTAGTCGAGGGGCTGACTACATTCGTTTTTTGCTATATCAGGTCTGTCCGCTTAAAAACAAGGCAGGCGTGTTTCTTTGTACACGGACGAAAGAGACACATCCCTACAGAACGGTATCCGAAAATAGGGTGCAACAATGGAAAACAGATTTCGTCAACCGGGAAGAAGGCTCAATCAAGCGGGTGGCTCCCTCTGCGCATTTCTTCAAGGTTCTTCACCAAAGTGACCATTTCGAGCAATACCAATCTATTGCCGCCGCATGCACTACCCGCCATGGGGCCATCAGTCCGGAGCACCTGGTTCTGCTCGAAATTCGACAACCTGATAGCATCAGAGGATGGGAAGACAATGTGCTCTATATCCTTTGTTCTCTGCTTGTCGGCTTTACTGTGCTGGGCATAACACTGATGGGCAAAGGGATACTGAATGAAGGGTTTCAGGAAAGCATCATGTCTTGCAGAAAGTAGTAAATCATCTTTTTTCGAAACTTTTTTCCAACTACGCAAAAACAATGCGCAGCGATGTTGTAGTTTTGCATCGCGGTTCGGAAATACGAACACGTTTAGCAAACTGAGTTACGAGGCACCACCAATTATTTAAGATGTATTACAATTAAAACGAGAAGACAATGCAAGTCAAGATGATCAACAACCGTCCGGTGAAGATATGGACGGACAACGTAGAGGAGTCGGCCATGAGTCAGATAGAGAACCTGACCACACTGCCCTTCCTCTTCCATCACCTTGCCATCATGCCCGACGTGCATGCTGGCATGGGAATGCCTATCGGTGGTGTGCTGGCATGCGTGGATGCCGTCATTCCCAACGCCGTGGGCGTGGACATCGGCTGCGGCATGTGTGCCGTGAAAACCAACTGGCGTGTGAGCGACATCCCCGCCGAGGTGCTCCGCAAGCAAATCATGAGGGGCATCCGTAAGCGTATACCATTGGGCATGGACCACCACAAGGAGGCTCAGAACGAGAAATACCTGCCCCAGGGCCACGACATCGACGCTCTTGAAATAGTGAAGCGCCGTAGTCAGTCCATCCTGTATGAGGTGGGCACGCTTGGAGGCGGCAACCACTTCATTGAATTGCAGAAAGACGAGGACGACAACCTCTGGGTGATGATTCACTCTGGCTCACGCAACCTGGGCAAACAGGTAGGCGACTATTACAACAAGTTGGCCACCGCACTCAATGAGCAATGGCACTCCGTGGTGTCGCCCGACATCCGCCTGCCGTTCCTCGCCCGTGGATGCAAGGAGTTCGACATGTACTGGAAGGAAATGCAATACTGCATCGACTTCGCCCTCTGCAACCGCAAACTGATGATGGAGCGCATCGAGGAAGTGCTTGCCGACGCATTGGCGGGCATTGAGTTCGAACCGATGATCAACATCGCCCACAACTACGCCGCTTGGGAGAACCACTTCGGAAAGAATGTCATCGTACACCGCAAGGGTGCCACCCTCGCCCGTGAGGGAGTCGTCGGCATCATCCCCGGCTCTCAGGGAACGGCTTCCTACATCGTGGAAGGACTCGGCAATCCCGACTCGTTCTGCTCCTGTTCGCACGGCGCCGGTCGTGTGCTGTCGCGCACGGCAGCCATCAGGACCCTCGACATGGCCGAAGAGGTGGCACAACTCGAGGCCAAGGGCATTGTCCACGCCATCCGCTCCCAGAGCGACATGCAGGAGGCGTCGGGGGCCTACAAAGACATAGAGACGGTCATCGCCAACGAGGCCGACCTGGTGAAGGTGAAGACCCGACTGCTCCCCGTGGCGGTAATCAAAGGATAATCCTACGACGTGTCCACGATTCGGGGAAAAACAGGGAAAACAATTTTTCCGCTTTTTTTCCTCGTTTGCGCCACGATATTTGGCAAGAATTTAATAAATTTGCGCTCAGACAATAAGGGAAGACGGACCAAGCATGTCTTACTCCATCGGTATAACGAGACCCTTAGGGAAAAGCCCGGGTAGATTCGCCTGGGTATCTCGTGCCCCGAATGGGGTGTCACCAAGACAGGTGATTTCCGTCTTCCTGACTTCAAGCGGCGGTAAGCGCTGTAATTGCCATCATGATGGCCCAAACGACGGCTTACTCCTAAAAGGTTACTGCTGGTTCGAATCCAGCCCGCCGCACAACATACGAAACAAAAGAGAGGTCTAAGGGAGGCTTACTTCCTGTCGATTAGGGCCGAAGGCTCTAGTAATCTCTTCAGTCTCCCCATTACCTCTAACTATTAACAAGGTCAAGGCTGGCATACTTCTGCTCTATTCATGAAGACAGACACGCAACCTGTCGCTGCCAGCCCATTACCTTTTAATTCAAAACGCAATGAACAGCAATAATCTGACAAAGGTAGCCCTGCGCTACCGTGCCGTATTCCTCGACATCCACCGCGAGGACATCAACATGCAGTCGGAGGCAACGGTGCCGGTGATGGCATTCGTCGCTCGACTGAAAGAGAACGGCTTCTGCGTGAGCGAGGAACTGCTCCACGCGCTGAACGCCGTTCCCACCAGTCGACTGGCAGAAATCACCGAGTGCATCAACGACGTGATGGGCGTGGAACTCAACTGGGCTTCACTCGTCAAGGGCTGGGATGTGCCAACCGGCGAGACCCTTGCCGACCACCTCATCACCCTCCTGGCCAACATCTTCGGAGAGGAAGCAGGCTTCAAGGGCACTACGCTGCCTTGCGGCCACCTCATCCCCGAAGGCACCTTCCCCATCGAGCGATACAATGGATGCCCCTTCTGCGGCACACCCTTCGAGACCGCCGACTTCGTTTACAAGGGACAGGCCAGCAAACTGAAGGAACTGCGCCTGTTCACCACCAGCGACATGGAGCGTGTCTTCACCTCGCTCCTGTCATCCGCCACTCCGCTTGATGCCACCCAGAAGGACTCGCTGGAGCAACTGCTCCGTGAGTTTCCACTGCCTGAGGATGCCGGCATCGGCATGAAGGAGACAGCCATGCTCGTCATCAAACTGTTGGTGGAACAGGGCAAAGCCGACGAGGCATCGGCGTTGCTGAAGACCCCCACCGATGTGCTCCGCTACCTCTGGTATGAGAAAACCGGCTATGTGCAGATTATCGAGCCGAAGACTCTCATTGCCCACGCCCGCCGACTCTATTACCATATGTGGGGACCGCTCGACCAAAGCGCCGATGCCGCCAAGGGCATGAAAGAGAGGCTGATGCTGAAATACGACCGCAAAGCCTGTCTGCGTGTGGCGAAGTGGTTGAACGCCATTCCCATGACGGCACGCCAGACGGCAGAGAACATGAACCCCAAGCGCGGCATGTGGGTGCGCATGATTCGCGCCCTCCGTCTCGGGGAATACTCACGCAAGAAAGGGTTCGACCATCTGGCAGAGATTCTCGACGTGTTCTATAAGCAAGACTTCTCCACCTGGCAAGGACGTGTGGACAAGGCTTGCCAGGCGAACGATGCCGACAAGACCTTGGACTTGCTCAAGGAGCGTCCGGGGATGTTCGCCCGTTGCCTGTTTGCCACCATGCTGCGCTTCGGCAGCGACAAGGTGCTTGCGGCTTTCGATGAGACAGCCGACAAACTGCCTGCCCGTCTGCTGCTCTCGCTCGGCAATGCTGCCGACCAGTATTTCAATCCAAAGGAGGTGCGCATGGCCCGTCCCATCACGGGTGTGCCCCGCCAGATTCAGCCCAACAAGTTGCTGGCACTCTATGGAGACGACGACCGCGAGGCGATGGCCCAAGCCGTCAACGACCTCTACAAGACCTCCATGGAAAGGCGTTTCGCCATGCAGAAGACCGAGGCGAAGACCATCTACATCGACCCGTCGCTGTATCACATCCCCGTGAGCGTGGGCGACCGCACCACCACCATTCAGGACACGTCGTGCGCCCTGATGGGCACGCGCTTCCCCGTAGAGGGCGATGCCGTGAGACTGTTCCTGCATTGGGGCAAGGGCCTGCATGCCCAGCCTCTCGACATGGACCTGAGTGCACGCATCGTATTGTCCAACAACAAGGTGATGGAATGTGCCTATTACAGTCTCACTTGTGTGGGCGCAACGCACTCCGGCGACATCCGGCACATCCCAGAGATGGTGGGAACAGCCGAATACATCGAACTGTCATTGCCCACATTGGAAAAGGCCAAAGCCAAGTATGTGATGTTCACCTGCAACGCCTATTCCACCGGCGCACTCTCTCCCAACCTCATGGTGGGATGGATGGACTCTGCCTATCCCATGAAAGTATCGGATAAGAGAGGCGTGGCCTACGACCCCTCATGCGTGCAGCACATGGTTCGCGTGAGTGAGGGCAACCTCTCCAAGGGACTGGTGTTCGGCGTTCTCGACGTGGCGAAGCGGGAAATCATCTGGCTGGAAATGCCTTTTACCTCACAGACGCTAAGAGGCGCCAGCGGCGAGGTCGTCGAGGCATTGCTCCACAGACTGGAGACAAAACTTTCGGTGGGTGAACTGCTTGAAATAAAGGCCAAGGCACAGGGTCTGACACTGACAGAGAATGCCGATGAAGCCGATGAAACCTACACCTACGAATGGGCACTCAACCCCGCGGAGGTGACTCAATTGCTCAACGGCTAAGACCATACCGCAATGCAAACGGAAGCCCTCGTATTACACGCTGGGCTTCCGTTTGCATTCAGTCATTACAACAATATTTTCTGATAGGCCAGCCTTTCGTCTCCCGAAGCGAGGTGGATGATGCCGCAGTAGGTGAAACCATGTTTCGTGATGACGTGCTGCATGATGCGGTTGTCGCGATGGGTGTCGATGCGGATGTTACGGTCGTTGGAGAAGGCGAATGCCATGATGTCGTGAAACACATGGTGGACTTCCGGGAAACTGGCGATGCGGTGGATAACATGATAGGGAGATTCATCGTCGAGCCACTGCCCTTCGTAGATGACCCCGTAGGTAGGTTCCGGAGAAGCAAGGAAGGCGAAATACGCCACCACCCTATCCTGCTCCACCACCACAAAGCCCCCTCCTCTTTCCATGTCGGCGGCAATGACCTCCTCCGAGGGATAGCCATCGTTCCATTGGTTGGGGTTCCCCGACCCGCGCATCGTCCGTCTGGCAGCATCCATCACCGCCATGATGGCGGTGACATCGGCAGGTGTGGCAGGTCGGATTATTCTGTTTTCCATCAGCATGTCGTCTTTTTTCAACAAAGTTCTTTATATGCTTGCGTTAGTCATCCGTGTCTTTTCTACCGTCTCGGAGTATGGAGTTCTTCTCCGTTATATTGGTCATAGTCCAAGTTGATTTTGCTCCATGGCACACGGTCGCGGTAGAATTCCGGGTGTTTTACGGAAAGTGTGCACGCCTCCAGTCCGTTGAAAGCATCGAGAGCACATACCGGAGGGTTCTCGGTGGCGACGATGATGCTGCGCAGCATCACACAATTGGCAAACGCCAACGAGCCGATTTCTGTCACCCACTGTGGAATGCTTATCACCTGAAGGCGTTTGCAATTGGCAAAAGCCATCGGGCCTATGGTACGAAGGTCTGGCGACAGGCCGATGAGACGTATTCCGGAATCCATGAAAGCACCTTTCCCTATATGCATGACGTGGGTGTTGTGGATATAGACCTTGTCGATGGAACGGCATCCTTTGAGCATATAGTCGGGAAGGGTCTGCAAGTGTCCGGGAAACTCTATCGACGTCAGGTTTTCACAGCCCTCAAAGGCAGACACCCCAAGCAAGACAAGGCGTCTCGGCAGCCGGACGCTCTCCAGTGTTTTCATCCCATAGAAAGCAGAGTCGCCAATCTGGGTGTTTTTCAACTTTCGCAGATTCACCTCCTTCAGTTTCGTCAGCGAGCGGATAAAGCGGAAGTCGCTATCGTTGATGATGCCCGTGACGGTGAGTTTCTCCACATCAAGACGGTCGCCAACCAATGAGGCCAGTCCGCCAGGCATGGGAACGTTTACTTTCAGATTCTGCGCCGGGGCAACCATGGCTATTGCCACCAGAGCCAAAAACAATAATACTTTTCTCATTTTAGTAATTTTTTAAGGATATAGTATGTTAAAGTAACTACTCAGCGAATCATCTTTTTTAGTCGCCTACGGCGAGAAATCTTTCAAATCTATCCAAATCATACAAATCTTTTTCTATTTGTTATTTGCTTGATTTGCATTTATGAGATTTACTCTTCCTCGCTTCGCGAACAGTTGGTTCTGCCCGAAGGGCAATCCTTGATATTATTAACTGAACAGATACATGTTATAGATTCCATTAGACTAAGGCCTCGCCATCTTGTTCTCCGAATAGATGCGCAAGAGGCCGTCGATGAACGCCCGTTTCTCATACTCACAGAAGTTGCCGCTGTGTGAGATATCCCCACACTCATGGTAAGCCCTTGCCCTGCAAGCCCCACCACAAACATACTTCAGGAAACATCTGGAGCACTCCTCGATGTTGTCGACCGTCAGGTGGCGGCATCTCTCCACCACCGGGGAATGCCCATAAAGGTACGACACACTATGCTCATGGATGTTGCCGATGAGGAACTCAGAATAATGGAGCAACTGACAGGGATAGACATCGCCCGTAGGCGAGAAACTCAGTTCGCTGTCGCCCATTGCGCATTTGCAATTGCGGCATTGCTGTGCCCCATCGAGAGCCGACTCACAGTATGACAGCGGGTTCACGCCATGGGCGGCACGGAGCGCCTCGAAATATTCGGCACCGGTGACGGAGAGGTCATCGGCATCGCGTGCGTTGCCCGCAGGGAACAGGGGCGCATAACTCAGCATCGCCCCGTATTTCTGTGCCATGGCCTCCACGTCGTGGATATTGAGGCGGTTGACGGTCATCGACACGCGGGTATCCATCGCATGGTCTACCAAGAGTCTGATGGCCTTCTCGGCACGCTCGTAGGAATGCGGGCCACGCAACGACTCATGCAACGGACCGTTGCTGCCGTCGATGCTGATGGTAACCATATCGAAAACCTCGCAAATCTCCTCCACATTGCCGTCGTGGATGAGCGTGGCATTGGTGAGCAAGTCGACGTAATGCCCCTTTTCCTTGATATAACGGGCTATGGCCAGACAGTCGGCATTGAGAAGGGGTTCGCCGCCGGTAATCGTGAATTTCACGTCAGGCGACATGGCGCACACTTCGTCGACCACACGTTGGTAGTCGTGAAGCGTCATCAACGGGTGGCTGTTCTCCACCCTGTCGGTAGCATAGCAGTATCGGCAATGAAGGTTGCAACGCGATGAGATGGAGAACTGCACAATCGACAGACTGCCATCGCTCCTGAAGACAGGAACTTCTTCGGCCGTAGGACGCTCAAACAGCCTCGCCTCAACGGCATAGCGCAGGAAAGCCTCTACCATACGGGCAGCCTCGGCACCCATCTCCTCTTCGATGAGCCGCGCCGTCTCCTCCAGGGTCAGCGGATAAACCTGGTTGGTATGGCTTGCCCGGTCAAGAGTATAGCCTTGAGAGTCTGTACATGAAGAACTTGATGTCGGTCACTCCTCTGAAC
>OMZE01000044.1 GCA_900315455.1 uncultured Prevotellaceae bacterium | reverse complement strand
CAAAAACGCTTCCTGATTATGTCTTGCCGCATACAGGATGCGACATTGCAAATATAGAGAATTATTCGCAAAGACACAAACATGCGAGCGACTTTTTTTATTTTTTTCTGGTGAGAAGGAATGAATCCCAGTAGTTCGTGATATATTGAATGGAAAGGATCCCTTCTCTATTATCATGAGGAGTGCCTTCAGTCGGTATATTTGATGATACGGTAATTGTTTTTGTCATCGATGATGACTCCGTCGGCTTTCAGTTTGTAGGCTTGTTTGGCCGCACGGAGGAAGTAGTATTTCTCGATGCGTGGACGCTCTCGGCGGATAAGTGGCAGGATGAGTGGGCGATAGGCTCCCAATGCGATGACTTGAAAGGGACGCTCCACCTCTTTCTCGTTCATATATACTCTGACCGAGTTGTAAACGTCGGCTTCATGTTTGTCGGTGCTGAGCATTTTTCCCACGATGGTAGTGGAATGGGCGCGCCGCTCATAATTGGACTTCATTTTCTCGACACTGAAATAACTGGAGCAGGAGGTGAAAATGATGGTGGTAATCACCGCAATGGTAGGGATAAAGTTTTTCTTCATAGTTGCATGTTTTTATAGATTGAACATGACTACAAAGATAAGGAACAAATGGGCTGCTTGGTTCATCCATTTCGTCCATTTGCATTTACGGGGAATCATATCAATCGTTACGCTTCATCTCGTCGTAAAGGTTATTGATGAAGGAATGGCAGGTGTTGACGCACTCGTGGGAAAAAACTCGTTCACTGATGCCGCTTGTTTTATAACGTTGTTCCCATAAGCGGTCGAAAAGAGGATTCATGCTCTGTTTAAAGTTTATCGTAAGTCTGTTGAAACGGATAAAGCCCATCGACTGGTAGGAGGAGTCGCGGTAGGCACCCAACTGCTCTTCGAACACTGGGCGACAGAGATCATGTAACTCTTTCCGCAGTGTGGATAAGTCGACCGTTGTGACCTTTGGGGTGGTTGGCTCTTTCTTTTCAGGGGCAACGACTGGTGATGCTTCTACCCGTACGGAAGGGGGCTCCGCTACGGTCTCCTTCTTTTGTTCGGCAATGTGCTGTTCCTCTACGGAGAGGGCTATTGAATCGTCATTTGAATCCACCGATGCTTCTACCTGAGCAGTCTCCTGAGGGGTGGTGGTGTCGTGAGGAGGCTTAGACTCTTTTTGCTGAAATAAGAAAAATGCCGATAGCGACAAGACAACAAAGGACAGTGCCAACATCCACGGCCAAAAGTTTCTGTGCTTGGATTCCATCTCCAGCATCATCTCTTCTACAGAAGAAAAACGCCTGTTCGGGTCATAGGCAGTGGCTCGCCTGATGATTTTCTGATACTTGTTGGTGCATGGAATCTGCTGGAGAATCTTCCCAATGGCATAGATGTCGGTTCGGGCATCCGGGCGAGTGGAGCCATTGAGCAACTCCGGGGCTGCGTAGCCTTCGGTATATCCCATCGTATCGGTGTAGGTGTCGGTGTAGCAAAAGCCAAGGTCGGCCAATTTCACGTCATGGCCGATACGGGTGATAAGGATATTGGCGGGTTTGAGGTCGAGATGGATGATTTGGTGCTGATGCAGATAGCCGACGACATCAAGCAACTGCGAGACGAATCGGTCGGCATTCTTCTTTTCCTTGAAATAGTCGGGATGGTGAGCAATGAATTGGTTGAGCGTCTCACCGTCGACATAGTCCATCAATATACTGTCGTCAGTTCTTGACAGATACCGCACGAGGAGGGGATGGTCTAGCAGGTAGCCGGTCTCAAATTCCTTCCGCAAGGCAGCCACATAGCGTGGGTCGGACTGCAGTTCCGGTTTCAGTTGTTTCAAGAAGTGCAACTTACCATAAAGTTTCACCTTATAACATAGGCAAGTGGTCCCTCCAATCTGCAGCAACTCTGCATCGGGATAGGTGGGCTGTTTTCCGGGAAAAAAGGACGATTCCATATCCTCCATCATAATAGTTTGAAGTCAATGCCTCGCTCTTTGCCTGCAACGAACCGTCCGAGGCATTCCCCATCCCTTATCACCTCACTGACCAACAGCGGATATCCTTTTACGAAATGGGTCAGCACTATCTCGTCGCCCTCTTTCAACTTAGAATTGGCACTTTGTTCTACAACGAAATGTTCGTCGCGGAGATGGCAGAGCCTCACAACTCGGTCGGGCGCATAGGATATCGAAAGCATACACCCTTCGGACAGAGAAGAAGCCACCAGCACACCCTCTTCGTCATCGCCGAAGTCAGAATTGCTGCCGTTGTCAAAGAGCCTCAGTTCCTCCCAGTCGGCAAAGCCGAGATAACGTGCTACGATGTTAAGGGTCGACACACGGGGCTCGCGCTCATCGTCAATCATCCCCAATAATCGTTTCATGGTGTTCACGCCT
The DNA here is from genome assembly GCA_900315455.1 of uncultured Prevotellaceae bacterium. Lineage (GTDB taxonomy): Bacteria > Bacteroidota > Bacteroidia > Bacteroidales > Bacteroidaceae > Prevotella. The sequence goes on along the minus strand of OMZE01000044.1, from coordinate 35,984 downwards.
ACGTGCTCCCCTGTCACAGTCTCGATGTCGAGAGCCAGTTGCGCAGCGTCCGAGGGATCTTGGAAGTCGACACCACTCTTATGCTTGAGTTGTTTTTGAATAAATGGCGAAAAAATCATATTCAACCTTTCTTTTCCTTGCCTTCGCTATCTGTAGGCTTTCGATTGGCAAATGTACGCATTTTTTTCATCATCAGCAAATCTCAGATACACCAAAACCGAAATGGACAAAATGGACGATGTTTTGTTGGGAGGAAACGACTATTTTTGTAAGGAACAAAATTACAACACTATTCACAAAAAATCAAAACGTATGAAAAAACACATTTTAGTAGCGCTATGCGCATTGTTCAGCATGGGCACATTGGCCCAAACAGGCGAAAAGGCCGTAGGCCTGAATGTTTCCTATGGCACGGAAATCAAGAACATCGGCATCGGTGTGAAGGGACAATACAATTTCACCGATGTCATACGCGGTGAAGCCTCCTTCGACTATTTCCTGAAGAAAGACGGTCTCTCGATGTGGGATGTCAACCTCAACGCCCACTATATCTTCCCTCTTGGTGACAAACTGAAGGTCTATCCCCTTGCCGGTCTCTCCTTCACCAACTGGAAAGCAGACCTCATACTGGAATGGGATGATGATATCAAAGACCTCATTGGAGAAGACTTGGAAGACGAGGACTTAGGCACTTGGAGTGAGAGCAAGTTTGGCGTTAACCTCGGCGGAGGTATTCAGTATGACCTTACCGACAAACTCATCTTCAGCGCAGAAGCCAAATACCAACTCATCAGCGACTTCGACCAAGCCGTGTTCAGCGTGGGTGTAGCCTATAAGTTCTAAGGCGATGACAAAGAGCAAATACTTTTTCATGCTGATGGCAACATTTGTTGCCATCGGCTCCCTGTCACTCACGGCTTGTGGTGGCGACGATGACGATGACGATTATGACACTGGCAGTTCGGCAAAGAAATACTACACGTATCAATTAAACGGAGAGACGTATTACTATGGCGGAACGTTTGGCATCTATGGCACGAGCATCGGCGCTTCATACGATTTGCAAAATGATTTTTATGAATTGGGTTCTGACCGTGCATATTTCTCTTTTGGCGGACAGGACGTACCATTACGCTCCATGAAAGACAATTTCGATGAAGACGGGAACATGCTTGCGCCCAACTGGAACTACAGTGTTTCCGTGATGCTCGTATTCAAGAAATTCAATCCGAAGACTATGAAAAAGGGAGAAGAACTTGAGGTTATCCAAGTGGTGAAGTCGCACAGAACAGATTCCAACGACCCCAAGTATTTGTTTGACTTCCTCAATGAATTTGAAATCGAGGACGTGAAAACAGGCCGCATAAAGGACTATACGTGGAGAGGCCCTGCTGTAGGGAAAATCAGTTTTGTTTCATATACAGACCATCCCGATGGAACCCGCAAACTGATTACGCTAGAATTTGACCATGTGACGTTCGAGGAGTATCAAGGAAGCGACTATAGCACTTTTCCTTATAAAGCGAAAACCGTCACCATCAACGGTGAAATCTCCTTTCAAGGCTAATACGTTATACATTCACCAAGAATCGGCTCTTTTTATCCCCCCAAAAAAAGGTGAGCACTATGCTTTCTTCTGGGGGGTAACCTTCAGCACCACGCCACCACAGGCTGGCAGGTGCAGGGCTATGGGTTTGTCACAACCTAGCATCACTTCCGTTTGCTGGTCGGTAAGCAGGTCTACAGCCACATGTTGCCCTTCATCGATGCCCAGGAACTCGAAGGCATGGCGGGGTATCACCACATCGGCCTCCGCATCCACGTCGTCGAAATTCACCACCACCAGCACCAGTTGGCTGTCGGCTTTCCTCAGAAAGGCGAACTGACGGTCGGCTATCTGTGGATTCACGTACATCAGGTCGTAGAGTTTCCCCTCCCTGAGGGCCACCTCGCTGTTGGCGAGAGAGAGGATTTTGGTATAGGTGTCGTGGAGCATGCGCTGGTCTTTCTTCAACGCCCGCCGGTCGTAGTAGCCCCTTCTCAACGTATCCACCATCCAATAGTCGAAAATCGTGGTGCGGCCGTCGCGCCCGCTGAAGCCCTCCTCGTCCATGCCTCGCTCACCGAACTCCTGTCCGGCATACACCATCACGGGGTTGCCGTTGAGCAATGCGCATACGAGCATCCCCGGTATGCCCTTCCGTGCGTCGCCGGTAAAGAAGTCGCTGGCGATGCGCTGCTCGTCGTGGTTCTCGAGGAAATAGAGCATATGGTGGAAGATGTCGTCCACCGCCTGCCATTGCCGGGTGATGTCGGCAGCCTGCCGACGATGACACATTACGTCGCGCAGACAGTCATACATCCCTACCTTATCGTAGAGGAAGTCGAAACCAGCGTGGATATACTGGCGGTATTGTGCCGGGTCGTATACCTCGCCGATGAACTTCACGTCGGGATAGGCAAACTTCACCTTGTCGGTGGCCCATTGCCAGAAAGCAGCAGGCACCATCTCCGCCATGTCGCACCTGAAAGCATCGACGCCCTTCGAAGCCCAGAACATGAGGATGTCGGTCATCTTGCTCCAAGTGTCGGGAATGGGCGAGAAATGCTCCGACCGTCCCCCGGCATCGCAGTAGTCGATACCATAGTTGAGTTTCACCGTCTCATACCAGTCATCACGATGGGGGTGGTTGTCGAAATGGTCGTTTCCCGTCGCCTTTGCCGGACACTCCACATATCTTTCTCCGTTTTGGAGAGGGATGTCGGAAGTGTCGAGGGGCTGTCCCCAACAATAGTAGAAATTGTTGTTGGGCGAGAAATGCATGTCGGTATTGTCATCGGCCCCTAAATCTCTTACCATCTCGGGCTTGCAAACCGACCGGTATTCGCGCGCCACATGATTGGGCACGAAGTCGATGACGACACTCATTCCCTCTTTGTGGGTCCGTTTTACCAGGGCGAGAAACTCCTCCATCCTCTTGTCAACATCCGTGGCGAGGTCGGGGTCCACGTCATAGTAATCGGTGATGGCGTAGGGCGAACCCGCCTTTCCCTTCACCACCTGGGGGGTCTGCACGGGAATGCCATAGGCAGAATAGTCGGTGGTGGTGGCATGCCGGATGACACCGGTATACCACACATGCGTAACACCCATCTGGTGGATTCGCTGCAGGGTGGCATGGTCGATGTCGTTCAGTTTTCCACAACCGTTCTGCGTGATGTCGCCATCGGGCACAACGCTCTTGGTCGTGTTGCCGAAGAGTCGGGTGAAGATTTGGTAAATGACTGGTTTTTCTTTCATTATCGGACAGAAGGGAAATAAAAGGGAGTTTATGGGGAGACAAAAAGGACGTATGCCATCCTTAACTTGAGAAACTATTTAATACACAGAGGCGCAGAGTAACGGAGGGCAATAACCCTGTATCTCTGAGCCTCTGTGTGGTAAACGTATCAGATGATGCCGTGGGCTGCCACGGTCTTGTCGATACGGCCTATCATGCCTTGCAAAGCCTTGCCCGGTCCGCACTCGGTGAAGTCGTCGGCGCCGTCGGCAATCATGTGCTTCACGCTCTCTGTCCACCTCACGCTGCTGGTGAGTTGGGCAATGAGGTTGGCCTTGATTTCCTCAGGGTCGGTATGCGGCAGGGCATCCACATTCTGGTAAACAGGACATTTCGGTGCCTTCACCTCGGTCTGCTCGATGGCTTTCTGCAACTCCTCCTTGGCAGGTTGCATGAGGGGTGAGTGGAAAGCCCCACCCACATTGAGTGGCAGTGCCCTCTTGGCTCCGGCTTCCTTCATCTTCTCACAGGCGAGTTTTACAGCCTCCACATTGCCAGAGATGACAATCTGTCCGGGGCAGTTGAAGTTGGCAGCCACCACCACGCAGTCGTCGGTGCTCACTGCCTGGCAAACCTCCACCACCTTCTCATCGGCCAGGCCGATGATGGCTGCCATGGTAGAAGGAGCGGCATCGCAGGCCTTCTGCATGGCCATGGCACGTGCGTAAACCAGTCGCAGACCGTCTTCAAAACTGAGGGCTCCGGCTGCCACGAGGGCGGAGAACTCTCCCAGCGAGTGTCCGGCAGTCATGTCGGGCTTGAACTCATCGCCCATGCAGATGGCGCTGATAACGCTGTGCAGGAATACTGCGGGCTGTGTCACCTTGGTCTGCTTGAGGTCTTCGTCGGTACCATCAAACATAATGTCTGTGATACGGTATCCGAGGATATCGTTGGCTTTTTCGAACAATTCTTTTGCCAATGGGTTTGACTCATAGAGGTCCTTTCCCATGCCTACGAACTGTGCTCCCTGTCCGGGAAAAACAAATGCTTTCATCTTTTTACTTTAAAAAACTAATATTTTGGTGAGTCTCCTCTGCTTACTATTAAAAACATCCCGACAGGCTATGCTTGTCGGGATGAATGCATATGGAGATAGTCATATTATTCTGCTGAAGGAATCTCTTCCTCTTCCATTTCCTCGAGTTCGGGAATCTCTTCCTCCTTGGTCTCTGCCACGGGAGCCTCTTCAGCGACGGGAGCCTCAGCGGTCTCCTTCACGTTCTCAGCAACCACGACGACAGGGAGTTTCACCTCCACGTCCTTGAAGAAGTGCACGGTAGCCTCATACTCACCCACGTTCTTGATGTCGTGCATGGTGATAATCTTGCGGTCTACCTCGATGCCCTGCTTGGCCAGTTCCTCAGCCACCTTGGCAGCATTGACAGAGCCATAGAGCACGCCAGTGGTGCTTACCTTGGCCTCTACCTTCACTACCACACCCTCGAGTTGGTCGGCGCGCTTCTGAGCGGCAGCCTTCTGAGCCTCGATTTTGTGTGCCTGCTGACGGAGGTTCTCTGCGAGGACTTTCTTTGCCGACGGTGAAGCAATCACGCCTTTTCCTGTGGGGATGAGGTAGTTGCGTCCGTAACCCGGCTTTACGTCTACAATCTCGTTCTTGTATCCAAGACCGATGATGTCTTCTTTCAATATAATCTGCATGCTGTGTCCTCCTTATAATTATTTCATCAAATCAGTTACATAAGGCAGCAATGCGATTTGGCGAGCACGCTTGATGGCGGTAGCCACGCGGCGCTGGTATTTCAGCGAGGTGCCAGTGATGCGCCTTGGAAGAATCTTACCCTGCTCGTTGAGGAATTTCTTCAGGAACTCAGGGTCTTTGTAGTCGATATACTTGATGCCACTTTTCTTGAAACGGCAATACTTCTTCTTCTTGGTGTCGACCGACGGTGGGGTCAAGTAGCGGATTTCAGTATCTTTCTCTGCCATGGTTATGCCTCCTCTTTTTTACCTAATTTATTACGTCTCTTCTCAGCGTACTGTGCGGCATACTTGTCGAGTTTCACAGTCATAAAGCGGATAACTTTCTCGTCGCGGCGATAACTTGTCTCGAGCGACTTGATCACTTCTGGCTCAGCCTTGAACTCAATCAGGCAGTAGAAACCTGTTGATTTCTTCTGAATAGCGTAAGCCATTTTTTTCAATCCCCAGGTCTCTTCGTTCAGAATTTCAGCGCCTTTCTCTGTAAGCAGGTTTCTGAATTTAGCGACCGTTTCCTTCATCTGTTCATCAGACAAAACGGGAGTCAAAATGAAAACGGTTTCGTATTGATTCATACTAAAAATTTGATTAAAAAATGTTGTTTTTGAAAAATGCGGTGCAAAGGTACGCTTTTTTTGTCACTCCACAAACTTTTTTCCCGATTTTTAGTTTCAAATGCTGATAATTGTTTGTAACTTCGCCCCGCAGAAGCAAAGATTTGTTTTTCATGATAAGAAAGTTACTGAGTAAATGCGGTTTGCCGCTGCTGTTTCTTGGCATGCTGCTGTTGGTCATAGGAGTGCCCACCCACCTCTGCGACCACAATGCCTACCTGGCACTTTGCGTGCTGCTGGTAGTCGGTGGCCTGGTAAAGTTTGTGGCCGAGCAGAAGCATCGCAGCAAATACTAACCCCTGGCTTTTGGCCAGGGGCTGTATGAGGTTTACACACCGTCGGGAGTGATGAGTTTGTATCCTTTCCCGTGGATGTTGATAATCTCTATCTGGTTGTCGTCTTTCAGGTGCTTGCGCAACTTGGTGATATAGACATCCATTGACCTTGCATTGAAGTAGTTGTCGTCAATCCAAATCGTCTTCAGGGCGAAGTCGCGCTGTAAGATTTCGTTGGCATGCGAGCAGAGCAGTGCGAGCAGTTCGTTCTCCTTGGTGGTGAGTTTGGTTTGCTTCTCACCGATGGTAAGGAGTTGCTTCTGTGTGTCGAAGGTGAACCTGCCGATGTGGTAGAGTGTCGACTCCTTCACTTTCTTTCCCCTCACGCGACGGAGGATGGCCTCAATACGGAACACGAGTTCTTCCATGGAGAAGGGCTTGGTGATGTAGTCGTCGGCACCGATCTTGAATCCCTCGAGGATATCGTCCTTCATCAGTTTCGCTGTGAGGAAGATGATGGGGATGTCGGGGTTGGCCTGCCTGATTTCCTGTGCCAGGGTGAACCCGTCTTTCTTGGGCATCATCACGTCGAGCACGCAGATGTCGTACTTGTTCTTGAGAAACTCCTTGTATCCGGCCTCTCCGTCAAGACACAGTTCTGCCACATATCCTTTTGCCTGTAGGTATTCGCGAAGCAGCATGCCGAGGTTTTCCTCGTCTTCGCACAATAGAATCTTGAGTTTTTCTTCCATAATGTTTATTCTTTAATGATTGGTAATAATATTGTAAATTTCGTTCCTTTTCCCAGTTCGCTCTCCACCTTGATGCTTCCCTTGTGCAGGTCGACCACTTTCTTCACGTAGGCGAGACCGAGCCCGAAGCCTTTAACGTCGTGCACGTTTCCGGTATGCACGCGGTAGAACTTTTCGAAGATTTTCTTGAGGTTGTCTTTCTTGATGCCCACACCGTCGTCTTTCACCGAGAGACAGAGGTGGTCGTTGGTGTTCCACGTCTTGATGATGAGGTTGACGGGCTGGTCGGGCTTTCTATATTTGATGGCATTGTCGATGAGGTTGAAGATGACATTGGTGAAATGTATCTCGTCCACATAGCATTTGGAGTCTACTGCCTCGATGTCGGTGTTGATTTTCCCACCGGTGTGCTCCACGCGCAGGGTGAAGGTGTTGGCGGCGTTCTCCACCATCTCGTTGAGGTCGATTTCCTTTTTCTTGAAGATGGCGTCCTTCTTGTCGAACATCGACATCTGCAGCACCTTCTCCACCAGGAACCTGAGTCGTTTCGACTCGTCTTGTATCGCCCCTCCGATATGCTTCATCATGGCCGGACTCTTGTTGAGTGAGTCGTCGTTGAGCATCTGTGCCGCAAGCGAGATGCTCGAGATAGGCGTCTTGAGTTCGTGGGTCATGTTGTTGATGAAGTCGTTCTTGATTTCCGAATACCTCTTCTGCCTGAACACCACGACGATGGTGAAGATGAAGGTGATGAGCAGGATGATGGTGAAGACGATGGCGGGTATCATGAACCTGATGCTGGAGAAGATGTAGTTGTTCATCTGCGGGAAATGAATCTTCACCACCCCCGACATATCATCGGGGTCGTTGCGGTAGAGTTGCTGCTCATAGGTGTATTCCTCGCCTTTCTCGTCGTAGTCGGGACACCGGTATACCTCTCTTCCGTCTAACGTGCACACCGTGAAATGGTAGGCAATGCCTATACCGTTGTTCTGCAATTCTGCCTTCAGGTCATGGTCGAGCGACTTGAAGTTCACCCTCTCCTGAAGAGGTTTCTCCGATGCCGAGTAGAGGATGTTCATCACCACCTGGTCGAGCAGCGCCTTTTGGTAGACGTAGCGGTTTCTCACGATTTCCTGCATCGACTTATTGGTCTGTGTGAGCGTGTTCTTGTCGTTTCTCACAATGAGCACCTTGGGCACGGATGCCGGTTTCACCTTCGAAGTCTTCATGTCGAACGACGAGAAGCCCGCCCCGGTGTTCCCCACGCCCCTGTGCGACTGGTGGGTGACGGTGTCGCCGTCGGCAGTGTCGGTGGAGTCACTGCTACTGCCCTGCCTGCCTGCCTTGTTGATGTCCATCTCAAGGTATTTCAGCGTCTCGTTGAGTTCCAAGTTGCGTGAAGCCTGGTATAGCGACCTTTTCACCGACTCGTCAAACTGTTCCTTCTTCATTCTCACCATCTCACTGATATATTTCAGTTGCAAGAAGAGGAGGGCCAGGAAAGACAATCCCATGATTGTCGCTATCATCCATATCGTTTTCTTTTTCATGTCGCAAATATAGTCAGAATCTTAATTGATTAACATATAATTGTTAAGCAAAAACGATAATTATACATATTTTAACTATTATATGTATTTTACATTGATAATTATTAACTACGTTTTCAAACTATCTTATCCTGTGGTCGCTATGATATAGCGACATACGGGACATCGTCGAAGGTACTGACGCTCGGAAAAGGCCAAATAAATTTTGGCTTTTCGCTCGCTTATTCGTACCTTTGACCTTCGTCGAAGGTAGGCGGCATCTCGGGAAAGAAAATAAAAAAGTGTTTTTATTTTGCTTTCCGCTCGATTTGCACTACCTTTGTCCCCTGGTGAAGAAAGATTATTCGTCATACCTTGAATTCTTACGCTGGTGTCTGGACGCCAGCGCCCCACTACCGACCTCTGTCGACAAGATAGACTGGACGGATCTATACCGTTTTGCCCGTCGCCAAACGGTGGAAGCCACGTATTGGGAAGGCATAGAGCGACTGGACCAGTCGCACAAACTGCTGCTCACCGAAACAGAGGTGCTGACATGGATGGCGCGTGCGAAGAAGATAGAGCGCCGCAACAGGATGGTTTACGAGAAAGCCGCGTGGGTGTGGAACAACTTCCGTCGTGAGGGGTTCCGGTCGTGCGTGCTGAAGGGCCAGGGCAATGCCCTGCTCTACCCCACCCCCTATATGCGCACTCCCGGTGATATTGACATCTGGGTAGAGGGTGGCGACGACAAGGTCATCAGTTACGTCAACGGCATCGTATCCGGCAAGAAGGTGACCTATCACCATATCGAGTTCCTCAAAGCGGGCAAGGTGAGCGTAGAGGTGCACTACCGTCCGTCGTGGATGAGTCATCCCGTACACAACAAGCGTCTGCAGGCTTGGTTTCTCGCTCATGCCGACGCCTGTTTCTCCAACGAGAAGAAAGAATGGGGTTTCTGTGTTCCCACATTCGAGTTCAACGTCATCTTCCTCCTTTCACATATCTATACTCACCTCATCCGCGAGGGAGTGGGACTGCGCCATGTCGTAGACTATTACTACTTGCTGCAAGGCAATCCCCACCATCCCCGTCCCAGTGAGGAAGAGTTGCGGCGTCTTGGCCTCCGCCATGTGGCGGGCGCCTTGATGTGGGTGCTGAACAATACTTTGGGACTGCCCGACGACCTGCTGATATGCCAGCCCGACGAGCGGAGGGGACGTGTGCTGCTTGGTGAGATTCTCAAGGGCGGCAACTTCGGCAAGCACGACGACCGCGCCTTCGGTGGCAGCACCAAGAACAGCGTGCGGAGCAACATGCGTGTGGCCACCCGCGACCTGCGACTCTTGTTCCAATATCCCTCAGAATGTGTCACAGAGCCGTGGTTCCGCGTATGGCATTATTTCTGGCGCCGGAAGCACCAGTCTTAGTCGGATTGAAAATTGAAAATTGAAAATGATGCCGGCTTGCGCTGGCATTTCGCTGCATTAAGGTTACTCAAGCACGGTGTTGCCTGAGTTCTTGAAACCGTTGATGAAGTCGCGTGCCAGCATCCGCTTCTTCCCTGCCAATTGCAGTTCGTCGATGCTGAGCACTCCCTCACCTGTAGCCACATAGAGTTTGTTTTTCTCCACCCACAACCTGCCGGGGCATTCCCCGTCGGCCGCATCATTGACTTTTGTGGTGTGGTATATCTTCACTACCTGTGGCTCACTCCCGTCCATATGCCTAAGGGTGGTCCATGCACCCGGTACAGGACTCAGTCCTCTCACGAAGTCATAGACCTGCTTGGCAGTCTTGGTCCAGTCGATGCGACACGTTTCCTTGAAAATCTTGGGAGCAGCCTTCAAGGGTTCGTTCCCTTCGGCGAGTTGTTCCTGGGGTAGAGCCTCCACTTGCCCGTCGCCCGCTATCAGCATATCGAGAGTGTCGGTGGCTGCCTGCGCGCCAAGTTCCATCAGTCCGTTGTAAACATATTCCACATCTGCCTCGTCGGGGATGTCGAACGTGCGTCGGAGAATCACCTTCCCCGTGTCGATGTCATGGTCGAGGAAGAAGGTAGTCACCCCCGTCTGCGTCTCGCCATTGATGATGGCCCAGTTGATGGGCGCCGCCCCCCTGTATTGCGGAAGCAGGGCGGCATGCACGTTGAACGTACCCATCCGCGGCATATCCCACACCACTTCGGGCAACATGCGGAAAGCCACCACCACCTGCACGTCGGCCTCAAACGCACGGAGTTGTTCCACGAAGGCAGGGTCTTTCATCTTCTCCGGCTGCAGAACCGGGATGCCCTTCTCCAGGGCATATTTCTTCACCTCGGGAGCCTGGAGCACACTGCCATGGCGGCCTACAGGCTTGTCGGGCTGCGTGACCACTGCCACCACATGATAGCCATTGTCGACCAACCGCCGCAGCGTGGCGACGGCAAACTCGGGCGTACCCATGAAAACGATTCTCAGTTGTTCGCGTGTCATATCGTTGATTTCCTTGTTGTCATGTTTCACTTTCGCTCATTCCTGCGACATATCGGCCACCATCTTCCGGTAGGTGGCATACATGCGCGTGCGGCTGATATATCCTATAAGGTGTCCGTCGGGGGTGACCACAGGCAAGGCGGCGGCATTCGTCTTGTCGAACACGTGCATCACGTCTTCCATGGGGTCTTCCACGCCCAGGGTGCCTGCGGGTGGTGTCATGAGTTGTGCCACAGTGAAATGGCCATACAGTTCGGTACGAAACATCACATTGCGTATCTTTGTCAGGTCCACCTCGCCGAGCAGGTTGCCGGCATCGTCGAGCACGGGCAGGAAGGTAGAGGTGCTCATGCTGATGACGTTGACCAACTTGCCCAATGGCATCTCGGCATCCACAGCGGTGAAATGCCTGTCGATGATGCTCTCCAGACTCATCAGGGTGAGCACGGCCTTGTCGGTGTGATGGGTGATGAGTTTCCCTTCCCTTGCGAGTCTCATGCCATAGATGCTGTGGGGCTCGAAGACGATGATGGTGAGGTAGGCGCAGATGCTGACAATCATCAGCGGGATAAACATCTGGTAGCCACCGGTAATCTCGGCAATGAGGAAGATGCCCGTGAGCGGGGCGTGCATCACGCCCGCCATCACGCCCGCCATGCCCAGCAGGGCGAAGTTCTTCTCTGGCAGATAGATGCTGATGCCATTGACGTTCCACAGCCTGGAGAAGAAGAAGCCCGCGAATGCCCCGATGAAGAGCGAAGGCGCAAACGTACCGCCACAGCCTCCTCCTCCGTTGGTGGCAGAGGTAGCAATCACCTTGGTGGCGAGCACCAGACCGATATATACCAGCAAAAGGTTGCCATGGCCGTAGAAGAGCGAGTTGTTGAGCACCATGTCCCAGTCGGCCTCCGTCCGTCCGTTGATGAGGATGTTGATGCTGTTGTAGCCCTCGCCATAGAGAGCCGGGAAAAGGAAGATGAGGCAACTCAGCACCACGCCTCCCAGCGCCAACTTAAAATAGGGTTTGTTGCGCATCTTGGCGAACACACCCTCGCAGGCCGTCATCACCCTGATGAAATAGAGGCTCACCAGTCCGCAGAAAATGCCGAGGAGTATAGTTGCCGGCACTCTTTCCACGAGCCATGCAGAGTCGAGGGTGAAGTGAAAAAGCGAATCACTCCCCACCAAGATATAAGTGAAGCAGGTGGCTGTGACACAGGAAATGAGAATGGGCAGCAGCGATGCCATGGTGAGGTCGACCATGAGCACCTCGATGGTGAACACCAGTCCGGCTATGGGGGCCTTGAAGATGCCCGCTATCGCCGCCGAGGCGCCACACCCCACGAGCACCATGAGTGTCTGCCTGTCGAGTCGGAACGCCTGACCAAGGTTACTTCCTATGGCCGAACCGGTGAGCACGATGGGTGCCTCTGCCCCCACGCTCCCTCCGAATCCGATGGTGAGTGCCGACGCGATGACCGAACTCCAGCAGTGGTGCCCCTGCAGTCGGCTCTTCTTCCTGCTGATGGCATAGAGGATGCGCGTGATGCCATGGCTGATGTCGTCTCTCACCACATACCTCACGAAGAGCGACGTGAGGAAGATGCCCACCACGGGAAACACGAGGTACAACCAGTTGTACGACCTGAAATTGAACCCTGCGGTGAGCAGCAGTTGTATCTCGTCGATGAGCCAGTGGAGCACGAAGGCAGCAAAGGCAGCCAACAGTCCCACGAAGAAACTGAGCAAGAGCATGAACTGCCTGTCGGCCACGTATGGCTTCCTCCATTCGTTGAGCCGTTCAAAGAAGCCCGTCCTTGTCTCTGTAGTCGTTTCCTGCATCTTATCTATATACTGTCATTTTCTCACGATGGTCACCTCGCCGTTGCCCTTGATTCTGATGATGGAAGAGGGTGTATGGGGTTTCTTCTCCTGTCGGCGCGACGTACACACATAGTCGACGGCCTCGAGAAGTTCCGGGTCGATGTCGCAGTAGTTGGAGGCCGGCGGCATCCCGCTGATGTTGGCGCTGGTCGAGACGATGGGTTTCTGAAACCTGTAGCACAACTCCTTTGAGAAAGGCTCACCGGTCACCCTCATCGCCACCGACCCATCCTCGGCAATGAGGTTGGGTGCCAGGTTCACCGCCCCGTCGAGGATAACGGTGAGGGGCGCAGTGGCCAACTCTATCACGTCCCACGCCACCGCGGGCACTTGCCTGACGTAGCGCTGCAGCCTTGCGTCGCTGTCAACGAGGCATATCATCGCCTTGGAGTCTTGCCGCCGCTTGATTTGGTATACCTTCTCCACGGCGGCGGCATTGGTGGCATCGCAGCCTATGCCCCACACCGTGTCGGTGGGATAGAGGATAACCCCTCCCTTACGCATTACCTCTACGGCAGTCTTGATGTCTTTTTCGTAATTGCTCATATCGTGATTGAACTGTCAACACAGCGACACAAAGAAATCCTCTGTGTCTTTGCATCACCATGTTGGATGATTATTCGGCATAGAGCGGCAAAGAGAAGGCGCCCTCAGCGGGCGCCTGTCTGATTTGTTAGTTCCCATCCGATAGCCGAGGCGCCAAGGACGGCTGCCGAGGCTCCGTCGAGCCCGCTGATGAGGAATTTTGCCTTTCCGCGGAAGATGGGCAGCACATTCTTGTCATATCCCCGCTTGATGGGGTCCATGATGAGGTCGCCTGCCTTCACCAGTCCTCCGAAGAAGATGAATGCCTCTGGCGAGGAGAAAGCGGCGAAGTCGGCGCATGCTGCACCGAGCATCTCGCCAGTGAACTCAAACACCTCCTTGGCGAGTTCATCACCCTTTCCTGCAGCAATCGATACGTCGAGCGACGTGATGTCTTCGGCCTTCATCTCCCTGAGCAGCGAAGGTCTGTCGGTGGTATGCAGCAACTCGCGTGCCGACCGTGCCACACCCGTGGCGGAGCAATAGGCCTCGAGGCATCCTTTCCTGCCGCAGCCACAAATCCTGCCGTTCTCTCGCTTCATGATGACATGACCGAGTTCACCGGCGAAGCCATCACATCCATAAACGAGTTGTCCGTTGATGACGATACCTGAGCCTACACCCGTTCCGAGGGTGATGACAATGAAGTTTTTCATACCTCTTGCCACGCCATAAATCATCTCACCGATGGCGGCGGCGTTGGCGTCGTTGGTCAATGCCACGGGAATGCCGAGTTTGTCGCTGAAGAGTTTGGCGAGTGGCACTACGCCGTCGTGCCCCCACGAGAGGTTGGGCGCGAACTCTATGGTTCCATTATAATAGTTTCCGTTGGGGGCTCCGATGCCCATGGCCTTGATGAGGTCGATGCCGCCCACTTGTTCTACAATCACATTGAGGGCTTCCACAGCCGCGTCAACATATTCCTCCACTTTCTCATAGCCCTGTGTCTTGATGGCAGTGGTGGCTTTGATGTCACCCCTGCTGTCCACAATGCCGAAGACAGAGTTGGTGCCTCCCAAGTCCAAGCCTATCACATAAGGCTTAATCGTTTCCTGTGTATTCATGTCTGTATGGTTTATGGTGATAAATATAAATTTGAAATGTCTTTCATGTGTTCGGGAAGCAAAGATATTAAAAATCGTTCAGCCTACAAAGTTTTACACGCAAAATTTGTGGCTTTCACATTTTTTTAGCAATTTTGCAAACGATATGCCTATTGCATTCCATATCGACGTTGTAGACACCATAGTCAAGGGACTGATTATCGGGGTGGTTGTGTCGGCTCCCATGGGGCCGGTGGGCATCCTGTGTGTCCAGCGCACGCTGAACAAGGGGCGCTGGTATGGATTCGTCACGGGCATCGGGGCCACGGCAAGCGACTTGTTCTATGCGCTCATCACCGGTGTGGGCATGAGTTTTGTCATGGACATCGTCAACAACAGCGCCTACCGCTTCTACCTGCAGTTGCTGGGAAGCCTGATGCTGCTCACCTTCGGCATCATCAGTTACCGTTCCAACCCCACGAAGAACATGCACCAGAGCGGCAACGTGAAAGGCACGCTCATCCACAATGGCGTCACCGCCTTTCTGGTGACAGTCTCCAATCCCCTCATCATCTTGCTCTTCATGGCCTGTTTCGCGCAGTTTGCGTTCATTATCCCCGGCCAGCCTTTCGTCGTGGCGATAGGCTATCTGAGCATTGTGGCGGGTGCCATCCTCTGGTGGTATGGCCTCACGTGGCTTGTCGACAAGATCAGGAGCAGTTTCCAGAACTACGGCATCATCCTGATCAACAAACTCATTGGTGCGCTGGTGATAGCCATCTCCGTCATCATCCTCTTTGGCACGGTGTTCAACCTCTTCTCCTTCAGTTACTGAGTGGGCACGCCATGCCATTGAAGCCGTTTCCCCCAAGGCCGTAGTTTATCATTTACCATTATGTTTATCGCAAAAGAATTACGTAAGAAAAGCATTGCCGAATACGTGCTCTACATGTGGCAGGTAGAGGACCTTATCCGCGCCTATGGCTGCAACCTGTCGAAGATACGCCGCGAGTATGTGTCGCGCTTCGACTACAGCGAGGAAGACAAGGAAGAACTCATCGACTGGTATGGCAACCTCATCAGGATGCTCACCCAGGAGGGCTGCCGCGAGCAAGGCCACCTGCAAATCAACAAGATTGTGGTGCAAGACCTTGCCGAACTCCATGCCCGCCTGCTCGACAGTGCCCGCTTCCCCTTCTACCGTGCCGAATACTACAAGGTGCTGCCCTTCATCGTGGAACTGCGCAAGCGTGGCAGCGACCACGATGCCAGCGAGGTGGAGACCTGCCTCAACGCCCTCTATGGCGTGATGCTGCTGCGGCTTCAGCAGCGTGAAGTCTCTCCCGACACCAACCATGCCGTACAGGAAATCAGCACGCTGATGGGCATGCTCTCCGACTATTATCTGAAAGACAAGACCGAGGGACTGGAATTCGACTGACACCTCTGGTCATTCACCTACCATAATCCATCACAGAATGAATATCCTCATCACCGGATGCAACGGCCAGTTGGGCAGCGAACTCCGCCTCATGGAGCCCTCCTTCGGCCATCACACGTTTTTCAACACCGATGTCGGCGAACTCGACATCACCGACCAGGCTGCAGTAGACGACTTCGTGGCTACCCACCAGATTGACGGCATAGTGAACTGTGCCGCCTTCACTGCCGTCGACTTGTCGGAAAGCGAGCGCGAGAAATGCACCACCCTCAACACGATAGCCCCTGCCTACCTCGCCGCCGCCATCGACAAGCGCGGAGGATGGATGATACAAATCTCCACCGACTACGTGTTCAACGGCAAGTCGCACCGCCCGTATGTAGAAGACGACACCCCGTCGCCCGACAGCGTCTATGGCAGCACCAAACTGGCAGCAGAGTTGGGCGTGACGAAGTTCTGCCGCCGCGCGATGGTTATCCGCACCGCCTGGCTCTACAGTTCGTTTGGCAAGAATTTCGTGAAGACCATGCTCCGACTGGGCCAAGAGAAGTCCTCACTCGGCGTGGTGTTCGACCAAGTGGGCACTCCAACCTACGCCCGCGACCTGGCTTCTGCCATCATGACCATCATCGAGCAGGGCGTGCAACCGGGCATTTTCCACTACACCAACGAGGGCGTGACGAGTTGGTATGACTTCACTAAGGCCATCCACCGCATCGCCGGCATCACCACCTGCGATGTCCGTCCGCTGCACACCTCCGAATACCCCACGGCAGCCACCCGCCCCCTTTATTCCATCCTCGACAAGACAAAAATCAAACAGGCCTACGGTCTGGAGATTCCCTATTGGGAAGATTCCCTCCGCCAGTGCCTCTCAATCCTTTTACAACAATGAATCAAGAAATAGAACGCCGGCGCACCTTTGCCATCATCTCGCATCCCGACGCCGGCAAGACCACCCTCACTGAGAAGTTCCTGCTCTTCGGCGGCCAGATACAAGTGGCTGGCGCGGTAAAGAGCAACAAGATACGCAAGACTGCCACCTCCGACTGGATGGACATCGAGAAGCAGCGTGGCATCTCGGTCTCCACATCGGTGATGGAATTCGACTATGATGGCTACAAGGTGAATATCCTCGACACTCCCGGACACCAGGACTTCGCCGAAGACACCTACCGCACCCTCACCGCCGTCGACTCCGCCATCATCGTGGTGGACGGCGCCAAGGGCGTGGAAACCCAGACACGCAAGTTGATGAACGTCTGCCGCATGCGCAACACGCCCGTCATCATCTTCATCAACAAGATGGACCGTGAGGGCCGCGACCCCTTCGACCTGCTCGACGAGTTGGAGAAGGAACTGCAGATACAGGTGCGTCCTCTCTCCTGGCCCATCAACCAAGGCGTGAAGTTCAAGGGAGTATACAACATCTACGAGCAGAAACTCGACTTGTTCACCCCCGACAAGCAGCGCGTGACAGAGAAGGTGGAAATCGACATCAACAGCAGCCAACTCGATGAGCGCGTGGGCGCACAAGACGCCGGTCAACTGCGCGACGACCTGGAACTCATCGACGGCATCTACCCCTCATTCGATGTCGACGACTATCGTTCGGCTACCGTCGCCCCGGTGTTCTTCGGCAGCGCGCTCAACAATTTCGGTGTGCAGGAACTGCTCAACTGCTTCGTGAAGATAGCCCCCTGTCCTCGCAACACGACGGCGGAGGAGCGCGAGGTGAGTCCTGAGGAGGAGAAATTCACCGGTTTCGTGTTCAAAATCACCGCCAACATCGACCCCAACCACCGTTCGTGCATCGCCTTCTGCAAGGTTTGCAGCGGCAAGTTCATGCGCAACCAGCCCTACTACCACGTTCGCCTGGGCAAGACGCTGCGCTTCAGTTCGCCCACCCAGTTCATGGCACAGCGCAAGTCGACGGTCGACGAGGCCTATCCCGGCGATATCATCGGACTGCCCGACAACGGCATCTTCAAGATTGGCGACACCATGACCGAGGGCGAACTGCTGCATTTCCGCGGTCTCCCATCGTTCTCTCCCGAGATGTTCAAATATATCGAGAACGACGACCCGATGCGGTCGAAACAATTGGCCAAGGGCATCGAGCAATTGATGGACGAAGGCGTGGCACAGTTGTTCGTCAACCAGTTCAACGGACGGAAAATCATCGGTACTGTGGGACAGTTGCAGTTCGAGGTCATCCAATACCGCCTGGAAAACGAGTACAATGCGCGCTGCCGCTGGGAACCCGTCCACTTACACAAAGCCTGTTGGATAGAGTCTGACGATGAAAAGGAACTGGAGAATTTCAAGAAGCGCAAATACCAATATATGGCCAAGGACCGTGAGGGGCGCGACGTGTTCCTCGCCGACAGCGGCTATGTGCTGAGCATGGCGCAAGAAGACTTCAAGCACATTAAGTTTCACTTCACATCAGAGTTTTAAAAAATCAGGCTTCAAGGTCGCCCTTGAAGCCTGATTTTTTAAAACTAGATTTTCTAGATATTCTAGAGTATCTAGAGATTCTAGATTTTCTAGAGATTCTAGATGATTTTAACTTTCAATGGGTTGGCAGCACCATCTCGAAACCTTCAGCATCACGCCTAGGCCGGGCACCTCCTTGAGGAGGAAGTATTTGTGGTTTTGCCTGACAAGACGCCCCGTAAGCCCTTTTAGCGGACCGTGGCTCACCAGCACCGGCGTGCCAACCTTGAGACGTGCCTCCTCGGCATTCAAGTATTTCCTCATCTCTATCTCGGGATTGCACATCGCCTGGAACTCGAACATCTGTTTGGCGGGAATCTCGTAATAGTCGCGGGTGGAGCGGTCGCGGGTGATGACCGACATCTTGTATTGGCAATGGGTAATCAACTCTGCCATGGCTTGCTGGCGCAGCGACTTCTTCACGAAGATGAGGTTGCTCACCACGGGTCTGAGTTTCCTCCGGTGTTTCCCGTTTTCATCCATGTAGTCACGATACTGCATGGGAATGAAGAACTCTAGCCCATTCTCCTTGAAATAGTCACCAACCTTGGCCTGGCTGTTGGAAAACAGCCTGATGGCATACCATGGGGCAAGGTCTTTCCCCTCATTGCCGTCGAGATTGTCTGGAGTCTGGTTTATTGTGTTTACATCCATAAATGGAATGATAGACGCACATTTATCACCTTTTCTGGCCTATGCCCTCAAGGCTTCAACAAAAGATTTCACTTTCTCGACATCTTTTACTGCCACTTCGCTCTCAAACTTCGAGTTGATGTCGATGCCGGCAAACTGTGGATGGCTGATGGCTTTCACTGCCTCCACGTCGTCGGGACCGATACCTCCACTGATGAGGAAGGGGACATCATAGTTGTAACTATCGAGCAAGGCCCAGTCGAACTTCTCGCCCGACCCACCTTTTTGTGCACATTGATTGTGGAAGAGGAAATAATCCACCTCTCCGAGATAGGGCTTGCACTTGTCGAAATCCTCCGGACGCTCCACGTTGATGGTCTTGATAATCTTCACGCCTTTACGGATGTCGGGCTCAAGCGTCGCCCTGAGGTTCTGTATCATCACCGGACTCTCCTCGCCATGCAACTGCACAAAGTCGAGTTTGAAGTTGGCCACCCTCGTGACGATGTTCTGGGGCATGTCGTCAACGAATACCCCCACCCTCTTGGGCTTGTTCTCTTGATATCTGAAGATGGGTTTTCCACCCAGTGTTGGAACCTCAGAGTCTATCGATGTATAGTCGGGGATGAACCCTCCCCTTGAAGAGTACTGTGTCACAAACCTGGGACTGTCTTTCCAGAATACCAGTCCTATCCAGTCCACATCGAGTGCACTCACCTCGCGTATATTCTGGGCAACACGCAAGCCGCAAACTTTAATAATCATATATCTTTTGATTCTATTATCTGGTTTTCTTCCAATTCGGCTTTTCCGGAGAAACCGGAAACTGGCCTATCTTCTTTTGGATTGCAAAGTTACGAAAAGTCGAGCGCAGAACAAAAAGAATCTTGTTCTTTTTTTATGCCGAGACGAAGTAACTTCGGCACGAAGTATCAAAGTTACGAAAAGTCGAGCACAGAACAAAAAGAATTCCATTCTTTTTTTATGCCGAGACGGAGTAACTTCGCTGCGTAGCAGCAAAGTTACGAAAAGTCGAGCGCAGAACAAAAAGAACGTGAATATTTTTTCATTTTTATATAATAATCGTGCACAGGCATCGTTAATAAAATAAACACCAATCAATGATTTGCCTATGAAAATTTTTACCCAAGAAGAATTCCAACCCTCTGCCCGCACATTGAACTTCATCCGTGAATTTGCTTACACCTATCGTGTAATCGACATGAACGGGCAAAGTGGCGTGTATTGCCTTAACTGATACATTATGTCTACACTGGTATCCCCATCGTTATTGGCTGCCGACTTCACCAACCTGCAGCATGACATCGATATGCTCAACAGCAGTGAGGCCGACTGGCTTCACCTTGACGTGATGGACGGCGTTTTCGTGCCCAACATCTCGTTTGGCTTTCCTGTGCTCGAGGCGGTGGCTTCCATCTGCAAGAAGCCCCTCGACGTGCATTTCATGACCGTCCACCCCGAGGAGTATATCTCACGCACGGCGAAGTTGGGCGCCATGATGATGAACGTGCACTATGAAGCCTGCACCCACCTTCACCGCACGGTGGCAGAGATTCACCGCTCAGGCATGAAGGCTGGCGTGACGCTCAACCCCTCCTCTCCCGTTTCCCTGCTCGAAGACATCATCTGCGATGTCGACATGGTGCTGCTGATGAGCGTGAACCCCGGTTTTGGCGGACAGAAGTTCATTGAGCACACCATAGAGAAGGTGAAACGCCTTCGCCGCCTCATCAGCGAGAGTGGCAGCCACGCGCTTATCGAGGTCGACGGCGGCGTGCAGTCGGAGACGGCGCCCCGCCTGGTAGCCGCCGGTGTCGACGTGTTGGTGAGTGGCAGTTATGTGTTCAAGGCTGCCGATCCGATAGCCACCATTCACAGTCTGAAAGTATTGTAAGAAGAAGAAGAAAAAAAATCCCCCATGCTACGAATTGTGAGCATGGGGGATTCTTGCATGCTGACGGTTCTGTCAATCCAGTTGCAGCACCATGGAATGCTGCTTGGCCATGCGCCGCAGATTGAGGATGGCATACCGCATACGCCCGAGGGCGGTATTGATGCTCACGTTGGTGGCCTCGGCGATTTCCTTGAACGACATCTCCTGATAGAAGCGCATGAACACCACCTCGCGCTGCGATGGTGGCAGCATGTTCATCATCTTCTTCACATCAGCGAGCACCTGTTCGTTGACGAAATGGTTCTCCACGTTGAGGTCGAGCAACTCATTCCCCCCGAGGTTGGAGAGGTCGTTGTCCTCTGTAGGCTCCACGATTTTCTCCGACTTCTGCTCGCGATACCAGTCCATGATGACATTGTGGGCTATCCTCACCAGCCAGGCAGAGAATTTCCCGGAGTTGGTGTATTTCCCCTGCTTGAGTTTCACGATCACCTTGACGAACGTCTCTTGGAAGATGTCATTGGCCACGTCCTGGTCTCTGACCACGAACATGATATAAGTAAAGAGTTTGGATTGTGTTCTTGACAACAACAAATCAAACGCCCTATTGTTACCGTCGATGTATGACAATGCCAACTGTTCGTCGGTCATTTCATTCAATAATTCCATTCCTTAAATATGTTGGTAATTAAGTAATGTTGTTCCGATAGGCAATAGTGTTAAGTTGTTACTGTTAATAGTGAAATACTGAAAAAATGGAGCGCCGTGGCGTCAATCCGTTGCAAAGATATAGACTTTTGCTGAGCCCAACAAATTTTCGGCAAAAAATTTTGTTGTTTCGGGGAAAATCCCTATTTTTGCATCGATAAGGTTCGCTACACGCGATTAGCAAAGGGAACGGGGTGTGAATCCCCGACTGTCTCGCAGCTGTGTGCTCCTTTATCGCCATTGGCACGATGCCACTGCCCATTTGGGCGGGAAGGCGCCAGTTGGCGGGAGCGTAGTCAGAAGACCTGCCTTTTCAAGCCTTTCGCAGGCTTGTCGTCACCTCTCGATGTAAGGGGTATGCGGCAAAACGATGATTTTTAAGTCACTGATAGTGCCGGGGCTTTGCTCCGCGCTCTTATGCTGCGATATGCACTGTCATGTCATGTCCACCCGTTGTGGTGGCATATACCTGGGAAAATGACAACCGAAGTGTATTATATAAGTTTAATTGGGGAAAAGGGCGTCGCCGTGAGGTGCCGCTCTTTTTTCGTAAATAGGTGCCAGCCTTGCATCATTATGGCCGGATGAGCAGCCAGAGAAGAGCCCAACTTGTTTGAGCCAAGTCGAGTCGTCAACGAATACCGACAAAGCCCAATGGCCTGATTCTCAATTCATGTGCTCATTCAACTCCAAATTGGAAGGAATGCCAAGCATAATTTTTTCAATTTCCTCTGGAGTGAACGTGATGTCGAACCGCTCTTTCGATTTGTTGAGGAAATAGCGGTAGATAAGTCCCTTGTGGTCATTCGTGAGCGCGTCGACGAGCATGATCATCGAGAGGTCCTCTCCTCTCAGGCTCCTCTCGATATTCTCCCTGAGCACACCGAGTCTCTCCCTGATGGTGTCGGGCGAGATAGCCGTTTCATCGAGGGTATAGACATACCCCACGTTGTCACCTTCAATGATGATATCGTCGAGAGTCGTCACCTCGTCTACATGCAGCGGCAACTGCAGCCTGCCGGTAGTCACAAAATTCTCCACCCTCTTTCGTGCCAGTTCCTGTGGGTTGGCCACGAGTGCATTCACGTTTTTCAGGTCCTCGGCAGAGATGTCGATGATGAGTCGCTCGTCGCTCTGGCTGTCGGTATACTCATACCTGAGATTGCACTTTGCCGCGATGAAATTCGCCAAGGTGGCTCTATCGTTGGAGAAATTGAGCAGAATTCCCTGTTTTACGTCTTTCTGATGGTCTTTCAGCCTACTGATATTCAGCACGGAAGGATTGGTGGAGACATGATAGACAATGGTTCTGTCATCGAGGTCGACGTGTGTCACCTCACCCAAGATGCCCAAGTCGATAGGACATTGCTTGTTGATGATCTCCACCTGATTTTTCAAACTGTCTACGCACCCTATGAGCATGGTGACCCATAATGCCATGAAGAGTGCTGATGCAACGTATTTTCTCATCACTGTAATTTTTCTGCGAAGTTAAGACAAAAATCGGAATTATCGATAATCCATCCTGAAAAAATCGAATTGTGCCTTGCCATTCTCCCCGTAGCAGAAGAGTGCCACACGTATTCCCTTCCAGAAACCGCTACGCATGGAGAAGGCGTCGCCTGCCACCACATAGTGCTTGCCGTCGGTGCTGTAGTAGAACTGGTGGAGGTTGTTCTTGCTGTCGTTGGTCACGCGGAAGAAGAGCCGGGCAAATTTGCCTCTCTTCACCACCACCTGCTCGCCGTTGGCATCCACGTAGATGCCCTCCGGGCAGATGCCAATGGCGCGGAACTGCCTGCCCATGCAGCACAAGCCGGCGCGGCATTCCCCCACGCTGGTGAGCATCGTGGTGCTCTCGCTGGTGTAGCCCATCACTTTCTGTGTGAGCATGTTGTGGCTCTCTCTCAACCCACCGGCAGGCAGGGCATGGAGCGTGAGCCACCCCTTTCGCTCCGTGAGGCTCCAATGGCTGTCGCGGGGGTTGTGGTTCCACTGCCATTGCAGCGCCAGGCTACTGCCACTGAAGTCGTCGTCGGTCTGCCACTTCACAGGTTGGGAATCGGGATAAGGCGAGGTCCACACCGCCACCGGCTCCCCTATGCCGTTGCCGTCGATATCCACTCCCATGAGCGGCCAGTCGTCCACCCATCGAGCCGGTTGCAGGTGCACCACACGCCCGAGGACGGGTGTCTCCTGGAAATGATAGAACCACCAGTTGCCCTCAGGGGTGTCTACCAGCGCGCCCTGATGGGGTCCGTTGACGGTTGTCGACCCCTGTTCGAGCACCACTCTTTTCTCGTATGGTCCATAGATGTTCTTTGAGCGCAACACGGTCTGCCATCCCTGGCCTACCCCACCCTCCGGGATAATCAGGTAGTAGTATCCGTTGCACTTCATCCATTTGGTGCCCTCCGCCACGGGTCCGGTGTATACCGTCACCCCGTCGTCGAGGAGTTGTGTGCCGTCGTCCGACATCCTGTGCACGATGATGGGCCCGGCGCCATGGCGGCTCCTGCCCAGATAGGCCTTGCCGTCGTCGTCCCAGAACGGGCATGGGTCTTCCCATTTCTCCACTCTCTTCACCAGGTGCAGCGGCGACCATGGTCCTGCCGCCTCCTTGGCCTTGCTCATATACAGACCCTCGTCGGGTGTACAGAAATAGACATAGAACTCTCCGTTATGGTAGCGGATGGCAGGCGCCCACGACCCTCCAGCGTAGTGCCGGTTGTCGTCCCATCCCGGCTCATCAAACCTGCTGTACACTTGTGCTACATACTTCCAGTTGAGCATATCCTCCGATTCCAGCACCTGCATGCCCAGGAAATGGAAGTCCGACGCCACCATATAATATTTCTCGCCCACGCGTATCACGTCGGGGTCGGAGAAGTCGGCATTGATTACCGGGTTGACATAGGTGCCGTTGCCCTGGTCGCCCCAGGTCACCCTGTTGGATTGTGCCCATGCCCAAACACTGGCGGCCATGAGCAAGATGATACACCGTATTCTCATATTCTCATTCATTTCTATCTTCAACTGGCTATCGGCCTTCAACGTCCTCATTCACTATCTCGGGCCGGCAGTCGGGCTGGATGGTGGTCACTTCGAAATCGGAAAACCGGATATGGCGGACGTGTCGCACGAAAAAGCCCTTTGCCGGCAGGTTGCCCCACATCGTGGCCTCCGGATACTCCTTCTCCTTCTCGTCGGCCACGCGCTGTGCTATCTCCTGCATTTGGTCTTCCGTCACACCACCCTTGTGGTGGATGGTGACGTGGTCGATACACACATTTTCCACTGGATGTCCGGGCAGACCGGTGATGGAGCACCCCATCGACCCGGCATTCCTCACCTGGATGTGGTGGAGGCGCACCCCGTCGATTTTCCCCACGTTGTCTATCACCTGCCCATCCTTGTATCCCCTGCCGCGGTTGCCGAGACGGATAAAGATGGGCGACTCCGTGCCCTCGACGGTGAAATCGGAGATGCTGACATTCTCGAGCACACCCCCGTCAACAATCTCGAGCGAGATGGCCGAAGACCCTATCCACTGTCCGAAAAACTTCTCCTTCTGGTCCTCGCTCGGCTTCACCACGATGCCCGAGATATTGATGTTGCGGAAGCCTCCGTTGGTTTCCGTACCCAGTTTCACGGCGTTGCAATGGCTGGAGACCACGCAGTCGGCGATGCGGATGTTCTCGCAGCACCTTGGCGAAGTGCTCTTGAGGGTGATACCGTCGTCGTCGCTGTCGGCTATCATCCCCCTTACCACCACGTCGTGACACCCATCGATGTCGAGGGCGTCGTTGTTGTAGTTGTTGCGGTTGCGCACCTTGATGCCCTCAATGCGCAGACGGTCGCAGGCCAAGTAATGCTGCATCCAGCAGCCGGAATTCTTCAGCGTCACGTCTTTCACCACCACATCGCGGCTCTGGATGAAGCGCAGCAGATGGGGACGGGTGATGCCCTCATCGTTCCACGAGAGTTTGGGGAACGCCCGGCCTTGTCCGTCGATGGTGCCGAAGCCGTCGATGACCACATCGTCCACATTGTCGGCATAGATGAGTTGCACGGTCTCTGTCTGCGTGCGCAGAGAGACATACGAAGAGCGCATAGGCCTATAGTCTGCCAGCGACGTGCTGCCATAGATGGTGGCTCCTGCCTCCAGGTGTAGGTTCACGTGCGAGCGGAGCACGAGGGTGCCTACCTTGTAGTTGCCGGCGCTCACCACCACTCTTCCCCCTCCTGCCCTGTGGCAGTCGTCGATGGCGCGCTGCACGGCCTCGGTGGAGAGTTGTGTGGTGTCGCTCACTGCGCCATAGTCGCGGATAAGGTAATCTGCCGCCTCGGCCTGTAGACTGAAGGACAGCAACAAGCAACATGGTATAAATAGGTTAAGAATCGTTTGTTTCATGGTGCCATAACGGGTTTTGTGGTATACAACGGCAAAGATAGGAAATAATAGGCAAAAAAGCCTCACGACAGGGATTTATTCCAAAAAACGATTCAAAAATGATTCAAAAAGGGTAAGAAACCCATCTATAAGGAACCGCTAATGCGCAAGGCGGTTTTATCCGTTATTCGATGTTTGCACGACTATGTTTGCGACAGCAATTTCCTTTTTTTTCCGCATTTGTCGGAAATAGGGACTGTTGTCGCAACCTTTCAGACAGAAAAACAAGAAAAAGTGATGCTCTCCATGCTATTCCGACCTATCTTTGCCATGTCGAAAGAAACGAACGGGTTTCCGGAGGCATCAACAAAAGAAATATTAACAACAAAAAGAATACAATTATGAAAAAGTCAAAGATTTATTTCGCAGCACTCCTTTGCATGACCATGCAAGCCGTTTCCACCTTCGCACAGGATGTGACAGTTCCCACAACGCAGTTGCCCGAAGCCGCAAAGGCCTTCGTACAGAATTACTTCCCCGGACAGGTCATCGACTACGCGGTCTATGACTCCGACTTCGACGGCGATGCCTATGAAGCCTGCCTCAACAATGGTGTGGAGATTGACTTCGACCTGGCAGGCAACTGGGAAATGGTAGACTGCAACTACAATGCCGTTCCCTACGGCATCGTTCCTCCTCCCATCGCCAACTTCGTGGACGCCCACTACGGCAGTACCGACATCGTCAAAATCGACAAGGAGCACTATGGCTACGAGGTGCAACTCTCCAACGACATCGAACTGAAATTCACTGCCGACGGGCAATTGCTCGCATACGACGACTAACAACCCCTTTCTTTATTCTACCATCATCCGATGGGGCTTATGCTCCATCGGATGATTTTTTTTGTATGGCGAGAAACTCCTGGCGCATCCGTTTCTCGATGCTGAATTTGCAGTTCAATGGCGGACTTCTGAGCAGTACGTCCCCTCTTGCCGGATGGCTGAACAAGATGTTCTCTTTAATGGGATAAGAAGGTTGGTGAAAAGTCAATGCGTAATTGCGGAGACGCTTACTTTTCATCGGGTCGCTAATCCTCATCGGGTTGACGACTTTTTTGCCTTCGTCTTCTGTGCCGTGATTTTTTTTGGGGGGGTAAGCGATGTTGATAGGTTTGCTTCTGTTATTAATGTTGAATGGTTAAAACTATCATATCCTACCATCTTTTTATATGGAACCACACTCCTGTGCTTATCCCTAAATCGTGAATAATATCTTCAGAAGAACTACTTTTGCGACAATTTTCAAGACCTTTTTTGCCACTTGTCGCATTGCCTCGCGTTTGTCGCATGAACAATAAAAGAAAAGCACGAAAAAATTTCCACCATGAGGAAAGCCATCATAACTTTGCAATGCAGAAAAGGAAAAAAACTTCAACGGATTGAAATAACAAACATAAAAAAAATACGAAAATGAAAAATTATCTTCACACAATGATGTTGGCAGTCGCAGCCCTTTTGTCGGTCACAATGACAAGTTGTGAAAAAGACGAATTAATCGCGATGACACTTGACGGCAACTGGAAAGGTAACATGTATGTATCTTACCAAATCAACGGTCGGGGAGAATACTATGACGCTTCTTATTCAGAAGTATGCTTCCTACGCAATCCTTCCAAATTCGCATCCGGTGACGGTTACTGGATTGATTACTACAACGACTACAGAAGTTATGGATGGGAACGCAACTACATCGCAAACCACATCAAGTGGGAAGTCGTAAATGGAAACATCAAAATCCATTTCATAGAGGACAATTCATATGTGACAATTTACGAATACTGTCTCACCGACAATCACTTCTCTGGATACATTGAGATGTATAACGGAACAAGGCAAAGATTCAGTCTGGTGCATACTTCCTCGCCCAACTGGAGCGGTTTTTATTGGGGAAGCGACAGGTTCTATTTCAACGCCAACCCCAACAACCTCGGCATAGATGAAAGTGCATCCTACGCAAACAGGTCTTACATGGACCTGGACGAAGAAACCACTTCTAACAACACCAACAATTCAAGCGAACCAGTGCAACTGCAGCGTGTATTCAAGACGAAATACGAATAAAAACAACTATTGAATTCTAATACCCCTTTTCCCGTGCTCGCGGTCTTTTACCGAGGGCATGGGAAACTTTTATGGAGTTGCTGCTATCGGTTTACAAATAGGTTTTAGTACCTGTAGAAGAAAGATTTGCTAAAGTTGTAACAACCCCTTTCTTTATTCTATCATCATCCGATGGGGCTTATGCTCCATCGGATGATTTTTTTGTATGGCGATGAATTCGATTTTTGAACATAAATAACCGAAACACAGACATTTGACATAAAGGCTATAAGCCATGTTCCCAAACGATTTTCTAAGGTGTATGTGACAAATTGATGCAGAAATGAGGCAAAAATCGTCTTCTTCACCTTTCTTACAGGTAAGTGTCCCTCTATTTGAAAAATTTTAAGTAACTTTGTGGCCAATGCTATGTACGCACGAAAAACATCAGCGCATACATTCATCGGCAAAGACCCCAGCAGCCAACAGGCTAAAATAATTTAATAAAACTCTCTCGCAGTGTATGCATAAAGGTTTGGTCGCCTGTCGAGACACTGCTTGGGGGAACTTGCATTTTAATAATGGCAAAGAAAAAAAATGAAAATACAACCTCGATTGGTTTTGAAGAGGTGATATGGCGAGCAGCCGACAAACTACGTGGCAACTTGAATGCCTCGGAGTATGAAGGAGTAGTGCTTGGCTTGATATTCCTGAAGTATATCAGTGACAAATTTGAGGTGAAGTTCAAAGAACTAAAAGAGGATGAGTATGCTGATGTGGAGGATAAAGATGAGTACGAGGCCGATGGTGTTTTCTTCGTGCCACAGGAAGCACGTTGGAGCGTCATTTCTTTGGCAGCCCATACACCTGAAGTAGGTCGTGTCATTGACGATGCATTACAAGCAATTGAGCGTGAGAACCCAAAACTGAAGGGTGTGCTGCCCGGCAATTACGCCCGTCCAGAACTAGATAAGCGTCGTTTGGGTGATGTGGTTGACCTCTTCTCCAATATTGAGATGTATGCCTCTGGCGACGAGAAAGACCTGTTGGGGCGCGTCTATGAGTATTGTCTGCAGAAGTTCGCTTCGATGGAAGGTAAGAATGCCGGCGAATTCTATACGCCAAGTTGCATCGTTCGTACCATCGTTGAGATCCTGCAGCCCTTCCAAGGCCGTGTCTACGACCCCTGCTGTGGTTCGGGCGGTATGTTTGTGCAGAGTGCCAAGTTCATCAAGAACCACCAGAAGGAACTTTCGGGTATCAGCGTATATGGTCAGGAAGCCAACCCCAGCAGGCCGACTTCATCATGGCTAACCCACCGTTCAATCTCAGCGATTGGGGAGCCGACAAACTGGAGAAAGACCCACGCTGGAAGTTCGGACTGCCGCCTGCCGGCAACGCCAACTTCGCTTGGATGCAACACATGATTCACCACCTCTCGCCTACGGGTCGTATCGGTCTGGTACTGGCAAACGGCGCCTTGTCATCACAGACAGGTGGCGAGGGCGACATCCGACAACGCATCATCGAGGCTGACTTGGTAGAGGGTATCATTGCCCTGCCGTCACAGTTATTCTACTCTACTGGCATACCCGTATCGCTGTGGTTCCTCACACGCAACAAGCAGCAGCCGGGAAAGACGCTTTTCATTGATGCCCGACAGATGGGAACAATGGTGACTCGTGCCGTACGTGAGTTGCAGAAGGAGGACATCGCCCATATTGCAGAGACTTTCGAACATTTCCGCAATGGTACGCTCGAAGACGAGAAAGGCTTCTGTGCCGTGCGCTCCATCGAGGACATCAAGACGCAGGACTTTATTCTCACACCGGGCCGATATGTAGGTATAGCCGAACAGCAAGACGACGGCGAACCGTTTGAAGAAAAGATGCAACGGTTGACCTCAGAATTGAGTGGACTCTTTGAAAAGAGTCACCAGTTAGAGGATGAGATACGCCGTCAGTTAGGCAGCATCGGTTTTAAGATATAGGGCACAGAACATATTCTTCGCTATTATTGTATAACAACATAATATCGGAGAACAATGAAAGAAAAACTAATTTTAGAAATCAGCAATGCAATGGCTGAAATACTGAGTGTTGAACAAATAGCGAGACTGAATGGCGTACTACTGAAGACCATCAGCAAGTACACCATCAGTAAGGGCGAGGAACAGGCACCATCGTTGGCTACGTCCAACGAAACGCTGTTGAAGGCTTTCCTCTCTGCCAAGCAAGTAGAGGGATGCAGCCAGCCCACCATTCGCTATTATGGCAACACCATCAAACTGCTTGCTGATAACATTCCTAAGCGGTTTACCGACTTTACCACCGAGGACATCAGGGCATTTCTGGCTGTATTCCAACAGAAGCACAACGCCACAAAGGTAACGGTTGACAACGTTCGTCGTATCTTCTCATCGTTCTTCTCTTGGCTCGAAGAGGAGGACTATATCTTGAAGAACCCTGTACGGCGCATCCACAAGGTGAAGACAGGCACACAAGTTCGTGAGGTGCTTTCCGACGAGTCTTTGGAGAGCATTCGTGACACTTGCACCCGTTCACGCGACTTGGCTATGATTGACCTTCTGGCATCTACTGGTATGCGTGTAGGCGAATTGGTAAAACTCAACCGTGAGGATATCAACTTCACGGAGCGTGAATGCGTGGTATTTGGAAAAGGCAACAAACAGCGCATTGTTTATTTCAATGCGCGTGCCAAAATTCATTTACAGCAATACCTGAATGAGCGAAGCGACCAGAACAAAGCACTGTTTGTGTCGCTCAACAATCCGCAGAAACGGTTGCAAATATCGGGTGTAGAGGTACGGTTACGCAAGATTGGCAGAGAAGCCAATGTGCCACGAGTGCATCCCCATAAGTTTCGGCGTACATTGGCTACAATGGCCATCGACAAGGGAATGCCCGTGGAGCAAGTGCAAAAGCTCTTGGGGCATGTAAAGATAGATACCACCATGCATTACGCTATGGTGAGTCAGAACAACGTAAAACTTTCTCATCGACGCTTCATCAGCTGAGCCAACACTAAAAGGCTATGAAAGGGGACTAAGAGCAGAACAATGAACATGTAAATTCTCATTTATGGAAGAGTGGAAAAAATATAAGTTAGGGGATATCTCTACGATGAAATATGGCAAGTTACCTCCTTCATCAGAAGGATATAAGTACCCAATATGGTCTGGCTACCGTTACGTTGGAATGGCAGATACCTTCAATTGTTCGAAAGGAACATTGGTGGTTGTGGCTCGTGGAGTAGGTGGAACTGGAGACGTTAAGGTCGCCAAGGAAGACTGTTTCTTGACAAACCTGTCAATTTCAGTGGTTGTTGATACTCAAATTTGTAACCCATACTATCTTCATTATAAATATCTTATCAAGAACCTTAGATATTTGGATAGTGGTTCTGCTCAATCACAAATAACCATAGATGCACTAAAGAATTTATCAATCGAAATACCATCTTTAGTATATCAAAACAAAGTAGTTGCTTTCCTCAAATCTCTTGATGATAAAATAGAAATAAACAAGCGGATAAACGATAATTTCTACTATGCCTTCTTCGAAGTCATGCTAATATGGCTTCTGACTTCACTTGAAAACGATAATTTAGAGCAGCAGGCACAAGCTATGTTCAAATCGTGGTTTGTTGACTTCGAGCCGTTCAAAAATGGTGAGTTTGTGAATTCTGAGCAAGGCATGATTCCCAAAGGATGGAAAGCTGGTTCACTTGAAGATATAACAGCGCAAAAGGCAGAAAAAGTTTGTGATAGAGTCGATATGAAAGTGTTGTCCCCTGTTACAACTGGCCAGCTGATGCTTTCAGAAGAGTATTTCACAAAGCAAGTCTTTAGTGAGAGTATAACCAAATACAAAGTCGTTGAGATAGGTGATTTTGCTTATAATCCAGCCCGTGTCAATATTGGATCTTTAGGTAGAAATAACTATAACTTTGATGGCTGTGTAAGCCCTGTTTACGTGGTGTTTTCATGCAAGGATGGGTATGCCTATTTGTTTGACTTGTACAGAAAGACAGAAAAGTTCAAGACCGAAGTGAATCTTCGCGCGATAGGCGGTGTAAGACAATCCTTGAATTACAAGGACTTTACCTTTATACAATGTATTATACCACCTCTTCATGTTGTGGAGAATTTCAATGTTATTTATGAGCATTTTATAGATATGCAAAAGCATACTTATGAAGAAAGCGAAAGGCTCGTCTCTCTTCGGGACACGCTTCTTCCACGCTTGATGTCTGGCGAACTGAATTTAAATGTTACGAACTTGTAAATTCTCATTTATGGAACTATACAAGAAACGCATATCGGACTTAGGCAGGATTGTTACTGGTAAAACACCAAGGACATCTATTGCTCAAAACTATGGTGGTAACATCCCATTCTTGACACCATCTGATGACTTGTCTGGTAAGTATGCCCCCAAAACCATGAAGACAATTACCGAAGAGGGATTAAGCAAAGTGAAAAATTGCCTACTTCCCCCAAAGTCTGTGTGTGTTAGTTGTATCGGCTCCGACTTGGGAAAGGTGGTTATAACAAATGAGCCAACTGTCACCAATCAACAGTTTAATTCGATAATTCCTACAGAAGAGAACGATACAGATTATATCTATTATCTGATGACTATTGTAGGTAAGCAGTTGAACTTTTTAAGCAAAACATCAACTGCAGTACCTATTATAAACAAGTCAACCTTTGCAAATTTCGAAATAGAAGTTCCCTATTTGGAGAATCAACAGCGAATCGCCAAAGTTCTCTCTTCACTTGATGATAAAATTGAGATAAATAGGCGGATAAACGATAATTTAGAACAAATGGCACAGGCGCTCTACAAGGCTAGGTTTATAGATTTTGAGCCATTTGCAGGTGGAGAATTTGAAGAATCAGAATTAGGTTCTATTCCCAAAGACTGGAAGGTCGTATCTTTGTCAGGCATTGCAGATTACATCAATGGTTTGGCAATGCAGAAATATCGTCCTACGGACGGTGAGTCTGGTCTACCAGTCCTAAAAATAAAAGAACTTGGGCAAGGCTTTACTGACGATAGTTCGGAATTATGCTCACCTTCATTGATTGGTAGCAAATACATTATTGATGATGGAGACATTATCTTCTCATGGTCTGGAACACTTATGGTTAAAGTATGGTGTGGTGGTAAATGCGGCCTAAATCAGCATCTATTCGTTGTAGAACCAAAAGATTATCCAGAATGGTTTGTATATCTATGGACAAAGCACCATCTTGATAACTTTATTCATATCGCAAAGGATAAAGCTGTCACCATGGGACATATTAAGAGAGGGGAGCTTGACAAAGCCAAGGTTATCGTGCCAGATGAAATCAATATGGCTACTATCGATTCGATAATGAGACCTTTGCATAATCAAATTATCTCAAACATGAAAGAGTCTCGTCGTCTTGCCTCTCTCCGTGACACCCTCCTTCCACACTTGATGTCGGGCGAATTAAGAGGGGATGTGACGTTATAATGTAAAAAAGGTGTAACAAAAAGAATCAGTCATGAGCAAGAAGTCGATAAGGTTTTTCAATGACCGCGAAGTGCGGGCCGTATGGGACGAAGAGAAATCCCTATGGTGGTTCTCTATTGTGGATATTGTTGGCGCTATTACGGATAGTCCGAGTCCAAGAAAGTATTGGAGCGTATTGAAAACCAGACTGAAGAAAGCGGGTAACGAGTTGACTACACGTTGTAGTCAACTGAAGATGACAGCTGCCGATGGTAAGCAATATGCTACTGATTGTTTTGCTCAGGACGATATCATCCAGTTGGTAAGGGTGATTCCAAGCAAGAAAACGGCAGATTTCCTCGACTGGTTCGTATATAGCGACAACACTATAGACGGGCAGAGCAAGAAAAAGGCCTATACACTCTTAGAGAGCGGACTGCTCGACGACATGAAACCAGGGACGGTGAAGAGCCTACAACAAATACATGCCTTCTTGTTTGGCGGGCTATATGACTTTGCAGGTAAGATACGCACCAAGACGATTTCGAAAGGGAACACTCTTTTCTGCCTGGCCGAGCACCTGCACCAATATCTGCAAACTGTAGAGGAAATGCCAGAAGGCACATTCGATGAGATTGTTGACAAGTATATAGAAATGAACATGGCCCATCCATTTATGGAAGGCAATGGTCGTTCGACACGCATCTGGCTTGACCTGATGCTGAAGAAAAGACTTGGACTCTGTATCGATTGGAGTAAGATAGGCAAACGCGACTATCTCAATGCCATCGACCGCGAGACTTTTATGAAAGGCATCGACTATTCTTATTATTACGAGCAAGAAGATTAAATTGGTACGATTATGGTAGCATACAACGAAAACAGCTATGAGCAGACGCTGATAGACCTATTCAAGCGAATGGGCTACCAGTACGAATGCGGCTACGACGTGGAGCGAGACTTCCGCGAACCGTGGTATGTGTCTGACCTTCAACAATCATTGCGCAAGCTGAACCCGAAGATGAGCGGTCCGCATTGCAAATACGGACAAACAGTGCTGACAGAGGCTTACCGCATCGTGACCCACGTGAATGAGGGAACGCTGGAGCAGCGCAATGAGCAGATGATGGACTACCTGCAAAACGGTGTGGAGGTGAAGTATGTGGCCGACGGACGTAACCAGACGGCTCTTGTGCGACTAATAGACTTTGAGCATCCCACTCAGAACCTGTTTAAGGTCTGCAACCAGTGGCGCGTAGTAGAACATGAGAAGATCCGCTGCGACATTGTTGTTTTTGTGAATGGCTTACCGTTAGTTGTGATTGAGTTGAAATCTCCAGCCAATGACAACGTAGAGGAAGACGATGCTTATCTTCAAATCAAACAATATCAGCAGAAATGCCCTACACTGTTTGTCTATAACGCTTTTTCCGTGACCAGTGACATGTTGACAACAAAAGCAGGAACACTCACCGCCAAGCAGAACCGCTATATGGAATGGAAGAGCCGTGATGGTGTTTCTGAGTCGGCAGAAGTCATTGACTATGAAACTTTCTTCGAAGGCATCTTCCGCAGGGAGCGACTAATCGATATCCAGCAGAACTTCATCTGTTTCGACCATAAGGATGGGCGCACGGCAAAGATTATGGCTGCCTATCACCAATACTTTGCCGTGAACAAGGCTGTTGCCAAAACGCACAAGGCAATTGGCGGCAGTGGTAAGATTGGCGTGTTCTGGCACACACAGGGCAGCGGCAAGTCGCTGTCGATGGTGTTCTATGTGCATCGGCTGATTCAGCAGTTCCCGCAATGTACCATCGTGGTGGTGACCGACCGCAATGACCTGGATCAGCAACTGTATGAGCAGTTTGCCGGTTGCCAGAAGTTCCTGCGTCAGGAACCACAGCGCGTAGGCTTCGACCTGAACGAGAAAGGAAAACTGACGAAGACCGCCGGACGTGAAGACCTGGTGCGCAAACTGAAAGACCTGCAGACGGGAGGCATCATCTTTACCACCATACAGAAGTTTGAGGAAGGAACTGGCTTGTTGTCAGAGCGAGAGAACATTATCGTCATCACCGACGAAGCCCATCGCTCTCAATATGGTAACGAGCATTGGGACGTGAAAGCAGAGCGCATGAAGAAAGGCTATGCACTACTGATGCGCGAAGCCCTGCCCAATGCGTCATTCATCGGATTCACGGGAACGCCCATCAGTGAGGCTGACCGCGACACCAAAGAGGTGTTCGGCGACTACATCGATGTATATGATATGACACAAGCTGTGGAAGATGGTGCCACACGTCCTGTCTATTACGAGAGTCGTGTGGTCAATCTGAAGCTGGACGAGGATGTGTTGAAGAAACTGGATGATGAGTTTGACCGGTTGGCTGAAGAAGGTGCTACCGAAGAACAAATCAACAAGGCACAACAAGATAACAGCGGCATCAAGCAGATACTCTGTCATCCTGATACCATCGACAGCCTTTGTCGTGACATCATAGAGCACTATGAGAAGAACCGCCAACAGGAGTTGACAGGCAAGGCTATGATTGTGGCCTAT
>OMZE01000004.1 GCA_900315455.1 uncultured Prevotellaceae bacterium | reverse complement strand
TTTCTGCTGTTATTGCCGGGAATCCAAAGTTCCATAAGCTATATCAGATGAATAAATTAGTCGCATGATGAATGAATATTCACTTGCGAAACTTTAGTACATTGTATAAATAATATTAAGTTATCTATGAGTTATTGTTTATGGCTTATCCGTGTATTACGGCTATTTTGCTATGGCATCAAGGTAGAATTGCTGTAGCCATTCGGCATTGTTTTTGATGTCGAATCCTGCCTTGATGATGTTTTTAGTATATGATACCCTGTCGTAGGGGCGCTCTACAACGCTGATGAGTTTGTCGGCCCAGATGGAAGCGGAGTCGCTGAGCGAGACTTGCTCTACCAAGTCGGTGATGATTGCCTCACTGGGGATGTTTTGAGATATGATACATGGCAAGCCGGTGCTTTGCGCTTCTACCAATGTCACGGGTAGACCTTCGAAAAGCGAAGGGAAGACCATGACATCGGCTGCTTGCATCAGTTCGTTCACGTCTCTCCTTACGCCGAGGAAAGAAATCTTTGTGCTGAGCCCCATCTGGTTGACCTTCTTCTCCGTCTGTTCCCTCAGTTCCCCATCACCAATCAACAAGAGTCGGGCATCGGTATGTTTTTTCAGGACTTCGGCAAAGATATCCACCACGAATGTATGGTTCTTTACCTTGTCGAAACGGCCGACATGACATATCGTCATGGCCGTTGGACCGATGCCCAACTCTTCCCGTTTTTTCTTCCTTGTTTGTGCGTCGAATTGGAAGACACGGGTGTTGATGGCGTTTTTCAAAACGAAGGCTTTTTTTGCCAGTTTTTTTCCGAAGAGCCATTCCGCTGCTTCATCACCACAGGCGAAATAGTGGGTGAGGTAAGGCCGCATCTGGTGTTTCATCCAGGTGCGGAAGAACCATTTCGGGTCAATTCTTACATGGCTATTGTGTGCATGGGCGATGATGATGGGGATGCCCCGCTTGGCTGCTTCTTTATAGAAGAAATAGCCCGACTCTGAGCATTGTCCATGGATAATCTGGTATTCGGGGTGCTCATCGAAGAAGGCCGATATCTGCCGGGCGTATTTCCCAAAGGTGTGTGGGCGGAGAGGCATCATGCGGTATATACGACCGCCCATTGCTGTTATCTCGTCTTCATAGTCACCTTTTTCTTCCCTATGAACAACGAAGTCGAACTGCACTTTCGTGCGGTCAATCTCTCTATAGTAATTCATCACCATTGCTTCTGCTCCCCCCCTATTCAAAATGGTGAAAAGCATCAATACCCTGATTGGTTCATTATCTGTCATTTCCGTCGTTACTATATCTTTCAGTTTTCTCCGTAGTCAATGCTTTATCAATCCTTTTATCGTTTTTGTGGTCGCGGTGCCCAGAACTCGTCTCATTATTCTTTTCATTCCAACCAGCCATGGGTGGTTGCTGTCGGCCCAAGTTTTGGCATACCAGTGTATGCTTCTTGTGTTGTCCGTCTTCCGCAATATCCCTGTGATGTCGTCGAATGGGTTGAAATACTCGTTGGGGTAGATGGTGATGCCATCTATGGTCTGCATCTCGTCTTTCAGAACCAGTCCCCTTTCCTTCATCATTTTGGTCACCATCGGTATCATGGAGAATGGATTTCGGTTGCCGTTGGGCAGATAAAAGTCCAACTGCTCGAACCCCTTCAGAATCTCTGCATAGACCGCATTCCCTTTTTCTGCGGCCATTCCCAGTCCGGGATTGATGGCAGGAATGCTTTCGCGGCTTTTCACGTTGTCGAGTTCGAATCCCATGAAAGCCCCTTTTGCTATGATATCGTCCATTGGGCGCATCACCTCCACATCGGTGTCGAAATACACCCCGCCATGGTGATAGAGAATCCAGAACCTCGCATAATCGCTTACGAAAGCATATTTCCCTGCTTCATAAGCATCGCGTGTGTAGGCAATGGCGTTTACATCGAAGTTGTCTTCATTCCACTCCTTGATGTCGTAACCCGGAAAATGTTTCTTCCAACTCTCGATGTATTTCTTTGCCGATGCTGGCAGCGGATTATGGCCAAACCAGCAATAGTGTATAGTTCTTTCTATCATGCCCATTCCTCCACTATTCTGGCATATTGTTCGTTTCCATAGTCATGCTCTTTCAGATATGATGTGATGGCATCTTGCCTGTTTTTATCACGGATAAAATCAGCCAAGGCATTCGCACACCCCTCATTGTCGAGTGGCATGATGATGCCATCCCTGCCATCGTCTACTTGGCTGGCAGCCGTAGTATAATTGGTGATGGCCACAGGCTTGCCGAGTATCTGTGCTTCGCGCACGCTCACCGACTTCCCCTCGTAGCGTGAGGGTTGCACGTAGATATCGCAGCGCTGCATATAGGGATATGGATTTATCCGTTTGCCCAGCAGGATGACGTGCTGCTCCATCTTCTGTTCGGCAATTTTCTGACGTATCAGACCCTCATCGCCCCCGAAGCCGATGATATACCACTTCACTGGTATGCCCTTCTCGACTATCCTCTTGCAAATGTCGGGCACATTGTCGTAGTTCTTTGCTGCCGTGTATCTGCCCACAGACAACAAGATGGTTTCGCCTTCGCATCGGGGCATTTCTTGCTCTATTATTTTCTCGTCGCATTCCTCAGCCCGCTCGTGAACGAAGACAGGCGACAGGATGTTCTCCACTACCATTACCTTGTTTTTGAGGTTGGGGTGAACGGTCAGGAACGCTTTTGCCGCCTCTTCCGATATGGCAGCGATATGGTCGTATCCGTTCCAGATGGGTCCTTCCAGCGCAGCATTGGTGTCGATTCGGGTGTAGTCGGTGTGTATCCATGCCACCTGTTTTCGGGCATTCACTTTGTTGAGTACGATGCCATGTGGCATGAGAAAACTGATGGCAAGGTCGTATTTTCCCAAATGACTTAATGATGGCAGGTAAGGCAACAGGGCGTTGTCGATATACTGGAAGATGGCCGCCCCATCTTTTGGATGTTTGTGTTTGGCATATTTTCGGAACTGCCGTTTTGCTTTCATTCTGGCCAGTGCTATCCGCCAGTATCCATCTTTTAGCACCTGGAGGATTGGTCGCTCTATCTGTGCATATTCTTGGATTTCAGGCAGCAGATTCACCTCTTGCGGGATTTGCGACATCAACTCTCCCCGATGACTATAGACAAAGAGATCGACGTCGCATTTCGAATAGTCAAGCGCATGTAGCAGTCCGATGAGGCTTATTTCCGCCCCACCTACCTCCATGTAGTGTATCGCTATGAATATCCGTTTCTTCATGGCTTTGATTCCCGATGGCATCTCTCAATTCCAATGATATATCTTGAAAATGGGAAATAACTGATTTGATGTACAAATGCCAATAAGAGGAAAAATGTACAAGCCACGGTCATGACAGTTTGGGCTATACAGCCGTATTGTGAGATATATTGCCATTTCCATACCATCTCTCTCTCATGATGATAAAATGTACGAGGTAGATTCCCAACAGATATTGACTTATCAGCGTGATGGTTCATCTTTACGGTACCCTTATTGTATCCTCAACACGAATTTGTTGAATAATTGAATACAAAACCATCCCAAATAGTCAGGCAAGGCTTTATAAAACCTGGTTTTGGGCGAAAGACGAATATATGGAGCATTTTTCTGAATATATGGCAGAAAATCCTCGATGATGCTCTTGAATTCCCTGTAAGGCAGTTGTGAAAACAGGCTGAATCTGTTTTTCATATACTGAGACAAGAATGCATTACGCTGCTCTTTTTGAACTTCGTTGATATTATGATGCCTGTTGGCAAATTCTACGAGACTTTTGCTCACTTTGACATAATCTATGGCGTGTTTCCTTTCTACATTCACATTTACGGATTGGCCACTTTGACCAATTCTGTAATTGTAGAGGGTAGTATCCATGAATACCATTGTTTTACCTAAGAAATAGGGTGCCATAAACAATATGGCATCATCGTAGAATACTTTCTCTACAAATAGAGGCTGCACATCTTGAAAGATGTCTTTTTTATATGTACAATACCAGAAACCATACATATAGTAATCGTTGCCTGAATTGATATAAGAGAAAGAAGATGTGGTATATTC
Organism: uncultured Prevotellaceae bacterium; assembly: GCA_900315455.1. Taxonomy (GTDB): domain Bacteria; phylum Bacteroidota; class Bacteroidia; order Bacteroidales; family Bacteroidaceae; genus Prevotella. The sequence continues at coordinate 204,936 of OMZE01000004.1, read as the reverse complement.
TTTATTGTATTGAATATTCTTTATTCTGGATACCGATGAAGTTTGATTTTGCTCATTGAATCTCACCAGGTTAGTGAAGACCAAATCCTCATCATGATTTCTTAACTCCTGTAGAAATGGAGAGAGATTGCTAAGCCAATCGTCGCTGTCTAAAAAGCGGATGTATTTGCCGCTTGCATTTTTCAGTCCTACATTCCATGTAGAACCATGGCCACCATTCTCCTTGTCTATCACTTTGATGGATTGTGGGTATTTCGCCTCGTATTCGTGAGCAATGATACCTGATTGGTCGGGAGTTCCGTCGTTTACGACAATCACTTCCAGCCATTTCATCTGCTCTTCATCCAAAATGACAGAATCCAGGCACTGCCGGATGAATTTCTCTACTTTGAATACAGGGATGATAATGGTAAGGATTTTCTCCATTGTAGGCATATTGAGTGTCAACTGATATTTTGTAATTCCCTCAGGCCATGTTGTCTTTTGTTGATGACGATTTTAGCGAGATCAAAAAACCTGCAGTTTTTATGTACATGGCATAAGTGAAACGTATGTAATTGAATGTGGTGAGTGCTATCTTTTCAAATATTGAAATATAAGAGTTTTTTAAGAGTTCTGCTATCGTTTGCTTCCTTATGTCATTGGCAATTTCTATTGCTTTTTGATGACATGGAGTTCCTTTTGACCAATATACCCTTTGGGGCATAATACGGTATAAATGCCTAAGGCCGTATGCTCGTAATCGTTCCTGGTCTGCGGGAATGTCATTCAAACTATTCAGATATGTAATTATGACACTCACCCAACGAATATCAATACCTTGTCTTGATAATGACTTAGGACGCTGATTATACCAATATAAACTCTTTGGCAAAAATATGGCTTTTCTCATGCGTAGATAAATACGGATATTGAATTCGACATCTTGAGCAACGTCTTTGACAGGCAATTTCTTGAAAAAGTTGTCAATTAGCAAACTGCGTTTGTATAGTTTGTTCCAGACCACATTGTATTGAACCTCAATGTTTTTCCTAGAATACAGGTTCATAATGCAAGATTCTGATGTTAACTCTACTAATTCTTTTTTTTCAAAAGGTTCTTTAAATGTCTCAGAAGTCAGGTTGTCTATATCTTTCACCTTTAGTCCATAACACATGGAGAAATCATAATCACCACTATTGATAAGATGATGCAGAATTTCTATCATCTGAGGATGCAAGGCGTCATCTCCGTCCACCATCAGTATGTAATCTCCAGAGGCTACACGCAAACCAGTGTTCCTCGCACTGGAAAGGCCTTCATTCTTCTGATAAATATATTTGATTCTTCTCTCTTTTTCTGCATATTTTTCACAAATGATGCCTGATTTGTCTGTTGAACCATCATTTACCAAAATGATTTCCAAATCGGTATATGTTTGTCGCAAAACGCTGTCCAAACATTTCGATAAATAAGATTCAATATTATATATTGGTATGATTACGCTGACCATATGCGTGAATGCTGTGTCTTGTTATGAAATGATTTGTCTGATTGTATTGTGTTTCAATAAGACCTTTTCCAACATGGTGAATATTCGAGTTTTATATATTGACCTAAGTTTCCAATGTAAAGGAGTCTCCTTTTACATATTGTCTTGCGCTCGTTTTATGAATTCTTGATCTTTGGCGAGCATTATATTTTTGTGTGTCCAAGTCGACAGAAATGATATCGTCTGCATATAGGACTTCTTTTTCCCGATTATTGGTTAATGTAGATTCTGTCGCTTTATCTGTCAAAAGGGTGATATGGGCTTCGGGCATGTGATATTTGGCAGAATACATGGAAATAAATGCCTGTTCCAGATATAGATCATCGTCTGAACTGACAAGTACATATAATAGATTGGGCTGTATCATTTCAATAAATGTATCACTTGATTTTCAAAAAAACTCTACTTTATACACTGGTATGACTCATTTCCATTGATTATTCGGTTTTCTTGTTGTTCTTAATATTTCGCAAATAACCTTTCTTGCGATGTTTTATCTCATACCAAATGATTTTGAGAGATAGTGGGCGTTCAAGGGAGAAGAGGTCTTTGTTCTCTTTTAATATATCGTCTATGGTCTTCGTGTTTTCCAAATCGATATAAAATTCATCGTGGCTTGCTCTTTTGTCTTCAGGTGGGATTTGCATGTAATCACCATAAAGTTTTGATAAAAACTCATGGTAACCATTGGGTACAAAAATCGTTGTATCCTCAAAAGGAACACTGACGGGTTTCTCGAACCATTGCTTCTCAAAGACCTCATTGGTCAAAGCCGTGCTGTAACACCTGAGAGTTTTCCCCTTTATCTTTCTAATCTTGTTGATGCAAGTACTAATCTCTTTGATGTATTTTTGTTTGAAAGGTGCAAAACGTATTTTTTTGAAGGCTTTGACGGATGCATTCACAATGTTGAAATGTGTAAAGTCATGAAGGATATTCTGCCATGATGAATGTGCAATGGATTTCCGGTATTTCCACATGGTATAATGAAACTCCTCCAACGCTTTATTTGCAACAGGATCAGTTTCGTCACCTTCGTCTATTGGAAAGACATCTATCCACGGGCCGATGACAAAGGGAAACTGCGGATATTCCCAAATCGTGCCCTTAGTGGAGTGGAATTTGGCAAACGGATAAGGACTGTCTCCATCGAGATAAATAGAGATTCTATATGAAGTACCTTCCAACGTGTGACGTAATGACACAAACCTCTCATATTCATCCCTTTTCATGAAAACATCGATGTCATCATCCCATGGTATGAACCCATGATGCCTGATGGCACCAATCATTGTGCCGTAGGCTGCATAAAAAGTAATGTCGTGTTGCCTGCAAAAAGCAGCAAACTCTTTATATACTACTAAAAGGGCTTTCTGGAATTGTGGAATATCTTTCCTCGAGTTGACCATTCTATTCTTGTTGGATTGGAAGAAGTGGCTTAGAGAGGGCTGCCGTTTATCGGCAAGACTGTAGTATACATTTTTTCAGCCTTCTCCCCAAATGCCGTTCCTGATTGTAGACTGACACGATGATACTGACGGACTCTTTCTCAGTTGGCATCGTTTGGCTTTGGTTTTTTCCTAAATCTATTGAAGTATTTCGAGACAGCCCCCTTTGCCTGTGCCTGCATCTCTTTGTCCATCCCGAAATAGTAGGCACTTGTAAGAAGGAGAGCCGTTGACAGCACACATATCGTAGCCAGGCGAATGAGACCTTGTGGCATCGTCTGCTTGACCAGAAGCAAGAGAGCCAATATCATGCAAATCATCATCAGATTCTTCAAAAAGAACCTCACAAAATGCCTTCGCATGGAAAAAGTTGGAAGATATTTTTGGGCGAGCCAGCAATACAACATGAAAGCCATGAAAATGGTGATGGTGTTGTAGAAGACCCCGAACCATACCAAGTGGAAGAATCGGAACACCAGATAGCATATAGGGAATGCCATGAGATATAATGTGCCGTTGATCATACATGGGTATTTGTTCTTTTCCGCCGCATCGGTAATGGTGAGCAAAGGGTAGCACAGTGCCACCCAGAGGTTATTGATCAAGGCAAACCGGCAGAAGACCACAGTCCATTCGGGCACTATGCCCAACCAAAGCCAGAGCACGTAATACGTTTCTGTGATAAGCGGCAGCATCAACAATGCCATCAGGTATAGGATGACGACTGAAGCGTAATGAATGAGGCTGTTGGTACGCTCGTATTCGCCTTTTGCGAAGGACTTGGTGATTTGCGGTCGGATCGCAGCCAGGATGTTGTTGGTGAATCCCCTGACATTATTAATCACTTGTCCGGAGATGCTGCTTGCTGCATTGACCGCCACTCCAAAAAACATGTTGATCAGCATGGTGACACCCTGTCCTCTCGCCGCCAGGGCGCCGTTGTAATACACATTCCATCCGGAAAAGACCATCATCCGCTTGAAAATGCCTTTGTCGAACCTCATGGACAGATGACATTCTTCGAAATGGCGTATACAGAAGAACCGGTAATACAATGCAATACCTATGCTGATGCAAGTGGTGAGGATGCTGTAGAGCACCAACTTGTCGAAATTGCCTATGACCAACAGATAGACCGCGCCCAGCCGGAGGAATATATTCACCGTTTCCACATACGCGTAGATGTCGAACCGCTCATGTGAGATGATGCTGGCATTGTAGGGAATCTGTGTGAACCCCACAAACATGCTCAGAATGGAGAGATGGAAAACCCATCGTGCTGCCCACAGCCTTCCTTCTGGGATGACCAACTTGTTTTCGAGGAACCAAATGCCCATGGTTTCCAAGACAAGAATGACGACAACAGCCAATATGAGGTGAACGGTAAACGCTGTGTTGAACGTGATATTGAGGACGTTTTTGTCGGAGCCTTTCTCTTTCCGTCCCAGTTCGAAGGTGATGAAACGCGATGTGGATGCGGCCAGTGAACCATTCAGGAAGCCTATGATGCTTACAACACTTCCCACAACACCACGTATTCCATAGTCTTCCACCCCAATGGTCTGCAGCACGACACGGGAGGTGAAGAGGGCTACCGCCATGGCCAGGAACATACGGCCATAGAGCAGCAGGGTGTTCTTGATAATCAGTTTGTTGCTGTCGGCGTAACTCATCTATTTCAGAGATTCTTCATCTTTCTCAATATCGCGAAGCCCTTGCGGAGCAGGCGGATGCCGTTGAAAGACTGATATCGGAAAGCCTTCAGATAGAGTTTTCGCTCCATACTGCGTGGCTGATGTTGAGTCTTGTATTCGATGCAGGCTTGGGCATAAGGGTCGCGAAGTATACGCATGATTTCTTCTTTCTTCTGCTTTTTGTCGAGCGGAGAGTCGGGATGGAAGGTGTTGAACAAGATGGTTTGCGATAAGCCGTCGTATAGACGCCGATACATATAATCTTCGAGCCGGGAATCATGCAGAGACCATTTTTCTGAGAAATGACGGATTCCTTCAAAGATAGAGCGATAAATCGCATATCGATGGGGGATGTATTGTGAACGGGCATTGCCTTGCTCGTAAATATAGTAATGATAGAGTGGCTCTGAGGAGATATAGACTCTTTGTGCCAATGGATATATCTGAAGGTTGAATAACTCGTCTTGCTGGATGCGCTGGTTGCCAAAACGGATGCCGTGATTCTCGAGGAAAGAGCGTTTGTAGAACTTGTTCCAAGCAAAGCCGTTGCCGTAGCGCACGAAAAACAGTTTGTCGAGGAAAATGTCGTGCAAAACGTCGTTGCTCTCTACCAATTGTTCTTCGAAGATAACATCTTCGGTGAGATGCTGCGCCGGTGTAGTGGCCTTGAAACTGAAAATGTTCAGTTGGGTGTGATGGGTCGTCATCCATTCTATATTCTTTTCGACCAAATGTGGTTCGGCCTCGTCGTCTACATCATAAAACCATATATACTTTCCTCGGGCTGCTTCCAGTCCGGCATTTCGTGCGCTGCCCAATCCGCCGTTCTCCTTGGTGATGACACGGATACGAGAGTCTTCTTCGGCAAGTGCTTGGAGGAGAACAGGTGTGTCGTCGGTGGAGCCGTCGTCGACTAGAATGATTTCAATATTGGCATCGCTTTGTTGCCTGATGTCCATGAGCCGCTTCTCTCGAAGCCAGGGAGCAACATTATAGCAGCCGATAATGATAGAGGTCATATAGATTTTTAATCCCGATTATCCGAATTGTTGTTTCTTGAATTATTGACACAAATCCTGAAGGATTCGGGGTAATTGTTGTAATGGGGCCATATAGTTGTTGATGACGTTCTTGTATCGTTGACGTATCTCATCCTCATGTGACACTATCCATTGGAAGGCGTGAGTGAGTTGGGCTGGTTCTAGCAACGATGAAATGGGGACGACAAAATGAGTGTCGTCGCCAAACAGGTCGGTGGCGATGCCTTTGGCCTTGACAGAATAGCCTACCACGAGTGTGGGCACGCCAGTGGAATAGCCTGCAATGGAAGCATGGGTGCGGGCTGCAACGAGAAAACGGCAACGACTGATATAGCCTTTGAGCGATTCGGCATCAGAGTCGTCGAGCATGATGATTCTTAGGCTGTCTTTAAACTCTTCGTAGAGAACTTGAAGGGGAACTCTATCGTCATTGCCTTTCCACACCACATGGGGGATGAGCATGAGAGAATAGGGCGTGGCAGTCAGGATATGCCGGATAAGATGACGATAATTGTCTATCGTGATGCCAGACTTTGGCTCTTGCCTCATAATAAGCGGACTGACATTGATGCCTACGATATCTGTTTCTACTTCCAAAGGGAGAGATGACAACTTGCGGTCGAGACAGAAAGCCGTATCGGGGATGAGATGGACATGTTTTAATCCATGGTCTAACAAGGCCCGATGGGTGATGCTTTCGCGGGCTGTGATAAGGTGGTATTTGCTAAGGTCACGGAGCATCACGGGATTGATACGCTCTGGGTCGATGGAGCATCCCCAAAGCACGGTTGGGATGCCCCGATGAGTTAACATGTCGTTGAGTATGCTGAACCGCTCGGTAAAACCACTGTAGCAATAGTTGTCGCCACCAATTGCCAAAGCGATGTCGCAGTTGCCAATGCGTTCGGGAAAGGAACGATAGATGGTCTTGTAATAGATACGGTCGTCAGGACTCCATTTCATCCGAAGGTTGTAGAGCAGTCTTCGGAAGCCCGTAGGTAATGGATTGGATGTCGGCTTGACAGTGGAAAGTTGGTCGAGATGATATGCCAGGTCTTCCTTCGGATGTTCAGAGAACACCGTGAATTGATTGCCATTGATGCCGAGCGCCTTGATGGTGGAACGGACCAATGCCTCACAGCCATGGTTGCCACTGCCTCCGTGTGCATACAATGCGATGTTCATTGCTTGATACGATTTCTCGTTTTCAAAAATGCCTGACGACATTCCAGATATACAAATACTGACATTTTGCTCCTACTCAACAGCAGCCATCGTAATTTGCGCTGTTTGGGACGGATGAGCCGCAAGCCGTTCTCACAGAAATGCCTATGAAAGATTTCCGACATCTTTTGGGACACTTCTTTGAAAGAAACAGGATGCATCTCCAAAAACATGGCCAAAGTGAGTCGGCCTATGGCTTTGAGAACCAAATTATAGTCATGGCTGGAGTCTGCGCTCATGGAAGAGAGCAGCATACAACGCCGGTGAATGTCGATAAGGGAGAGGTAGTCTACCTTTCGAGTGACTCCAGGAGTGGGTGGATGCTCCACATAGTGATAACCACTTTCGTCGAAGAAATATGCGGTCTGTACATGAGCATAGTAGGAAAGAAAGAAGTCGTAGTCTTCGAGCAACTTCTTCTGGGTGTCGAACCTGATGCCGTGGCTCATTACCAAATCACGCTTAATGAGTTTGTTGGGAATGTACCCCATGATGCCTACATGACGATGATATTGTTCTTCTACCATCTCATGAAGGAAATTATTTGCTTGTAATAATCCTTGCTTTTCCGGCACCTTGGCTATCTTACGGCCATCGGCGAAATCCTTGGTGACACCCCATACATAAAGATCGGCTTCCTGAGTCGTGCAGGTTTGCATGATATGGCTCAGGTAAAAGGGTGAAATATAGTCGTCGGCATCGATGAATAGCAGATACTCACCGCTGGCTTCAGCAATGCCCCGGTTACGTGCTGCAGACACGCCTTGGTTGGTGGTGGAAATGAATGTGATGCGTGGGTCGGTGTATTGCCGGATGATACTGGCTGACTCGTCCGTAGAACCATCATCGATGATGATGAGTTCAAAGTCTGTATAGTCTTGTTCGAGAACAGATTGAAGACAACGTGCCACATAACCGGCTTTGTTGTAGACGGGTATGATAATAGAGAGGGCGTTGGCAGTTGGCTTCATGTGCTTCACTTTATTTTTTTACCCAGGTCATAACAGCGATAGAGCACCTGCGGATGGAGGGCGGCTGCAGAAAGCAGGGCGCGTTGCCCTGCGCTGAGATGGGTATTGGTGAGTAATGACGGCCAATTTCGTCGGATAGCAGCGAGCGTTTTTCTTCGTTCTGTCTCCAGGTCGTTGCCCTGATAATTGCGTAATTTCAAGAGTAGTCCCAATGCATTGGAAAGCAGAATTCCTCTCGCTGCTGGCATCAATTCGGGATGAGTGCCATGGAGATAGTCTATCACATTCGATGCATTGCTGATGATGTCGAACTTACGAGGATTGAGTCTTGATGTGGTGATGCTATTCTCACGGATACAATAATAATATAACTTATTGTAATTAATGGCAATTTGGTTGCAACGGTCAAAAATGCGTATAGTCACCGGCAAGTCTTCATTGGTCTTTCCTTCTGGATAGCGGATGTTGTCGAACAGGCTCCTATGATATAATTTCGTCCATGCCGACCACCAGATAGATTCTTCGAGCGCACGTCGCATGACATAGGTGTTGGATTGGACTTCGCTTTCTGGGCCATACATCTTCCCATCTCCTTTTCCGTGACGGATGACATCTGTGTGGCAGAAAGCAAGAGAGGTGTTGAAACGGGTAATGTCGTTATACAGTTGTTCGTACATCTCAGGATGGATAAAGTCGTCGCTGTCGACAAAACCAATGTATTTGCCATGGCATGCATCAAGGCCACTATTTCGAGCGGCAGAGAGTCCTCCGTTTTTCCTGTGAACGACAATCACCCTAGAGTCTTTTTGGGCATAGTCATCGCAAATCTCGCCACATCGGTCGGGAGAACCATCATCAATCAGCACCACCTCGATGTTGGGGTAGGTCTGGGCAAGTATGCTGTCGACACACCTATGGAGGTAGGACTCTACATTGTAGACAGGCACTATGACGGAAATCAAAGGACAGGTTATCTCCATTTGGCTCTTATTCTCTGTATGGCCCTAAATAGGTTATATGTCCACCGCAAAGGGGCTACACGACATACGAACTGGTAGTTGTCGGTTTCTGATATCAGCCTTTCGATGTCTGCAACTACTTGGTCGGAGAAATATTCTCTTTTGATGCTGCGGAACTGCCGACGGCGTTCTGCCAAGGTCTTAATGTTTGAACCGATGCCTTCGGTGTCGAAATATACAATGGGCAGATTGAAGTGTTTGAATTGGAATCCATGGACATACAGTTCGAGGAAAAAAGCACGGTCGGCAGAGATGTAGTATTGTTCCTTATAAAGATGCTCCTTGATGACAGATGTGCGGAAGAAAGCGGCTTGATGGCCCAAAGGTGCCCTAAACAAGTAGGTGAGGTTTATCTGGTCGGGATAGACACGTTTCTCTACCACTTTGCCGTCTTTGATGCACCACTGGTCGCCGTAATTCACATCGGCAAGTTCATCATGGCTAAACACTTGCTGCAGGGTGTTGGGCGCGATGTAATAGTCGCCGGAGTTAAGGAATTGGCAATAATCGCCTTTCGCTTGCGCAATGCCCTTGTTCATGGCATGATAGATGCCGTTGTCGGGCTCACTCACCCAATAGTGGATATGGCTTTTATTCTCTTCAATGAGTTCACGGCTACCATCGGTGGAACCGCCATCTATGACAATCCATTCATAGTCGCGGAATGTTTGGGAACAAACGCTCTCTATGGTCTTTTTCAAACCTTTAAGATTGTTGTAGTTGATGGTGATAATGGATAGTCTCATGTGTTTTTATTTCATCAATGCCTTAGGCATTTGTTTGGTCAGCACTTCCCGGTCGGTAATGTTGATGGGGTAATCGAAAGTATCGCTTTCGCTAAACTCTTAGGAGTAGGAGGTGAAGCGACTATTCGTTGTGGGCTTCGATGGTTTTTTGCATTTTCTCAATTATGCTGCCTTGAACAGTCCAGCCGAGGGCGGATAGTTTTTCGACAGCATGGATGGAATGCTTGACAGGGTTGTAGCCTTTGGATTCTTCTTGGGTGGGCAGGTCGAAGACGACGTGCTTGTCTCCTATCATGGCTGCCATCTCGGCGAGTTGGCGGATGGTGATGTTGGAGTGAGGGTCGGCGATGTTGTAGGCTTCGCCGTTGGCTCCGCGGAAGAGGATATGGAGCAGGGCACTGGCACAATCTACGACATAGCACCAAGAGCGGTATTGCTGTCCGGTGCTCTTCAGCACGATGTCCTCGCCCCGCTGGATGTTTCTGATGAACTGCGCATAGACGCGGTTGTCGGACTCGGTGAAGAAGGGACCAAAGATGTGGCAGGGACGGGCGATGACGACGTTTGCCCCATATTCGGCGGCATAGGATACGCAAAGGGTTTCGGCGGCTCTCTTGGAAGAAGGGTAGCACGATCGGGGACTGAGCGGGTTGACATAGCCGCTGTAGTCTTCGTGGAAGACACTGCCGTCTCCCTCGCCATATACCTCGCCTGTAGACACATAGAGGAATCTCTCCATGTGGTGGCTTAGTCCATGCTCGATGATGTTGGCCACTCCTAGGATATTGGACTTGATTATTTCGACCGGCTTCTTGGCAAAGAAGTTGGGGCTGGCGTTGCTTGCGGCGAAAATAATATAGTGGAAATGGAGTGGGCAGGTGAATTGATGCGTGACATCGTGTTTTAGGAATTGGTAATGGGGATTGGTTTCATATTTCGAGAATCTCTTCCTTGCCCTTTCCTCGTTTCTGCCAGATGCGTAGACATGGTAGTCGATATGGGGGTGGTGCATGAGGATGTCGACGAGGCAGCCGCCGATAAGACCCGTGGCACCGGTGATGAGAATGTTTTTGCCGGAGAGCAGGTGCCAGGGGAGGTCGAGGGTGGCTACGGTCTCTATGTCGTTCCAATAGGTCATTTCAGCCAGTTTTCTTTGGAGGTGTGCATCAGGGCTTTCAGGATTTCCAGGTCCTCTACAGTTGTGACCTTGATGTTTTTTTCTGACCCGGGCACGAGATGCATCACCCGGTTGCCCAGTTCGGCGCACAACGTGCAGGATGCTACGGAATTGGTGATGCCTTTCTCCTTTGCCTCTTCATGTGCGGAGATGATGTTCTTGAGCCTGAAGGTCTGTGGGGTCTGGGTCCTAATGAGTCTGTCGCGTGGGATGCTCGTGGAGGTGGAGAAGCCGTCTTCGCTCTCGAGGATGGCTTCGCGGCACTTGATGCCCGTGACGGCATAGCCATAGGCCTTGCAGGTGGCGATGTTGCCGCTGATGATGTCTTGAGAGAGGAGTGGCCGCACGGCGTCGTGGATTAACACGAGGTCTTCGCCGTCGCAACCGGCCTCTAAGAGTCCGTAGATGCCGTTGTGGATGGACTCCATGCCGCTATCGCCTCCGGGGAAGATGTGTTTCAGTTTGGTGATATTGAACTGGTTCGCGTAACTCTGGAGGACGGTTTCCCAGCCTTTGAGGCACACGATGGCAATCTGCTGGATGTCGGGATGACGCTGAAAGCACATCATGGTGTGGATGACAATGGGTGCACCGTCGATATGTATGAATTGTTTGGGAATGTCTTGCCCCATTCGGTTGCCGGAACCGCCGGCGATGATTAGTGCGATGTTCATTATTGTGTTATGGAAGATTGAAGATTAACCCTGCCCCTGAGAAGGGTGCGGGGGGGGAGGTGATGGTTGCGACAAAGTCGCAACATACTTGACGGCTTTTTAGTTGTTGATGGTTGCTATTTGCATCATGTGGTCGCTCCATGGGGTGTCGGCGAGATGGTAGGTTAGGGGGGTGAGGGTGGAACTACACATCATATAGTCGATTTTCATGATGTCTCCCATGCCTTTGTAGGTGCCGCAGAGGGGCCAGCGACGGGAAATGTCGGTGAGTCGGCGGCGCAGTAGGCGGGCGGGATAGCCTGAGGGGGTGTCGTTGAAATCGCCGCAGACAACGACGGGGTGTGGGCTATGGTTGATGTCGTGGAAGAGTTGCCGGACTTGCTGGTTGCGCATGACGGCGTGGTGAGTGGCTGAGCGAAGGGTGTGGGTGATGCCACTGGATGATGCGCCGCTGGCTGCAGAGGGACCGGTGCCGGTGGTCTGCAGGTGAACACTATAGACGCGCAGGGTGTCGGCGTGGATGTGGATATCGGCCCACATGTATTTGTTGTAGGTGTCATCGAAGGTGCGCTCTCCGCTGGCGATGATGGGATGCCGGCTGAGGATAGCGAGGTTGAGGACTTCGTCTTCGTGAGAGTTGCGCACCGCGTGGTGATATTGGGGCAGGGCACCGAGGATGTCGGTCCATGCCACTTTCACCTCATGGGGGCGTTCTTGCAGGCAGATGATGTCGGGGTGTTGTGAACGGAGGTATTGGGTGCTGTGGCGCATGGTGTCGGTGGAGACGAGGAAGTTGTCGACGTTCCACGATATGATTTTGATGGGGCTCGTGGCTGTTTTTGCCTTTCGAGGGATGAGGGGGATGTAGTTGTAGATGAGGGGGAGGCTCAGTAGCACGGTGGCGAGGTGTGCCCAGCGCCAAGGGCTTTTTCTCATGATGGCTGCCAGAACGTTTGCGAGGATGATGGGGAGGGCTGCATAGCCGACTACCAACAGCCAACTGGCGGCCTGTGGGGGTAGGAATGGCAAGAGCAGGAGGAGAACTGCTGCAGCCAACAGTACCCAAGAAAGGGTGTTCTTTGCCATGTGAAATCTTTATCTCGGTTGCGACGGAGTCGCAACATACTTGACGGCTTTTTGTTGATGGTTGCGACGGAGCCTCAAAGGTCTTCGTTGTTGGCGAACAGTTTTTCGATGCAGTCGAGTTGGTGTCGGGTGAGTTTCAGGTCGTAGAGGTAGTCTTCGAAACGGTCGAGGTGGTGGAGGTCGGTACCTACGTTGTCGTAGAAGCCTTCTTCGAGGAGATGCTCGGCAACCAGGCGCGGACGTACACCGTAGTATCCGCTCAGCGACAGCAGGTTGAGTTGAAACTCGTAGCCATGGCCCTTCAGGTTGCGGTAGTCGTCGTCGCTCATATACATGTAGCGCTCGGGGTGGGCGATGAGGGGCTTCAGGTCGCGGTGCCACACGCTCAGGAGGATGTCGTAGAGGTTGTTGGGACCATTCATATATGATGTCTCTACCAACAGGTGACGCTTGCCCAGGACGAGGGCGTCAGTGGTGAGGCGCTCGTCGAAGCCTCCGTCCATCATGTATTCTGACGACAGGCGGAGGCGCATCGAACCGTCGTATTGGCGCAGCAGTTGGTTGAAAGGCTCCTGCAGGCGGGCAGCGGTGTTGCCGTTGCCCTGCATCACATGGGGCGTGAGCCAGGCGGCGACGAATCCGAGGTCGTGCTCCATATAATCGAGGAGGTCGAGGGAATGGGGCAGGTCGGGGGAGCCGTCATCGACGCCGGGGAGCACATGGCAGTGGATGTCGGTCTTGCCTTGCAGTATGCCAGACTTGATGAGACGGTGCTTGAAAGAGAACATTTTTTTGCGGCCTTTGGCCGATTGAAAATTACCGCTTCGCGGTGAAGTTGCTCATGCTCGGCATACTGAAAACAAGTTTTCGTCTGCTCTCGCTTAATCGCAACTTTGAAAAATGAAAAATATTGGGAGACGGGAAGAATCCCGTCTCTACACGATTGTGGCTATAACTTTGTGGTACTGTTGTCGGTGGGCTTGGCTTGGCCTGTAGTGTTGCCCGACTTGGCGGCGGATTCGTGCTTGCGGTGATGGCGGTGCTTCTTTTTCTTGCCGAAAGAGAAGATGCGCTGCCACCAGGGCTTGTCGCTGGTATAGCCATATCCGTAGCCGTAACCGTAGCCGTAACCGTACCCGTAGCCATAACCATAACCGCTGTGGAGCGAGGTGCCGTTGAGGATGAGCGACATGTTCTTGAGTTTGCCGCTGTTGTAGATTTTCTCTACCTCGGGCATCATACGGCGGTCAACACGACCCACGCGGATGACGAAGATGGTGAGATCGGCGATGCGGTTTGTGATGACGGCGTCTGCCACCACGCCATAGGGCACATTGTCGATGAAGATATAGTCGTAGCGTGTGCGCAGTTCGTCGATGAGTTGGTCGAGGCGATCGCTGAGCAACAACTCTGCGGGGTTGGGGGCGATGCCGCCGGCAGGTATCACGTCGAGGTTGTCGCAGATGTCGTCGTGCTTGATGATGTCGTCGAGCGATGCCTGTCCGGAGAGGTAGTTGGTCATACCCTTCTCTTGGTGGTGCTTGGTGTGTATGGTGAGCGTGCCCTTACGGATGTCGAGGTCGATGATGATGACCCGCTTGCCGGTTTGGGCGAAACTGGCAGCGAGGTTGCTCGATACGAAGGTCTTGCCTGCCGAGGAACCGAAACTGCTGAACGTGACCACCTGCAGGTTTTCTGCCTTGACGCGCATGAAGTCCATGTTGGTTCGCACGATGCGGAATGCCTCGCTGGTGAGGTCGCGGCTGTCGTTGAGCACCACGATGCGGTTGTTGCTTCCACTGCCCGTCTTGGCGAAGGTGTGCTTGGGGATCTCACCGATGAAGGGCACGGAGGTCATGTCTTCAATGTCTCTGCGGCTCTTCACGCGTGTGTCGAAGAAGAAGAGGAAGAGCAGGGCAGCGAGAGGAAGACCGATGGCCAAAGCGAGGTTTTTGGTCATCATTAGGCCGAAGATGGGCGAGATGGGCGTCTTGTTGCCATAGGCAGGCTGGAGCACGCGTGCATTGGACTCGGTGGTAGCGAGGCTGAGGGCATTCTCCTCACGCTTGTTGAGCAGATAGAGGTAGAGTTCTTCTTTGATATGCTGCTGGCGCTCGATGGAGAGCATCTGGCGCTGCTGGCGCGGAATCTGCGAGATGCGGGCGGAAGCCTGGCTGGCGCGGTTGGCCACGTCTTCGATTTTGGCGCTGATATTGGCGTTCATGTTGTCGACAGAGCGGAGGATGTTCTGGCGCATGGAACTGAGCGTGTTGTTCAGGTCTTCGATGACAGGGTTGTTTTCGCCGCCACCGCCCTCGAGCAACTTGTCGCGACGGAGTTTCGAGGCGTTGTATTGAGAGATTTGCTCCTCGATGGCGCCGTTGCTGATGCCGGTGTTGGTGGGGATGAGGTCGGTGGCCTTCGATGGGTCGCGCAAGTAGTCGCGCAGATAGTGTCCGGTCTGCTGTTGCAAAAGAAGGTCTTTCACCTCGGTGGAGTAGCGCTCGCGGTGACCCTGTTCGGTGGAACTGACAGAGCCGAGGTCGACCATGTCATGCGCCTCCTTGAACTCCTGAATCTGGCCTTCCACGCCACTCAGTTCTTTCTCGATGATGGCCAGACGCTCATCGATGAAGTTGGAGGTGTTGATGGCTATTTGGTTTTTGTCGGAGATAGTCTCCTCGTTGTAGATGGCGATGAGCGTGTTAAGAATGTCTTCAGCACGAGTGGGGTTGACATCGCTCAGATACATGTAGAGTATCGATGAGGAGTTGTTGAAGCCATAACTGCTGACCGCTTCGGCAGAGCCTTGTGTTATCGACAGGTTGGGGCATAGTTTGCTCACGGTGACGTTGATGTCGTTTTTGAAGACATTGATGGTGCGTCCATACCACTCCTTGTTGTAGTAGAGTGTCTTGGAAATGTTGAGTTTGCCGAGCGGTGTGCGCACGGTCTTGCCGAGGGGCGCTGTGAGAGGGCCTCCGGTGGCGAAAGCGATGCGCACTTTCTCATCATCGATGGGAGTGACCTGCAGCGATGCTGTCTGGTCGTCGGCGATGTCGAGGAACGACACTTTCACCGGTGAGCGGCTATAGAGTTCTTCGACGCGGAGGTAGTCCATGACGGTGTAGTCGACCTCGGCGTGGAGGCGCAGCACAGCCTTTCGCATGAGTTCGGGCGACTGGAACTGCAGTATCTCGTTGGAGATGTTGACCTGTTGCGCGGGGCTGGCCAGTCGGTCGAGTCCGGCCTGCCGTGCCGACGCTTGCGCGTCTTTGAACATCACTGTGGCGTTGGTGCTGTAGCGGAACTGTGTGGTGGAGTATCTATACCATGCCCATCCACCGAAGATTGCAACGGAGAGGGCGAACCAATACCATTTCGACAGCAGGAAACGAAGGATGTCAAGCGGGTTGATGTTGAAGCCTTTTGACGCCAGCGAACTGTCGGGCGCCATGTTCTTCTGTTCGCTCATTTTTACCATAGTGGTTGTGGTTTTTTTAGGGGGTTATAGTGACAATAGTGACTATGGATGAATTATTTTTTGATGAGGGTGATGAGTGAGATGACGGTGGTGAGGAGTGATGCACCGGTGAAAATCCACTGTAGGTTGCGGCGTGACTCCTCGCGCACCTTGTTGTCGTTGGGCTCGATGTAGATGAGGTCGTTTTGCTTGAGGTAGAATACGGGAGATTCGAAGATGGATTTTGAGCGGATGTCGACATGGTAGATTTTGCGCTTGCCGTTCTCCTCGCGTATGACGGCGATGCGCTCGAGTTTGGCGTCCTGTGTGAGGTCGCCTGCCTGTGCCACGGCATCGAGGATGGTGACGCGCTCCTTGCCTTTTACCTCAACAGTGCCCACCTTCTTGGCCTCGCCGAGCACGGAGTAGGTGAAGTTGGTGATTTGCGTTGTGACGAACGGGTCGGTGATGAGGCTGCGGCTCTGGAGTTCTTTCTTTATGCTCTCGGAGAGTTGGCGGCAGGTAAGTCCACGGGCCTGTATTTTGCCGAGGATGGGGAAGTCGATGGTGCCGTCTTCGGTGACGGTGTAAGTGGCGTCGGTGCCTGTGGTGGCTGTGCTGTGGATGGTGCCGTCGTTGCTGATGGAATAGCCGCCTGAGCCGGGCATGTTGAATGCCATGGCGAGTTCAGGGTTCTTGCAGGTGACCTTGATGGTGAGATTGTCGTCGTTTTGGATGACGAGGTCTTTGGTGGGTTGTACCGGATACTCCACGTCGGGAGCAAAGTCTTGCAGGTAAATCATTTGCGTGCGGGTGCGGCACGAGGTGACGGCGAGTGCGATGAGCAGCAGCGCCAGGAGATGGAGTTTCTGTTTCATGATGATATATTGTTTTTTGTTCTTTCTATAGTAACTATAGTGACTATAGGGGTAATAGTGACTATAGTATTTATGGCTGTGGGGGCTGCTCTTCTTTGCCGAAGATGCGGTCTTTCAGCCATAGGGTGGTGAGGGTGGAGAGCATGCTGGTAGACTCCAGTGGGGCTACGCGGAGATAGCGCCACACATTGCGCGAGATGCGCTGGGCAGTGACGGCAGAGTTGCCGTCGGGGTTGCGCTCATAGCGGTCGTCCATCTGTCCGAAGTTGCCGCTGAGCATCACTTCTCGGTGCATGGCGGCGAGCATGGGGTGGTGGGGCTTCACGGGATAAGGCAGCCGATTGGTGGGGAGCCCAAGATAGGTGGTGCAGTAACTCAGGCAGAGGTCGGTCCATCGCCGCAGGCCGAAGCGGTTGAGGAGTTGCCGGAGCGGTGCGGCACTCAGCGTGTCGTAGTGATGGTGGGCGAAGATGGCAAGGTCGCACATCTGCCTCACGCTGATGCCCTCGTTGAGGGCGTGTCCGAGGCTGTGGCTGCTCAGTTGGATGAGGTCGAGCGCAGGTGTGAGCACGCTGACCGGCATGTCGGCAATGCTCACTTGGAGGGTGGCGTCGGCATCTTTCATCCGCTTTTCTATCCACGCCGTGAGACGCCGCTTGCGCACGGGCACATGAGAGTGGACGAGATAGCCATGGTGCTCGATGGGCACATGGCTGATGGTGAAGACGCTCTCGCCGAACTTGCCCCGGGTGACGATGGTGCCCCACGACTCCACAAGGCTGTCGGCCGTCTCTGCCGCCTCTGCGCTACCGTAGAAGATGTCGATGTCGCCACTCACACGGTGAGAGGGGGTGGGGTAGAGGGCTGCGAGGGGCAGTCCCTTGAGGATGATGGGGTGGAGCACCGACTCTGCCTCGATGCGTGTGGTGAGCCAGGCAAGGGCGCGGAGTTGCTGTTGGTAGTTGGCCTCGATGCCCTGCACCTCGTGCATCCAGTGGATGAGCAGGTCGGTGGGTGGCAGGAGTTCTTCGGGCAACTGGCAGATGGCATCGTAGACGATGCCTTGCACGGTCTGCTTGCATGCCAGGAAGTGGAGGTGATGCCACGACGGCTCGTCGAGGGGAAATCCCTCGGTAGACGGTGCTTCTTGCCATAGGGCGGAGCGCACCAGTGACATCAGTATGTCTTCAGTAGTTACCAATTTTTACCAGTTGTGCGTATCATGCCTGCCTTGAGCAGTTGCATGATGAAGAAAATGGCATCGCCGCCGGCTGTCTTACGGTCGACGTCGAACTCGCTGGTAATCATGTCGATGAGGTGTTCCAAGCTGTTGGCCTCCTCGATGTGGTCCCAGATGAAGCCGGCGATGCCTTGCAGGGTGATCATGCCGTTGAACTCACGTGCGGTGTCGCCAGTGGGAATCAAAATGGTCTCGCCCTGGATGTCGCGTTTGATGAATGTCTGTGTCTTCTTCATTTCTTGGAAGGTGATAGGAGTCGCAGTTCCTCATGAGCCATGTCGCATAGGTAGTTTACCGAGCCACACTCTTTCAGTTCGTGGAGGGCGGCGGCATAGCAAACCTGGCAGATATGGTGAAGCCTGCAGCCCTTGCACTCCTCGATGGCGGGGAACTGCTGGCAGGTGGCAGTGAGCCACTTCCATGCCGCTTTCAGGTCGCCGGGAGGCAGGGTGGTGCTTTCGGGTTGGGCAGAGGTTTCGGTTTCTCCGGTTTTTCTATTGAAGGTGGTGGTGTCGAGATTTTGGGTGACACCTGTAGAGAGGTCGATGCAGGGGGTGTCCATCATCGCACAGGGGGTGATATGGTGTTGCCAAGTGACCCACATCGAACTTCTTCCGGCCCTGCATTTCAGAGTAGTGCCTTCGGCAGAGGGAGTGCCGTTGAGGGCCTTGAAAACGGCTTGTTTGGCGAAGTTGGTGTATTCAGCCTCATGTTTATAGCAGAGGAACTTGTTATTGAGTCGGGCAGCCTCTTGTGCGGACAGCCTTGACTCTATCACATGGGTGGCTCGTCCGCAGAGGGTGCGCTGCACGGGAAACATATAACTGTTTGACACCACGGGGATACCGAGTTCGTCGGCCAGTGCCATGATGTCGTCGTAGTCGTCGTTGTTTTCGCGCACCATGCTCAGGTTGAGTTTGGTGTCGATGTCGTATTTGCGGAGCAGTCGCAAGGCGCTGACGGTGCGCTCGTATCCCTCGCGGTTGTGGCACAGCCGGCCATAGGTGTCGGCACTGTTGCCGTAGAGGGTAACATTGACACGGCGCGGTTTCTCGCGGAACGTGTCGCGGCACATCTCTTCGGTAATCATCGTGCCGTTGGTATTGAGGGTGATAATGAAGCCCATGCTGCGGAGCGTGGTGTAGATGCGATGAAACTCGGGGTGCAGCATCGGTTCGCCGCCGGTGAGGAGGATGAACAGGGTGCCCATCTGTTGCAGTTGGCGAGCGATGTCGAGCCAGGAGTTGGCATCGTGGAGTCCGCCGCGCTCATCCACCTGTTGGCGTGTCAGCCTCACGAAGCACATATCGCAATGGAGGTTGCAGAGTGGGGTGAGTTCGAAGTTGGCGGTGAGCGGTTCAAAGGCTTCGTTGGCGCGGGCAACGAGATGTTTTTCTAACTCTAACGACATGGA
This sequence comes from uncultured Prevotellaceae bacterium, assembly GCA_900315455.1. Taxonomy (GTDB): domain Bacteria; phylum Bacteroidota; class Bacteroidia; order Bacteroidales; family Bacteroidaceae; genus Prevotella. Next base: position 185,331 of record OMZE01000004.1, on the reverse strand, counting down.
TTCCGGTGACGAGTGGGGTTGTTATTTTCCAACCGAGATGAATTTCGTGTTGAGATAATCGAGCAGGGGGTAAGGCGCGTCGGGGGCTATGTTGCAGCCGTAGGTGACGATGGGGATGGTGGTGCAGAGCGACATGATCCAGTCGGCGGCTTCGGCGGTGGCGGCTACGTCCCAGTGGTTTACTGTGAGTTGGGCGAAGACGCGACGGTAATGCTGTGGCAGGTTCTCTGCGATGACCTGGTTGTCGGGGGTCTGTTCGATGAACACGATGGCTCCGAGTGGGTGCGCTTCGTTGTGGCAGATGCCACTGCTGCCGCATACCGGCCAGCCATCGACCACGAAACTTCCGTCGGGTTCGCGGCAGATGAGTCCACGGTCGCCGTTGATGATGCGCGTGCCTTCCACATGGCGGTGCCACAGTTCGGCATGGGTCGATTTTCCGGCTCCGCTGGGTCCGCTCAGCAAGATGGCGCGATTGTGGTGCAGCATATAGGCGCAGTGGAAGATAAAGATGCCGTGGGGTGCGAGGTGGCGCTCCAGCGACAGGGTGGAGATGAAGACAGTGTCGATGCGCAACTCCTGACGGAGACCTTCCAGGAACCAGATGTCGGCATGGGTGGCAGAGGTTTCTTCGTAGACGGCGTAGGCATCGCTGGGTGAGTTGACCGAGATTTGGCGGCGCTGAAGTGCCCCGTTCTGCCAGATGCAGATATTGTGGCGCGAATAGACAGGGGTGTAGGAGTCTTTTGGGGCCTTAGAGTGCTTAGGGTCGCTGGGAAGGGTCGGCAGTTGCTCGACAAAATGAAATTCGAAGGTAAACTCCACTTCTTGGGTGTCGGCTGCTGTCTCTTCGCTGACAAACAGCAAGGTGTTGTCGGGCAGCAAGTCACGGGTAATGCCGCACAGCCGATAGTGGTGGTGGTGAAGGTGGAGTAGGATGGACATTATGTGGGGAAAAGCCTTTATGGGCAAGGCGTTGGCATTTGTGTGAACTTCCTCGTTATGGTTAAGTCGTAGGTACATAACTATCCTCCTCTTGTCCTGGCTAAAAAAAGGAAAAGAGTGACCTGATGAATCCCATGGAGGAAGTCCCTGCGCACGCCGCTTCAGGGAAATGTTTCCCGCAGAGTAAGCCTGGACTTTTTCAGATGCAAAAGTAACACTTTTTTCCCAAAAAAAGCCATAATTCTTATAATTTATAATATAGCGGCTCGATTTTTGTGGATTCTTCTTGTTTTGTAGAGATAGTATGATAAGAAAAATGGCAGGTGCAAGATGCCCTTGCTCCATAATATGTTTTTGTTGTGAAAAAAATAGACAATCGTTCGACTATTTTGGTTTGTCGAGAATTGCATTTTTATCTATTACAGATAAAAAAGAGAATCCGCATTGATGCAAATTCTTTAATGGTATTTATGGCTGGTTCTATGAAGATGAATCAAATAAACTGTTGTAGCGATTCAAGAATAATTCCTTTTTTTATGAACTTGTCAGCCGAATTTATTTTTTTATCTTTTAGTTTGAAAAATATCACAAAATGACTTGATTATTTCGATAAGGGTATTGGGAATCGTGATTATATGGTAATAAAGATTTCCTTAGTCTATTTCCCATTGCTCTCTTGGTGTGGCATTCTATTCTTTGTTTCTATAGAAGACGCAAATTTCAATATGGTGGATTTTGCTGATTCATTTTTTTTGCTTATATTCGCAGCCTAAAGGAACACCTTCGTTAAGACATGAAACTCAAATTCAGCATACACTACAGCACCGCTTGGGGAGAAGGCCTCTATGTGGCCATCACCTATCATTCCGACGGCCAGCGCTCGCGCAACTACCTGCTGCCCATGGTCACCGACGACGGTGAGGTGTGGACCCTCGAGACCTCGGTGATGGAGTCGCGGCAGCGTCCTGTCACCTCGTTCTCCTACCATTACCAGGTGATGGACACCGAGGGCCACCTGCTCAGGAAAGAGTGGGACAAGGTACCACGGCTATTTACCTTCGACAGTTCACGCGACTACATCTTCCCCGATCTCTGGCGCGACGTGCCCCTCCAGGCACACCTCTATACCGATGCCTTCGGCATAGCCACCCGTCATTGCCGTCACGACGAGGTGAGGGCAGAGCGTCTGCCCCTCTTTAGGCGGACCGTGGTGTTTCGCGTGTCGGCCCCACAACTTGTCGCAGGACAGTCGTTGGGTGTCTGCGGCAGTCATCCCGCCATCGGTTGCTGGAGTCCGTCGCGCTTTCTGCGCATGATATCTATCGGTGACGGCGAGTGGATTCTCTCCGTGAACATCGAGGGGATGCCTCTGCCCATAGAATATAAGTATGTGGTCATCGACGACAGCACCTCACAACTCGTGGCTTGGGAAGACGGTGACAACCGCTCCACCCTTGACACCGAGGTGGGCGACGGACAGGTGCTCGTGCTCTACCGCGAGGCCTTGCGCATGAAGGAACAGGTGTGGAAGGCCGCCGGTGTGGCCGTGCCCCTCTTCTCGCTGCGGTCGGAGCAGGGGTATGGCGTGGGCGACTTCGGCGACCTGAAACGTCTCGCCCAGTGGGCAGCATCGGTGGGGATGAAGATGATACAACTCCTCCCCGTAGCCGACACCACCAGTACCCACTCCTGGACCGACTCCCATCCCTACAATGCCATTTCTGCCTTCGCCCTCCATCCCCATTACCTCGACCTTGCCCAGTTGCCTCCCCTCGACGACGAGACGAAGATGGTGGCGTTCAATCGCCAGCGGCGCGAACTCAACGCCCTCCGTTACAGCGACTACATGGCCGTAGACAAGGTAAAGGCAGCCTACGTAGACGGTCTGTTCGCCCAATGTGGCTCCGCGACACTTGCCAGTGAAGAATACCAGAAGTTTGAGAGCGACAACGAGGAGTGGCTCGTGCCCTATGCCGCTTTCTGTATCCTTCGCGACAGACACCACACTGCCCGCTTCACCGACTGGAAAGGCTATGCCACCTACGACGACAAACGCGTGCGCGCCCTGCTCAACGAAGAGGCCGAGGCCCGCGACAAGATATGCTTTGTGCAGTATCACCTCCATCGCCAACTCCTCGATGCCTCGCGCTATGCCCACTCCCTCGGTGTGGCCCTTATGGGCGACCTGCCTATCGGCGTCTACCGCGACAGTGTGGAAACATGGTGCCATCCCACCTTCTTCGACATGGAGGAGCAGATGGGCACACCACCCGACAACGAGTCGTATAACGGGCAGAACTGGGGCTTCCCCACCTATCGGTGGACGGGCGACGACGACAGGATGGACACCACCGGCCCACATGGCATCTTTGCCTGGTTCCGCCAGCGCATGCGCCACATCCGCCAGTATTTCGACGCCATCCGCATCGACCATGCCGTGGGCTATTTCCGCATCTGGGAGATTCCTGCCCATGCCGTGACCGCCACCATGGGGCATTTCAACCCCGCGCTGCCCCTCAGTGAGGAGGAGATAGCACGCTACGGGCTGCCTTTCAGGAAAGAACTGCATACCCGCCCGTTTATCAACGACCGCATCCTCGACCGCCTCTTCGGCATTCACCGCGACTATGTGAAGACCCATTTCCTCGACGCCCTCTCCTACGGACTCTATGCCCTGAAAGAAGAGATGGACACCCAGGTGAAGGTGCGCAACCACTTTGCAGGACGCAACGACGAGAACAGCCTGTGGATACGCGACGGCCTCTACCGCCTCATCGCCAACGTGCTCTTCCTCGCCGACACACGCCACGAAGGGATGTATCACCCCCGCTTTATGGCCTACAACGAACCCGTGTACGAGGTGTTGGGCGCTGATGAGAAAGACGCATTCATGCGGCTTTACAACAATTACTATTACGAACGCCACAACGGCTTCTGGGCTGCTGAGGCCGATAGGAAGTTGAATGGGATGATGGACGAGACGCGGATGCTCGCCTGTGCCGAAGACCTGGGTATGCTGCCTGCCTGCGTGCCACAGGTGCTTGAGCGGCAGCGCATGCTCTCCACGGAGATACAATGTATGCCGAAGCAGTTTGGCTTGGAATTTGCCCACCTGGAGGCCAATCCCTACCGCAGTCTCTGCACCCTCTCTACCCACGACATGCCCCCGTTGCGGCTGTGGTGGGAGGAGAACACAGGTCGCACGCAGCGCTACTATGCCACGATGCTGCAACATATCGGGCGTGCACCGCAACAGTTGCCTGCCCATGTGGCAGAGGAGATTTTGGCGCGGCAGGTCTACTCGCCGTCGATGCTCTGCGTGCTCGCCATACAAGACTGGTTGGCTATGGATGGAGAGTTGCGGGGGAAGGATGCGGCCGAGGAACGCGTCAACTCGCCCTATGATGCCTACAACCCGTGGAAATACCGCATGGACACCAGTCTGGAGCAGTTGGCTGATGCCTCAAAATACAACCAGAAACTCAGGACGATGATAACGAGGAGCAAGCGATGAGAGACTACGACGTGTATATCTTCGACCTCGACGGTACGCTCCTCGATACCCTCTGCGACCTGGCAGCGAGTTGCAACCATGCCATGCGCGCCATGGGCTTCCCCGAGCACAGCATCGACGATGTGCGCCGTTTTGTGGGCAACGGCGTGAGGAAACTTATCGAGCGCGCCGTGCCCGACGGCGAGCGCAATCCCCTCTTTGAGCAGACTCTCGCCATCTTCCGCCAGCATTATATGGCCCACAGCCTCGACACCACACGTCCCTATCCCGGCATCATCGAACTTTTGCAAGAACTGAAAAGTCAGGGAAAGGCAGTGGCGGTGGTAAGCAACAAGTTTGATGCGGCGACGAAAAGCCTCTGTCGGCATTTCTTCGGCGGGTTGGTGGATGTGGCGATAGGCGAGAGCGAGCAGATACGCAAGAAGCCCGCCCCCGACACGGTGATTGAGGCATTGCGGCAGTTGGGAGCAGAGAAACGTGGGGCGGTGTATGTGGGCGACAGCGACGTAGACATCGCCACTGCCGCCAACAGCGGTATCCCCTGCATCAGTGTGCTTTGGGGATTTCGCGACCGTAGGTTCCTCATCGACCATGGCGCTACGGAACTTGTGGAGACGCCTTCCAGGCTTTGTACGAAAATGAAGGGGTGTTAAAGGTTAAAGGGGTATGAAATCGATGAGAGGTTTGTTGTCGACATTGCTATTGGTGCTCTTGCCCTATGTGGCGAGGGCGCAACAGCCGTTGTCGGCACAGATGCCCGCATGGATGCAGTTGCCTACTTGGGAAGAGTTGCAGGAAGTGGGACTGCCGTTGGTAGAGATTGTTACCATCGACGGCGAGGAACCCACCTGCGACTACATCTCGCCCCCCGAAGGCATCTCAGGCCTGACTATCGACAATGCCACGAAGGTGCCGGGACGCCTGCGCAAGTGGCTTCACGGTGAGGTGGTTTACGACAGCGGTGACTATGAGGAAGACGTTTCGGGAATGAGAATCAAGATCAGGGGCAACACCAGTGCCTATGAGCCAAAGAAACCCTTCAAGGTGAAGTTGGAGAAGAAAGCCGACCTGTTGTGTCGTGGCGACAACGACTACAAGGACAAGGAGTGGGTGCTGATGAAAGACGACTATGACTCCGACGGTGACGGGTTGCTCCATCTGATGATTGGCCTGGAGGTGGGCCGTCGCTGTGGCATGCCATGGGAGCCCCAGGCCGAGTTCGTCAACCTGATGATTAATGGCGACTACCGCGGTGTGTACATGTTGTGCGAGTCGATAAAACGAGGGAAGACACGTATTGACGTGGATGGCGATACCGGTTTTGTGATTGAGCGCGACCCCTACTGGTGGAAAGAAGACCTGTATTTCTCCACCTACAGGCACCAGATGCATTACACCTTCAAATATCCCGAAAGCGAAGATGTGACCCCCCAGCAGGTAGACGATACCAGAACATTGATGGACGAGGTGGAAAAAGCCATCTGGTATGGCTGTATAGATACCCTCATCGACCTTGAAAACACAGCCTCATGGCTCATGGCCCATGATATCCTGGGCACCTGGGATGCCGCGGGGTCGAATATCTTCCTTTACAAATACGACGACTCCCCTGAAAGCAAGTTGAAGATGGGGCCATTATGGGATTTCGGTTCCATCATGCGGATGGAAGGAGAGTGGTCGAACGTGCATATCGGAGAAACCTTCTATTTCCATTATCTGCTCGAGATGGCGGCATGGGAGAACTTGCCTTTTATTGAAGCCTATCAGGAATTATGGGAAAAGAGAGGTTGCTTTGTGATAGACGAAATGTTGGACTTCCTCACGGCGTTTCTTGCCAGCGACGAGGCAGAGGCATTGCAAACCTGTAATGTGTGGGATATGGCACGATGGGAGCATCTCAAGCCATCGGTTGAGGATGTGGGGCAGAAAGCCATCACTTGGTTTCGTGAGCGCAAGGAATGGCTTTCGGAAAAAGTTTTACCGATGGGAATTGGCGGGGTAAGACAAGACCAACGGGCGGACAACGACGGTTGGCATGAGCGCTATTACAACCTTGGTGGTGCCCCGACTACAGGCACCGCAAAGGGCTTCCATATCAAGGTAGGCCGGCAGTCGGGCAGACAAAGGGCCGTCAAAATGTTTAATATCAGATAACCCTAATCATTCATTATACCATTATGGCAAGAGTAAAGAAGCAGATACCTAAAATCGAGAGCGACTATCGAGTGCGACTCTATGGAGACGGAAAATACCATTGGAAATATGACCTCAACTTGCTGAAGAATCCGTCGGTGCTGATTGACGTGTACAAGGCACTGGGTATGACCGTCCTCATCACGGGCTTTATCCTTTTTTTGATACAAGCCTGTTCTTCGGGCTTTCATCTCGAGGATATGGGTTTCGTGTTGAAGATTACAGGCCTCATGGCTGCCATCTTCTTAGTTTTGGGCATTCTGGGCTACCTGCTCTATGCTGCCCTGTCGGGCTGGATCTATACCGTGGAATTCATCATGGATGAGAAAGGTGTATTGCATCAGCAATCACCCCGCTCAGAGAAAGTGGCCAAGCGCATCGGTTGCCTCACCGTGTTGGTAGGAATCTTTGCCCGCAAGCCCGGCGTGGTGGGAACGGGTATGGTGGCGGCAAACCACACGTCGATGTTATCCGACTTCTCCTCCGTAAAGAAGGTGAAAGCGAAAAGGAGGATGAACACCATCATGGTGAATGAGCCTTTTGCCAAGAACCGTGTGTATGCCTGCAATGACGATTTCGACTTCGTCTATCAATACATCTGTTCCCACTGTCCGAAAGCGAAAATCAGTTGAGTTTTACCTGGTCGGGGATGATGGGGCGGACTCATGCAGGTGGAGTAGGGGCGTGAGGTAGCGTTCGTCGACACAGAAGGCTGTGCCATGGCGGATGCCCTGAGGCATGTGCAGCAGGTGGCTCACGTCGCTCCAGGTCTTGCCGTGGTCGAGGCTACGTACAACGCCGTAGCGGTGGTCGCGGTACATGTCGAAGTAGACATAGAGCGTATCGCCGACGAACAGCGGGGCAGGTCCCTCACACCACACGCCCTGAGGTGTGATGGGGTCCGACACCTTGGTGGGGAATCCTTTTTGGATTTTCTTTGTAGTGGTGACTCGGATATTCTTCTCTGCCGGGAGGGAGTTCTCGTTCTTCAGTACCATAATGAGCATTTTCTTTTTCGGGTCACGCACGATGGCGGCATCGATGACATTGAAGTCGGGATTGAAGAACATTTTTGTATCCGAGAACGTCTGAAAGTCTTTTGTCGTACAGTAGTAGATGCGGTGGTTCCATTCCTTTTCACGCTCCGTAGACGCCACCTCCTTGTGTCGTCCGGGGATAGTGGTCGCCCAGAAGATATAGAAAGTCTGTGACGGCTCGTCGTAGAACAGTTCGGGTGCCCAACTGTTTTTTGCCTCCGGTTCATGCTCCATCACGGGGATGGCCCTTTGCTCGCTCCAGTGGATAAGATCGGGAGAGGAAGCATAGCCGATGATGCGGTCGTGCCAACTCGATGTCCACACCATGTGGAAGGTGCCGTCGGGACCCTGCACGATACTCGGGTCGCGCAGCAGGCGGTCGTTTCCCACTGTGGGTGTCATGATCTGGTGGCCATCGTTGAGGGCAGTCCATTGCAGTCCGTCGTAACTGTAGGCCAGGTGCAGTCCGTCGCTCTGTCCCACGAAGTAGGAGAAGAGATATACGTTTTTTGCCCAACCGCTGACAGCACAGGTTAGGAAGGCAAGGAGAAGGGTGGATAGTTTCATGAATATTGGAAAATGGAAATTGATGATTAACAAGGTTTTTTTATGGGGTCTCAAACCTCAAACCTCAAACCTCAAACCAACCTCTGCAGGCGTGCGATGTATTTGCCTAGGATATCGAACTCGAGGTTTACCGTAGAGCCAACCTCGATGTGGCAGAAGTTGGTGTTCTCCATAGTATAAGGTATGATAGCCACCTGGAAAGAGTTGTCAGTGGGGTTGCAGACAGTGAGTGATACACCATTCACCGTCACGCTGCCCTTGTCGACGGTGAAATAGCCCCGCAGTGCCATTTCCCGGTCGTAAGCATATTCGAAGGTGAAATAGGTGCTGCCGTCGGCATCCTCCTTGGCGGTGCAGTGTGCTGTGCAGTCGACGTGGCCTTGTACGATATGCCCGTCGAGACGGCCGTTCATCAGCATCGACCTTTCCACATTCACTTTGTCGCCCACTTGCAGCAGTCCGAGGTTTGAGCGTTCGAGTGTCTCACGCATGGCTGTCACAGTATAGTTGTCACCCTCGATGCGCACCACGGTAAGGCATACGCCGTTGTGGCTTACGCTTTGGTCGATTTTCAGTTCGTTGGTGAAGGAGCAAGTAAGTGTAAGGTCGATGTTGCCGCCGTCATGTTGCAATGCCACCACGGTAGCCATTTCTTCTACTATTCCGGAAAACATAATGTGTTTTTTATTAGTTCTGATTTTTATGAGGTGGCATTTCTATGTGTTACCACCTTGTGTTGATGTAATTAGGGTTAGGAAATAAAAAGGCCGTACCGATGATGTGATGAAAACTCCGTTTTCTTAAGATTTGGGAACTCTGAAATCTTTGTAATCCACTGGTTCCGAGGAACTGTCCCGATGGGATGTGGCCCGCCATTAACAACAGAGTATTCCCGGTTTTCGAAATAATTTGATGAGTATCCCGATCTAACCGATACGGCCTATGGTGTCTCTCCTTTCAAAAAGCAGGATTACACTGCAAAAATACAATTTTTTTTTGATTTGCGACGGAAAGTGAGGGAAAAAGTATGCAATTTCGTCGTTTTCATCCTGCTATTTCGTCGAAAGCAGCGCAGTTTCGTCGAAATAATCCCCGCAAGTCATCGAAAACTATTTTGCCTCGGGCTGTTCTTGCCTTAACTTTGCAAATGAAAAGAAGAGGAAACTCTTTCGAGACGAAATAATCAAAAAATATAAATAATCAAAAAAAAACATCATTATGAAAAAGATTCTCGCAATTATTTTGGTCAGTGTGTGTGCAATCAACGTGTCTTTCGCTCAGAACCATCGTCCGAGACCAAAGATGAGACCCCATTTCGAAATGGTCGACTCAGCCAGAAGAGCCCAGTTTCTGAAAGCCCGTGAGGCATGGGGCAAACAAGTAAGAGACAATGAGAAGAAATGGCAGAAGCATATGGCTTGGGGCGCTCCCCATTTCGGCAGGATGCCTCACCGATTCCTTTTCGAGCCCCAGGAGCAACTCCCCGAGTTTGTTGGTGGTGAAGAGGCTCTGAAGACTTGGCTTGCCGACAACATTACTTATCCCATGATGGCAGACGCCAGTACGATGGAAGGCATAGAGGGCAAGGTCATCGTTACCTTCGACGTGAATGCAGACGGAACTGTCAGCAATGTGAAAGTGAAGGATTCTGCCAACCCCCTTCTCAACGACGAGTTGGTGAGCATGTTGGAGACGATGCCCAGTTGGATTCCCGCAAAGCAGAACGGCAGGGCTGTCAAAGTGACCTATACGCTGCCCATCGTTTTCTCCGCAGTATCTTAGACAATAGTCTTAAGAGCTCACAGAGTCTTTAAGTGCTTGAAAAAGACACCGGGACACAGCAAATAAAATGCTGTGTCCCGGTGATTTCTTTGTGCTGATGTTACATGACGGCCTCTTGCAGTATCTCGCTGAGGGTGGGGTGGATGTGGACGATATCGCGCAGTTGTGCTATATTGGCCTTCATCGCCATGAGCGATGCTGCCTCTTGCACGATGTCGGCGGCGTGCGCCCCATAGACATGACAGCCAATGATGCTGCCGCTGTCGTCGGCGAGCAGTTTCACCAGTCCCTCTGCCTCGTCCATCGCCAGCGCCTTGCCGTTGGAGCGGTAATATCCTTTATGGCAGGTATAGGCGATTTGCTGTTCCTTGCAGAGGTCCTCCGACAGTCCCACACTTGCAGCCTCTGGCAGGGTGAATATGGCAGAGGGGATGAGTTGCAGGTCGATATGGTCGGGGGTGCCGAGGATGCTGTTCACTACATGCAAGCCCTGTGCTGTGGCGGCATGTGCGAGCATCATGCGTCCGTTGACGTCGCCGATGGCATAGACTCCCTCTACGTTTGTACGTAGGTCATCGTCGACCGAGATGCCTCCTCTGCCACACGCTATGCCCGCATGGTCGAGGTCGAGCCCATCGGTCTGCGGCGCGCGGCCGGTAGCCATAAGTATGGTGTCGGCTTCCACGACGGCAGTCTTTCCCTTGCGTTCATAAACCACCCCCTCGTCGTTGACCTCTTTCACCGCTGCCTGCATGACGAAAGTCACGCCCCGTCGGGCGATGGTCTGGCGCAGTCGTTTGGCCACGTCGCTGTCGAGCATGGGCAGACATTCCTTCAAGTATTCTACCACCGTCACTTTGCTGCCAAGGCTGCTGAATATGGTGGCGAACTCCATGCCGATGACTCCAGCCCCCACGATGCAGAGGCGGGCGGGGATATGGTCGATGTCGAGCAGTTCGGTAGAAGTGACTACCTTCGGACTGTTGATGCCCGGGATGGGCAGCATCTTCGATTTCGAGCCCGTGGCTATGATGATATGCGGAGCGGTATACTCCTCATCGCCCACCTTCACGGTATGAGGTCCGGTGAAGTGTGCCGTGCCCTGTACGAGTGTAATGCCCGGAGCCTTCATCAGTGTTTCCACGCCTTGTCGGAGCGATTCCACCACTTCGTTCTTCCGTGCCATCATCCTTGCGAAGTCGATGTTGAACGACAAGTTGCTGAACCCCAGGCTTTCGCCCTTCGCCAACAGTTGTGCCACCTCGGCATGGCGGCAGAGCGTCTTGGTGGGTATGCATCCGCAGTTGAGGCAGGTGCCCCCCACATGCCCACGCTCTATGATGGTGACGGCGAGTCCGTGGGCTGCAGCATGGCTGGCGGCCCTGTATCCACCAGGACCGCTGCCTATGATGATGAGGTCGGATGTGTTCATTGGTCTGCTTCGAGTTGACGATAGGTGAGAATGGGGTGCTTGGCTGCCAACACGTCGTCTACACGGCCGATAGGTGTGGAATGAGGTGCTCCCTTCACCACATCGGGTTGGGTGGCAGCCTCCTCGGCGATGCGGCGCATCACGTCGATGAACTGGTTGATGGTGTCGAGGCTCTCGCTCTCGGTAGGCTCTATCATCAGCGACTCATGGAAGAGCAGCGGGAAGTAGATGGTGGGAGCATGGTAGCCGTAGTCGAGCAAGCGCTTGGCGACGTCCATCGTGGTGACTCCTGTCGACTTGTCTTTCAGTCCGTCGAACACGAACTCGTGCTTGCAGAGTCCGTCGATGGGCAGTTCGTAAACATCCTTCAGCGACTCCTTGATGTAGTTGGCATTGAGTGTGGAGAGTGGCCCCACCATGCGTACATGTTCGCGGCCGAGGGAGAGGATGTAGGTGTAGGCACGCACGATGACGGCGAAGTTGCCCAGGAAGCGGCTCACGTTGATCGCCCCTTCGGGACATTCCAGGTCGTATCCCTTCTCCGTTTTCACCACTCTAGGTGCGGGGAGGAGGTCTTCCATGCCCTTTCTTACGCCCACTGGACCGCTGCCAGGTCCGCCACCGCCATGCGGTGTGGCGAAGGTCTTGTGCAGGTTGATGTGCATCACGTCGAATCCCATGTCGCCTGGACGGCAAGCGCCGAGCATCGGGTTGAGGTTAGCGCCGTCGTAATACATGAGCGCGCCGCACTCATGCACGATTTTCGCTATCTCGGGTATCTGGCGCTCGAAGAGCCCCAGGGTATTGGGGTTGGTCATCATCATCGCTGCCACACTGTCGTCGAGCAGGTTTCTGAGGTCATCGACATCCACGATGCCATCGGCAGTGCTCTTCACCTCCACGATTTGCAGTCCGCAGACAGCGGCAGAGGCGGGGTTGGTGCCGTGTGCGGAGTCGGGCACGATAACCTTCACGCGTTGCGTCTCGCCACGTTGCTCATGATAGGCACGGATAATCATCAGTCCGGTGAGTTCGCCATGAGCGCCCGCATAAGGATTGAGGGTGAACTCGCTCAGTCCGGTAAGGGCAGCGAGCGATTTCTGCAACTCGTCATACACCTCGAGGGCACCCTGGCAGGTGGAAACCGGCTGGCAGGGGTGAAGTCCGGCAAACTCTTTGAGGGCAGCCGTCTCCTCATCGATGACGGGGTTGTATTTCATGGTGCAACTGCCCAACGGGTAGAAACCGTTGTCGACACCGAAGTTATTGGCGCTCAAGTTGGTGTAGTGGCGCACCACGGTGAGTTCGTCGCACTCAGGCAGACGGGCGTCGGTGCCACGGCGCAGGCTGTCGGGGAGGGCAGGCTCGCCAAAGGGAGACGTAGGGAGAGAATAGCCCTTGCGACCTGGTTTCGACAACTCGAATATCAGGTTTCCGTATAGTCTGTTGTTCATACCGTTTCCTCCTTTCTCGTGAGTTGTACTAATTGGTCGATTTCTTCCTTGGAGCGTTTTTCGGTGACCGCCATCATCAGCGTGTGGTCGCCCATCTTCACGCCACCCAGGATGCCATGGTTGGCGAGGTGGCAGAGCAAATCATCCACATCACCGTCGTAGTTGACGCAGAACTCATTGAAGAACTCGCCCTTGTAGGTCATCGTGAAATGGCCCGTGGCTATCAGTTGCTGTGCCAGGTAGTGGGCGCCAGCATACGACTGCATGGCAGCCTCCTTGACTCCCTCCTTACCCATGACCGACAAGTAGATGGTAGCCCATAGCGCCATCAGGCTCTGGTTGGAGCAGATGTTGGAAGTGGCTTTCTGTCGGCGGATATGCTGTTCGCGGGCCTGCAAGGTGAGTACGAAGACCCGCTGTCCACGGTTGTCCTGTGTCATGCCTACGATGCGGCCAGGCATCTTTCGCATGAGTTTCTCGGTGCAGCACATATAGCCCACGTAGGGACCACCATACGACATTGGTATGCCCAGTGTCTGTGCATCGCCCACGGCGATGTCGGCACCCCACTCCCCAGGAGTTTTCAGTACGGAGAGGTAGAGTGCGGGACTGTTGACGATGAACAGGCCTTTCTGTGCGTGAATGGCATCGGCATAGCCGGTGAAGTCCTCGATGTTGCCGAAATAGTTGGGCTGTTGTGCCACCACGCCAGCCACCGGTCCTTCGGCGAGCAGGCGGTCGAGGTCGTCTTTATCCGTCAGACCGTCGCGTGTGGCTATCGTCACGATTTCCACGCCATGGAAACGTGCGTAAGTGCGCATCACGTCGAGAATTCGTGGGTCGACGGCCTCTGAGACGAGCACACGGTTGGTCTTCTTTGCGTTGGCGTTAGCCATGAGCATGGCCTCGGCGGTAGCAGTGCACCCGTCATACATTGAGGCATTGGAGATGTCGAGACCTGTGAGTTCTGCCATCATGCTCTGCCACTCGAAAATATAGTGCAGCGTACCTTGTGAGATTTCTGCCTGATAAGGAGTGTAACTGGTGAGGAACTCCGATCTGCCGATGATGTTGGGAACGACAGCCGGTGTGTAATGGTCGTAGACTCCTGCTCCGGCAAACACCGTCATCAGGCGGTTGTTGTTGCACAGACGGTCGAAGGTCTGCCTTATCTCCAGTTCGCTCTTCGATGTGGGAATGTCGTACTCGCCTTTGAATCGCACCGACTCGGGCACCTCGGCGTAGAGGTCGTCGAGGGAGTCGACGCCCACTTTCCGGAGCATGACATCGATGTCTTCTTGGGTATGTGGAAAATACTTGTACATCGTTGGTGAGGTTTGGTGGGATGATTATGCTTCGCAGACGGCTTTGTAGGCCTCGGCATCCATCAGGTTGTCGAGTTCGGTCTTGTCGGTGAGTTCCACCTTGATAATCCAGTTGGCGAAGGCGTCGGCATTGATGAGTTCCGGGTTGTCGGCCAATGCATCGTTTACTTCCACCACGGTGCCGCTGACGGGCGAGATGAGGTCGCTGGCGGCTTTCACGCTCTCCACGGCGCCGAATTCCTCGCCTGCCTCCACTTCATCGTCCACTTCGGGCATGTCGACATATACTACGTTTCCCAACTCATGCTGTGCATAATCGGTGATGCCGATATAGCCGAATTCACCTTCCACACGCACATACTCATGTGACTCTGAATAGTAGAGTCCTTCGATAACTTTTGCCATAATTCTTTTATTTTTTTTTTATTGGTTGTTGTTGCTGTTTTCTGATGATGGGGCTTGTTTCTGGCGACGGCAAAGCCGCCGCCTACGGAGAAGCCGCCTGGTGAGAATCCGCCGCCTACGGAGAATCCTCTGCCTAGGGAGAGGCCTTGGTGATGAGGGCTTCTGCCTCAAGTCGTTCAGTCCTTTTTGTAATGCTTGTCGTAGAAACGCTTCTTCACCACGATGCCGGGGAAGGTTTTCTTGCGGATTTGTATTTCGAGGGGTGTGCCCAGTTTGGCATGAGCCGTCTCGACGAGCGCCATGCACACACTCTTGCCAGTGGAGATGGAGTTGTAGCCAGTGGTTACCTCACCCACCTGTCGGCCTTCCGCCAATACAGGATAGCCGTGTCGTGGAACGGCGCGGCCTTCGAGTTCTATACCGATGACGCGGCGTTCCACCCCCTCGGTCTTTTGTTTGAGGAGTGCATCGCGGCCGATGAACTCAGGTTTATCGAACTTGCAGAACATGCTCAGTCCGGCCATCACGGGAGAGATGTCGGCAGAGAGTTCGTCGCCATAGAGCGGCAGCCCCACCTCGAAGCGTAGCGTATCGCGGCACCCCAGTCCACAGGGTTTGCAGCGTCCGCTTTCAATGAGTTTGTCCCAGCACTGGCGAATGAAGTCGTGCGAGCCGTAAATCTCGAACCCGTCTTCACCGGTGTATCCTGTGCGGCTCACGATGACCGTCTCACCTGCGGTGTCGATGGTCTTCACGGTGTAGAAGGTAAGTTCTTTGCATGCCAGTCCCAGCACTTCCTCAACCACTGTTTCTGCCTCAGGTCCCTGCACGGCAACCTGTCCGTAATAGTCAGACTGGTGTTCGAAGTCCACTTCGTAACCCTCGAGATGTTGCTGCATCCACTCCACATCCTTGTCGATGTTGGCAGCATTGATGACGAGGAAGAAGTCTTTTTCGCCCATCTTGTAGACCAGCAGGTCGTCGACGGTGCCACCGTTGGGATAGCACATCATGCCATAGAATATTTTCCCTATTGGCGCATCGGTGATGTCGTTGGTGAAGATGTGATTGACGAATCGCTCAGCATCGGTGCCTTTGACGCGCACCTCACCCATGTGTGAGACGTCGAACACGCCGCATGCTTGACGCACGGCATTGTGCTCATCGATGATGGAACTATACTGGATGGGCATGTCGAAGCCTCCGAACGGAGAGATGAGAGCGCCCAGCGCTACATGTTTGTCGTAGAGACAAGTTCTCTTGTTTTCCATAATATCTATTCGTTGTTAAGTAATACATTGATCAAGTCGGGTTTCCTCAGGTGGAGGATGATGTCGCCGGTCTGTAGTGGCAAGGCCTCTTCCAGTGCTTCCCTTTGAAGTCTGCACCCACGCAGGTGGGAGAGGATGCCCTGTTCGATGTCGCCTATGAGGAAGAAATCGCCCATGATGTCGATGGCCTTGATGACCCCGTTTTTCAGTTGCATGCGCACCTCGAAGTCGCCCACCCCCTCTATGCGCCCGTGTCGGGTGAGGGTGTAACTGGGGTTGTGGCCATAGATGAACGCCTCGGAGAGGTATTCCTGTTCCATCTCGCTGATGCGTGCCACCGCTTCGTGGGAGAGGCGTATTTCGCTGTCGCAGAGATTTTGCCGGGCGAATGCCATGAACTCTTTGAGCGACATCGTGGTGTAGTCCTTGAGCAGGGCGATGTGCTGCCTGACGCTCTTCACCCCTTTGCTCACCAGTTTGGCATCGCTGGGTGTGATGCTGCCCACCATGTGCGACATGTTGGTGTCGTAGAGCATGGTGCCGTGAACGATGCTTTTGCCCGGGATATGGTAGAACGCGTTTCCCGACACCTTTCTGCCGTCGATGAGCACGTCGTTGCGCCCTGTGGCTTTCGCTTCTATTCCCATACGGTAGAGCAGCAGCACCAGCAGGTTGATGTAGCGGTTGAAGGTAAGCGTGACATTCTCGTCTTTTGTCACATACGAGAACATCACGTTTCCCATATCGGCATATACGCACCCGCCGCCGCTCTTCCTGCGGTAGGTCTCGATATGGTGCTGTCGGCAATAGTCGATGTTTACCTCGTTCTCGATGAGTTGGTTGCGGCCGAAGATGACCGTTGGGTTTACCTGCCACATGAAGAAGCCATCGTTTACGTCCATTTCCCTCGCCACATATTCCTCCATGGCGAGATAAAAGGACAAACGATGTTGTTGTTCCTCGGGTAGTGTGATGTATGTCATAGTAGTCCGCAGGTCTCGGTCATGGCCTCATAGGCCCGACAGGTCGGAGTTGTTTGCAAATATACTAATAATTTATGGATTCGGCACCTTTTTTCCCGTGAAAAATGAAGTGTTGTAGAAGAAAAAAAACGGACGGTTTCGAATCGTATCGAAACCGTCCGTTTTGGTGTTATTCTTTAAGTAGGAAGGCCTTGAAATCGTCAAACCGTCGACTCAGGGCGATGCTGCACTTTTCTCCTTTCATGAATTCTGCCAACCGCTGTGGGATGAGGATGTCTGTGCCGAGGATATCGTCGACCTTCTCCTTGAATTTGGCAGGGTGTGCTGTTTCGCAGAACACGCCCGTCTCGCCCTCTTTCAACTGCTCGCGCAGTGCGCGGTATCCGCATGCACCATGTGGGTCGAGCACGTATCCGGTGTTGCTGTAGCAATCGCGCATGGTCTGTCGGATGTCGTCGTCGGAATAGGTGGCGCCGCTGATATAGGCAGTGATGGCATCATGGCTGCCTCCGTAGAGGTCGTAGACCCTGGCGAAGTTGCTCGGGTCGCCCACATCCATCGCATTGGCTAGAGTCTGTTTGGTAGGCTGTGGTGTGTAAACCCCTGTCTGGAGATATTGGTAGAAGATGTCGTTGGCGTTGTTGGCTGCGATGAAGCGGCTGATAGGCAGTCCCATGACATGTCCGAAGAGTCCTGCGGTGATGTTGCCGAAATTGCCGCTTGGCACGCACATCACCATATTTTCGGCCTTTCCGAGCGCCTTCATCCGTGCATAGGCATTGAAGTAGTAGAATGCCTGTGGGAGGAAGCGTGCCACATTGATGGAGTTGGCACTGGTGAGTCTCATGTGCGCATTGAGGTCAGGGTCGAGGAAGGCTTGCTTTACCAGCGCCTGGCAGTCGTCGAACACCCCGTCGACCTCGATGGCGGTGATGTTTTGGCCGAGAGTGGTGAACTGGCTTTCCTGTATCCTGCTCACCTTGCCCTTGGGATAGAGCACATAGACATGTATGCCCTCCACGCCGAGGAATCCGTTGGCCACTGCCGAACCCGTGTCGCCGCTGGTGGCTACGAGCACGTTGACGCGCTCCTGTCCTTCCTGTCGGATGAAGTATTGCAGTAGTCGTGCCATGAAACGGGCTCCCACGTCCTTGAACGCCAGGGTGGGGCCGTGGAAGAGTTCGAGGGCGTAGATGTTGTCATCTACCTTTACCACGGGACAGTCGAAGGCGAGTGTGTCGCAGACGATGCGGCGCAGGTCGTCGGCTGGTATGTCCTCACCGAAGAAGGCATCAGCCACGGTGCATGCGATGTCTTGGAACGACAGGTTGTCGATATTGTCGAAGAAGGACGATGGCAGGGGTTTGATGCGCTCGGGCATGTAAAGTCCGCGGTCGCTGGCGAGGCCTTTCACCACGGCTTCGTGGAGCGTGGCCATCGGTGCTTTTTTGTTGGTGCTGTAATATCTCATTTGGTAGTGTTTTTTCCCGTTTTCAATTTTCATTCATAAATGTCTGCATGAATTCCTCAAGGCGGAGCATGCCATAGTGTCCGCTCACGGCACTTTGTTCGTCGTAGCGTGTCACGCTGTCGGGCTGTATGCCGCGGTGCCAGATGAGGAACGGCACAGGCTCGTTGATGTGTGTGCGTATCTCCACGGGAGTGGGGTGGTCGGGGAGAACGGCGATGCACACCGTCTCGTCCCAGTCTTTCACCGCGTTGTAGATAGGTTCCACGATGCGGTGGTCGAGGTATTCGATGGTGCGGACTTTCAGGTCGAGGTTGCCGTCATGTCCTGCCTCGTCGCTCGCCTCAACATGGAGGAACACGAAGTCCTCATTGCGCAGCGCCTCGATGGCTGCTG
Organism: uncultured Prevotellaceae bacterium; assembly: GCA_900315455.1. GTDB lineage: Bacteria > Bacteroidota > Bacteroidia > Bacteroidales > Bacteroidaceae > Prevotella. Next base: position 166,559 of record OMZE01000004.1, on the reverse strand, counting down.
CCGCCTTCCCTTCGTAGTTGGTGTCGGCGAGTCCGGTAGCCCCCTCCACCTCAATGATATGCAGTCCGGCATAGTGTCCGATGCCCTTGATGAGGTCGACGGCAGAGATGACACTTCCGCTCTTCACCTGTGGGTACATCTCGGCGATGGTACGCATCGACGGACGATACCCTGGGCTCCAAGGCCAGATGGAGTTGGCCTCGTCGTGGCCTGCGGCACGCCGTGCCAGGTTGAAGGGGTGGTTGGCGAGCAGTTGTTGCGAGTCGATGATGAGCCGGTTGATGAGGTCTGCCGTCTCGCTGGCTGTCATCCTCCCCTCCTCGGGAATGTCGGCATACCCCTCTTCCGGCCTGACGAGCAGAGGCTGCCAGGGTTGGTCGGGATGGTCGTGAGGAGGTGAGCAGGTGATGTGCTTGTTGCCTCCTCTGATGACGAGCAGGTGTCGGTATTGTATGCCGGCGATGAATTTCACGCGGTCGTTGCCGAGATGCTGGTCAAGAAAGTCCACCAGTTCACGGGCGTCGTCGGTAGAAAGATGTCCGCCATGGTGGTTCTTGATGCATCCGTTGGCCAGGCAGATGATGTTGCATCGTATGGCCATGTCGTCCGGGCGCATCTCATAGCCGATGGATGCCGCTTCGAGCGGTCCGCGCCCCTCATACACCTTGTTCAGGTCGTAGCCCATGATGGCAGTGTTGGCCACCTCGCTTCCAGGAGGGAAGCCTTCCGGTACGGTGACAAGGCGCCCGTTGCGCCCCTCCCGTGCCAGCAGGTCCATGTATGGTGTGTCGGCGTATTGCAGTGGAGTTTTCCCGCCAAGACGCTCGATGCAGTGGTCGGCCATGCCGTCGCCGAGGATGATGATATGCTTCATGACGAGGAAATTAAATGTTGGCGATACTCATGATGTTGGCAAACACGCCTGCTGCGGTGACACTGGCTCCTGCCCCATAACCTTGAATGAGCATGGGGAACTCGCGGTAACGCTCTGTGGTGAGCATCACGATGTTGTTGCTCCCTTGGAGGTTGTAGAACGGATGTCCCTGTGGCACCTCCTGAAGGGCCACGCTGGTCTTGCCATGGTCCATAGTGGCGACGAAGCGCCATCGTTTGCCGTCTGCCTCGAGTTTTTTGCGTCGCTCCTCAAACGAGTCGTCGAGTTGTGGAATGCGTTTCCAGAACTCGTCGATAGAGCCTTCGAAATATTCATCGGGCACGAAGAGGTTTTTCTCCACGTCGTCTTGCTCCACCTTGTATCCTGCCTCACGGGTGAGGATGACGAGTTTGCGCACCACGTCTTTGCCGCTGAGGTCGATGCGTGGGTCAGGTTCGCTGTATCCCGACTCCTTGGCCCGTCGCACCGTTTCAGAGAACGGCACGGTAGCCGATATCTCGTTGAAGATGAAGTTGAGTGTGCCGCTGAGCACAGCCTCGATTTTTAGGATTTTGTCGCCCGAGTTGCAGAGGTCGTTGATGGTGCCGATGATGGGCAGTCCTGCCCCCACATTGGTCTCATAACGGAACTTCACACCGCGTTGCAGGGCGGTGAGTTTCAGTTTGCGGTAAGTATCGTAGTCGGAAGAGGCCGCAATCTTGTTGGCGGCGATAACACTGATATTGTGCTCAAGGAACGACTGGTAGAGGCTTGCCACCTCTACGCTGGCAGTGCAGTCGACGAAGACGCTGTTGAAGATATTCATGCCGATGACCTCGTCGTGCAGTCGTCGTTTGTCGCTGGGAGCAGCCTCTTCGAGCAGTTGTCGGTAGTTGTCGAGGTCGATGCCGTCGCGGGTAAAGATGGCCTTTTTCGAACTGGCGATGCCCACGACATTCAGTTTCAGTCGGCTTGTTTCCTTCAGCAACTCATATTGCGAGCGAATCTGCTCGATGAGTTTGCTGCCCACGGTTCCCACACCGCAAATGAAGAGGTTGAGCACCTTGTATTCCGAAAGGAAGAAAGAGTCGTGGAGCACGTTGAGCGACTTGCGCAGGAAACGTCCCTCCACGACAAATGAGATGTTGGTCTCTGAAGCACCCTGTGCGCAGGCGATGACGCTGATACCGCTTCGTCCCAGGGTACCGAAGAGTTTTCCAGCGATACCCGGAGTGTGCTTCATGTTTTCGCCCACGATGGCGATTGTGGCGAGTCCGCTCTCGGCGTGCATGGGGAACATTGCTCCCGTTTCTATCTCCTTGGCGAACTCAGCATTGAGCACGTTGACTGCCGACGGGGCGTCTTCGTCACGCACACCGATAGAGGTGGAGTTCTCTGATGAGGCCTGTGACACCATGAACACGGAGATGCCATTGGCTGCGAGAGCGGAGAAGATGCGTCGGTTGACACCGATGACACCCACCATCGACAAACCCGTCACGGTGATGAGTGTGGTGCCGCTGATGCTTGATATACCCTTGATGGGTTTCTGGTCGTTGTCGATTTCGGCCTTGATGATGGTTCCCGCACCATTGGGGTTGAACGTGTTCTTCACCAGAATGGGGATGTTCTTCACGCAGACCGGGTATATGGTAGGGGGATAGATGACTTTTGCTCCGAAGTTGCAAAGTTCCATCGCCTCGATATAACTCAGTGCATTGATGGTGTAGGCGGTCTTGATGACGCGTGGGTCGGCAGTCATGAACCCGTCGACGTCGGTCCATATTTCCAGGATTTCGGCATCGAGCGCTGCTGCGATGATGGCCGCGGTGTAGTCGCTGCCGCCACGTCCGAGGTTGGTCACCTCTCCAGTGTCGCGGTCGCGGCTGATGAATCCCGGAACGAGCGACACTTTGGGCAGGTCGTCGAAGGTATCGCGTGTGAGTTTGTTGGTAAGTTCGCTGTCGAGCACGTGTTTGCCGTTCTTCCTTACCGTCTTGATGAAGTTGCGCGCGTCATACCATTTCGCCCCCTTTATCAGGGAGGCGACGATGTTGCTGCTCAGCCTCTCGCCATAACTTACGATGGCATCGAGGGTTTTCTCGCTGAGGTCATGGATGAGATAAACGCCGAAATAGATGCTCTTCAACTGTTCGAAGAGTGCATCGATGGTGGTGAACAACTGTTCACGCTTCTTGGGTTCGGTGATGATGGTGTCGATCATCTGGTGATGTCGGTCTACCATCTGCTGGAACTCCTCTTTGTAACGCTCATCGCCTTGCAAGGCAAGGTGTGAGGTCTGGATGAGTTTGTCGGTGATGCCTCCGAGTGCGCTCACCACTACTACTACGGGTTGCTTGCGGGCCTCTGCCTCTACAATGCGTTTTAAACTAAGAATGCTCTTCACGGAACCAACGGACGTTCCGCCAAATTTCAATACTTTCATCTTTTTTGATAGGGTTAAAAATTCTGGGTCCCCTTTACGAACGGGGTTGGTTTCCAAATTCGGGGGACAAAGGTAGTGCAAATCGAGCGGAAAGCAAAATAAAAATGGTTTTTTATTTTCTTTACCGAGATGCAGCCTACCTTCGGGCGAAGCCCAAAGGTGCGAATAAGTGAGCGGAAAGCAAAATAAAAATGGTTTTTTATTTTCTTTACCGAGATGCAGCCTACCTTCGGGCGTAGCCCAAAGGTGCGAATAAGTGAGCGGAAAACAAAAATATATTTGGGCTTTTTCAGGTTTGGATGCTGCTTGTAGCACCAAATATGAGGCAAGACGAGTAGGGAGGTCTTTATGAAAAGTACTGCTACCTCAGTTCGGGATAAGAGAATTCTCCAAATAGATGGTAATCGAGATACTTTTTCCCTTTTTTAGGTGATTATCAGTTACTTATAAAAGGGAAATAGAATGTGCTCATGATTACCGCTGACAAAAATCAGAAATTCTTATCCCGAACTGGGGTATGCATACCTTTATTACTCATAGGAAATCTGCACCGGGCCTTTCAGTCCATTGGCCATGCGCCCGGAGTTCGCTATGGAGGAGAATGTGGCATCGCCCTCACGGCCGCGTAGAACCTTCGTGTTATAGTCGGATGCTTTCACGCGGATTTCCAGGATGTTCTCTCCGTTTTTCACATAGTCTGTAATGTCGAACCTGAATGGTTTCCAGATACGTTTTCCAACAGCATTGCCATTGATGGATACTTCGGCGGTGTAGTAGACTTCTCCCAAGTCGAGAACGTATCTTGGGGCGGTCTTTTCCAGTGAGAATCGGCTGGTGTAAACAGATTCACCGCAGGAGTCGGCCAGTTGCGGAATATTCCGCCAATCCTCCAGTTGAGCGTCGTTGATGACTTTTTCTCCGAGTTGAAGCGTCCATTTTCCCAGTTCGATAGAGGATTTTGGAGTGGCGGCTGGAATGGCTGTTTGCGCTTCCGTAATCGGGGTGTTCGTGATGAAAAGGAATCGGGTTGAAAGCGGAGGAAGCATGCCTTTGATTTCACCGGAAGAAGTCCTGTCTGCGGTTGTCACACTTCCGTCTTCGGCATTAAGCCAATAGACATAGGGGGCATCGTCGGTCTGGATGCTGATTTCCTTCCAACGGTTGTCTACGTTCCAATAGAGTTGAACCAGTTCGTTATCTGAAATCCGCCGACGGGCCATCCTGACCCGTTCTCCACCGTCCACCGTTGCCAGAGGAGTCGAAACCGCCCAGTCGTGAACGCTGTTGCAGACATGTTTCCCGGCTGCCACTTTCTTCATCAGTTTGGCGGTTTTCCTGTCGTTCTTCGCATAATCCTTGAAGGAGGGCTGCTTGACTGGCAGGTCGCCGATAATCAGTAGATTAGCCGTAGATTGCTGCTGGAGGTTTTGGGCAGTTTGCATTTGTATCCACGGAAGGTTGAACAATACAAGTCCGTTGTAGTTGTTGCCGCGGATAAGCAGTTGTCCGTCGGGAGTTGCTGTCATTTCCTGCAGGGATTCGTCATTGACCCATGCCCAAGTGAGTCCGCGTCTTTCCAGTTCGTTCAAGACTGGCCATACGTCGCTCAGCCACTTGCTGACAACATCTTTTGGAGCAGCCTGCTCGTTGTCGGTCCCGGGTTCCGTCTCGGGAAGCATTCCATAGTAGAGGATTTCCTCCGGGTTCTTCACGCTGCTGCTGTATTCCAGGAAGGGATAATATACAAGGATGTCGGCTTCGGCCTTCCCGCTGCGCATCAGATACTGAGCCCGCTGCACATATTGGTTCACCTCTGCCAGTTCGTCCCAGAAGACGTTTTCTTCACTAAGGTCAGAGGAGAAGTTGACCCCGATTGTGGAATTGTAGAAGGGTTGCCAGGGATTGCCAGCCACTTCATATTTGTAGGGAGAACCATGCCAGATAATCTGGTTGATACCGCAGGAGAGGAGTTTGTCGGCAATGGAGCGCAGTTTTTGGGGCGTAACCATCAGGGCACGGTTGATATGGACTCCTGATTCTGCGCTGACGAGTGGCCTGTTGTATAGCATAGCCCCTGAAGAAACCATTTTCAGGCCTCCTTCGCTTCCTCCACCGAAAATCATGTTCTCTGTCTCTGGTATATCGGCATCACCTGCGGCTCCCATATAGTCCATGGGCAGGCCATAGGCTTGGGTGCGGTGCAGCAGCCCGTGCTCATGCGCCCACGAAGAGGAACCTTTGAGAAGATGTTTTCGTGCCAGGTCGCTGACGGTCAGGTCGTAGTCGTAGCGGAGGCGCCAGTCTTCTTCGCCGAAACGAAACTCTGGAGCCGCATGCCCGTTATCATACATGTTGTTGTAGCCGTACCAGATATTGGCAGGCATCCAGGGTAACGGGTCATATCCCCGGCGGCGTTGGAAGACTTCACCGAAATCTGCCGTGATGTGCCGGTCTACCTTGAACTCATAACTGTCGTTGAAGAAGGCACGAAACGGTTTTCCGTAATACGCGTCCAGTCCAGTAGCCGCCCCGAAATAATGATCGTAATTCTTCCGGAGAACATCGGTGTCGAAATGGTCCATCACGTTCCCTGCATCTGCTTTGGCCACAATCATGTTCGTTTCCTGCGAAGGTACGTTCCAAAGCGCGATGAGAACACGCTGGAATCCGGCAGCGGCTTTTCTTGGGGCGAAAGAGGCGCTGTTCACCTTCTTCACCTTTTGAATCTTCCGTGAACCGTCGGCAGTTGGTTCAGACACCTCTGCCTCCAGCAGTCCCACAAGTTCAGCAAACTTGCTGTCCTGCCGTTCAGACCTTGGAATCTCCAGTGTGCCGCCCTCTGCCGGGATGACGGCCATTCCGTATTGTAGCGAGCGGTTTTCCTCTGCCTCCGAGATATGGGAGCCGGATGCCGGCCAGCCGCTGCCGTTGGTCAGGTCCACTGTCATGCCGTTCCGCTGTGCTGCTTCCATCACCGTCTTCAGATTGGAATAATAGGCTTCGGTGTCAAAACTCATGATTTGCGCCATCCGGTCCATGGGAGGAGGCACGACCAATGCAAACGACTGGATTTCCACGCCGCCGATGTGATGGCGGGCGAAGAGATTCATCTCCCTTTGAAGTTCATTTGTTTCCACATCATTGCCCGGCCACCACCAGCGCACGAACGGTGCATAGGAGAGGGGCGGATTCTTGAAGGAGGACTGAAAGTCTTCATTTTTCAGTTGAAGTGCATCCAAGATACCTTGGTTCCACTTCTCGGAATCTTCGTCATAAATGCCAAAGGTGTCGCGGAAATAGGCCCACAGATGGAAGGAAAAACCATGTTTGGATATCTCACTGCTCACAAAACTCAGATAGGCATTCCTGGATGCGTCGTCGGCATTGTCGCAAACACCAAACTCTCCGATGTCCACCGGGCGGGCGTTGCGCTTGCTCCAGGCCGCAAGAAAGTCCATGTCGTGGGCAATAGGGGCCTTCTCCATGGCGTTTCCAGTCCATGGCGTTCCCAAAGACCCTTCTGCCATTGCGAAAGCAATGCCTTGATGTGTAAAAGTCTGAGGCAGATAATAGTGGGTGTCAACAATCAGATTCCATTCATCTTCAGGAAAATCCAGCAGACCGATGGTCCAGTGCTGACCCAGAGATGGTGTGGCTACCATGATGGTCTTGCCGGGATTGTCCTTGCGAATCCTTTTCACGCATTCGGCTACGATTTCGTTCCAGCGTGAAGGTTCCAACTGTAGACTGGGCTCGTTCATGATGCCGAAGTAGATGCTCTCGTCGGCATAGTCCTTGTAGTGTGCGGACAGTTGCTCCCAAATGCTATACAGGCGGTCGATGTTCTCCTCATAAGAAAGGTCCTGCGATTCAAATCCGAAGGATATGACCGGATAGTAATGGTTGTCCAATATTACGGCCAGACCATTTTCCAGACATTCATTCACTATGCCATCCACTTTTTTAAAAAAGTCAGGGTCAATGGTATTGGGAACTTTCTGGAGAGTGTGGGCTCCCCAGCGGATAGGGATGCGTACACTGTTAAAGCCCTGGGAAGCAATTGCCTTGATGCTTCCTTGTTTGAGGGGCTGCCCATCTCTGACGCCGTCAAGAACAGAATTCAGATTGATGCCTTTTCCAAGACGCATGTTGCGTTCAAAAGCCAAATATGCCTTAGCGGGGGCATTTACCGGTGTGGAAGCCTGGTTGAAAACCTTTTTGTCGCGGCTCAAGTGCAACCTCATGGCAGCAGGATTGCCGATGCCGTCATCGAACGAGGCCGGGGCCTGTACCATGCCTTGTGCACCGAAAACCACCAATAGGTCCATCGTGTCTCCATCAACTGATACAATACCTTTACCGTCCATTCCAGGAATGCCTCCGAGAGAAAGCGTATTGCCATTCAAGGCATAGGAGCCCGCAATGTTCATCTGCGAGAATGCCTCATTCCAGATGGCATAGGTTTCGTCTTTGCTGAAGGTGACGGAAGCCTGGCTGCCCATGTACAGGCCATACCAAGTCCCTTCCAGTTGGGTGATGTTTACCGGCTTAAGGGCCGATGTAGTTTCCTTGTTTTGTGCAATGGCCGACAAGGAAACTAAAGCAACAATGAGAATAAACAGATTTCTTTTCATTTTTTCTTATATGTGCAGTTTTCAATTTTGTAGTCACGGAGAAGAGAAATGCAGACAGGAAAAGCGTTGCTCTTTTCATGTCAAACATGTTCTATGGTTTCACTATGCAAAAATACACTTTCATTTCTGAAAAGGCATTATCTATTGTCCGCAATTAATGTCAAATAACTCGCTTTTTCAACCAAATCCTTGCTGAAATCGGTACAAATATCTACCTTTGGCGAAAAATCGACCATATGCTGCCAGGACAAATCTCGAGAATTCAACTCGCTCGCTTTCGCACCAGGAAACCGAGCATGGCTATAGGACAGTCCGTTTATATTTGCAACAACTATGCTCCCCCTGCCCAACTTCCTTTCCCTTTCAGACTCACCTTCACTGCTGCCATTATCTGCATAGAAGGTGAATTGAAGGCGTGCATTAATCAGAGGAGGCTGACACTGACACGGGGAGACGTTGTCGTTATCCAGGATGGATCCATTATCGAGAGCCTTGCCCACTCTAGCAATCTTACGACCATTTCCATGGCTTTCCCGTCTACAGAAGAAGAGTGGTTGTTCAGCCGGCTTGCTGAAAAGTTGGGTACATGGTTGGAGCATCGTTCCATCCCGTTGGCCCTGCATCTGGACGAAAACCTGCTGCAGCGCTATCTTAGCCTTTACAATCAGATTGAGGCCTTATACAAAGACACCTCTGATGCTTTGAGGGATGAAGTCGTCAGGGGCTTCCTTTCGGTCTCTGTGGCATCCTTCCTGTCTCATCCCCAGATGCCGATGAGGCATGTCTCCAGTTCCGAATCACGGGCGGATGAGGTCTTCCTCCGTTTCTTGGACGACCTTCAATTATTTGCCACCCGTGAACGTACTGTGCAGTTTTATTCAGACAAGCAGTGCATCAGCGCAAAACATTTCTCAAAACTGATACGTCAGGCCTCTGGAAAACTCCCGATGGAACACATACGGCAGCGGGTTGTCATTGAGGCAAAGACCCTTCTGCGCACCACCGATATGAGTATCCGGGAGATAGCCGATGCACTTCATTTCCCCACCGATTCTTTCTTTTGCCGTTATTTCAAACACGACACCGGGTTATCGCCTTCCGATTATCGAAAGAACTAAGGTGCGCCAAGTGTCCATGTGGGATATGTTTCGTGGAGATGATGGTTAAAATGACTGAGCAAGAAGAGAATACAAAACCTAATTGTCTGCATAATTGAATAGTCTGAATATCCCGAAATGACGAATTGTTCAGTTTTTTTTGGAGATTCATTTGTCATTCATTATCTTTGCAACGCAACAGCGAAGATAATAGAATTGTATATATGACTGCGGTAGCTCAGTTGGTAGAGCGGTAACGTTTTTGAGGTGAAATTTCCTTCCAAGGACCAATTACGTCATACTTCATATCTCCTGGTTACAGGTCGCTGGTTCGAGTCCAGCCCGCAGTCCCAGTAATTATTTAGAAAACCTGGGTTTCTTAGGAAGTCATGGAAATACTTGGGAAACCTTAGGAAATTTTGGAGATAAGAAGAACAAGAAATGAAGATCCTCATTGCAGATAGTGGCAGTACAAAGACCGACTGGTGCCTTGTTGATGAACATGGTGTCGTAGCCCAATCCTCGACACAGGGCATCAACCCTGTGCACCAGACCGATGAGCAGATAGTCCGTATTCTGGATGAGGAGTTTGACAATGAATTCCTGCGGTTGGTCAGTGGGGTAGGGCAGGTGCATTATTATGGTGCAGGTGCGTTGCCCACAGCCATACCACGATTGGAACGACTGCTTAGCAGTAAGTTCATCGATGAGAGAAGCATTTATGACACTCCGGAAGTGACGGTTTCTGGCGACCTTCTTGGTGCCGCCCGCGCCCTCTTCGGTGCTGAAGAAGGCATTGCATGTATCCTTGGAACAGGTTCCAATTCAGGGCTTTACGATGGAAATCAACTGGTGAAGAATACCCCGCCTCTTGGCTATATCCTCGGTGACGAGGGCAGCGGTGCCGTGATGGGACGGCTCTTTCTGGGTTCTCTTTGCAAAGGACTTCTTCCTCAGGGGTTGTATGAGGAATATCAACGGCAGACAGGCCTTGATGTGGCTGCTATCATCCAAAAAGTCTACCGTGAACCCCTTCCCAACCGTTTCCTTGCCCAGACCACCCGTTTTATCTACCAGCACCTGGAAGAAGATGCGGTTTGTAAACTTGTGGTTGACAATTTTAGGACATTTTTCCGCCGTAATCTCGTTCAATACGGTCGTCGTGACTTGCCCGTGCGTGCCATAGGAAGTGTGGCGTATTATTTCCGCGAACAGTTTGTCTGCGCGGCAGAAAAAGAAGGATTCGCAGTAGATAGGGTAGAGCAGAGTCCGATGAAAGGTCTTGTGGCTTTCCATACTAAGGGGAGTTAAAGGGGCTTGCGCCTGTTTTGTTGCTATTTTTGAAGACATTATTGTTTCCCCCACTTTATTAAAACCTTTCTTTTCATCGATTCATTCTTTACTTGCCAAAGTTGAGTAAAAAACGAATAAATCTTAATTATTATTAGGTTAGTTGGCTTTTTATTACTACCTTTGCAAAAAATTTGCGAAGGTAGGCTGCACCTCGGCATAAGAACAAGTTCTTCTGCACTCGGTTTGCACTACCTTTGCAAAAAATTTGCGAAGGTAGGCTGCACCTCGGCATAAGAACGAGTTCTTCTGCACTCGGTTTGCACTACCTTTGCCAAAAAATTTGCGAAGGTAGGCTGCACCTCGGCATAAGAACGAGTTCTTCTGCACTGCTTTTGCAACTCAGTGTTAAGGGATAATCAAAGCAAACTCAGAAAGCGCATACAATTTTAAACACACATATATATGTATTTCACTTTGTTTGTTACCGTCATTTTGACGGCAGTTGTCTTGGTAGTGGCGGCTTACGTCATCGCCAAGTTGATTGGGCCTCGGTCGTACAACAAGTTGAAGGGTGAGCCATACGAATGTGGTATTCCGACGCACGGGTCTTCATGGTTGCCCGTGTCGATAGGTTATTACCTCTTCGCCATCCTCTTCCTCTTGTTCGACATCGAGACGGTATTTCTGTACCCATGGGCCGTAGTGGTGAAGCAGTTCGGTGTGATGGCAGTAGTCAGCATCGGATTCTTCCTTCTTGTGCTCGTATTTGGCCTGGCCTACGCCTGGCGGAAAGGAGCGTTGGAATGGAAGTAAGGAAACCACGCATCAAGAGTATTCCCTACGACGAGTTCAAGGACAATGAAGGTCTGGAGAAACTCATCGAGGAACTTAATGAGGGTGGTGTGAATGTCGTTACTGGCAACTTAGACCAACTCATCAACTGGGGCCGGTCCAACTCCCTTTGGTCGCTTACCTTCGCCACCTCATGCTGCGGCATCGAGTTCATGTCGGTGGGATGCGCCCGCTACGACTTTGCCCGTTTCGGTTTCGAGGTGACCCGCAACTCACCCCGTCAGGCCGACCTGATTATGTGTGCCGGCACCATCACCCACAAGATGGCTCCGGTGTTCAAGCGTCTCTACGACGAGATGGCCGAGCCCAAGTATGTTATCGCCGTTGGCGGTTGTGCCATCTCCGGCGGTCCCTTCAAGTCAAGTTACCACGTGGTGAAAGGCATTGAGGAAATCGTTCCCGTAGATGTCTATATCCCCGGATGTCCCCCTCGCCCTGAAGCCATTATGTATGGCATGATGCAGTTGCAGCGCAAGGTAAAGGTAGAGAAGTTCTTTGGTGGTGTCAACCACAAGCAGACGAAGGAAGAGCGGGAACTCAACCTCTCGAATTCCGCCATTGCTTCGGGTTGGCAGCGACCCATTGTGGTGACCGATGTGCCCGACAACTTCGTTGACGAACTTAAAGAGAACAAGGAGGAGACGAAATGAAAATTGAAAGCAAAATCATCGGTTTCGACAGTTTCGCCAAGGAAATGCGCGAACTGAAGGACAAATCCCATTTCGACTATCTTGTCACCATTATCGGTGAGGACTTCGGCGAGGAAGGTTTGGGCTGTATCTATATCCTTGAGAACACCCAGAGCCATGAGCGCACCAGTGTGAAGACCATCGCACGCCAGGTGGGCGACGATTACGTCATCCCCTCCGTCATCGGTCTTTGGAAGGCTGCCGACCTGCTCGAGCGCGAGGTCTACGACTTTTTCGGCATCAAGTTCCTCGGGCATCCCAACATGGAACGTCTCTTCCTGCGCACCGACTTCAAGGGCCATCCCTTCCGCAAGGACTGGGAGTTCAACGACGAATATTCGCTGGAGGACGACAAGGAGAGTGAATATGGCAGGGAATACGCCCTCGACGAAGACGGTAAACTCGTATGCAAGAGAAACCGTCTTATCGACGACAACGACTACGTGGTGAACATCGGTCCGCAACACCCCTCCACCCATGGTGTGCTTCGTTTGCAGACCGTGCTCGACGGTGAGACCGTGAAGCGTATCTATCCGCATGTAGGATATATCCACCGCGGTATTGAGAAGATGTGGGAGAGTTACACCTATCCGCAGACCCTCGCCCTTACTGACCGCCTCAACTATCTCTCGGCGATGATGCACCGTCATGCCCTTGTGGGCGTGATAGAAGAAGGTCTGGGTGTGGAACTCACCGACCGTATCAAGTATATCCGCACCATCATGGACGAACTCCAGCGACTCGACAACCACCTGCTCTACTGCGGTTGCTGCGCGCAGGACCTCGGTGCCCTCACCGCGTTCCTCTACTGTATGCGCGACCGTGAGCATGTGCTCAACGTGATGGAAGAGACCACCGGCGGACGACTTATCCAGAATTATTATAGAATAGGTGGACTGCAAGACGACATCGACCCCGATTTCGTGAAGAATACCAAGGCCCTGTGCAAGTATCTTCGTCCTATGATTCAGGAGTATATGGACGTGTTTGGTGACAATGTCATCACCCACAACCGTTTCGAGAAAGTGGGCGTGATGGGTCTCGACGACTGCATCAACTATGCGGTGACCGGTCCGGCAGGACGTGCCGCAGGCTGGGCCAACGACGTGCGCAAGAACCACCCCTACGACATGTACGACAAGGTGGATTGGAAGCAGATTACCCTTACCGGCTGCGACTCTATGGACCGCTACCTCGTGCATATTCAGGAGATGTACCAGAGTCTCGACATCATCGAGCAACTCATCGACAACATCCCCGAGGGCGACTTCTACGTGAAGCAGAAAGCCATCATCAAGGTGCCCGAGGGCCAGTGGTTTTTTTCTGTTGAGGGTGCCAGCGGTGAGTTCGGCGTCTATCTCGACTCCCGTGGCGACAAGAGTCCCTACCGCATGAAGATGCGTCCGATGGGTCTTACCCTCGTAGGTGCTCTCGACCCCATGCTTCGCGGTCAGAAGATAGCCGACCTCGTGACTACGGGTGCAGCCATCGACTTCGTCATCCCCGACATCGACAGATAACAACGTTTCAAACATCAAGAGAATTATATGTTCGATTTTTCAATAGTAACACAATGGTTCGACCAACTTCTCCGCCAGACCCTGGGTTTGGGAGATTTCTGGACGATACTGATTGAATGTGTGGTTGTGGGCGTGCTCATCCTTACGGCATACGCGCTGCTCGCCATTGCTCTGATTTTCATGGAGCGTAAGGTCTGTGCCTACTTCCAGTGCCGCTTGGGCCCGATGCGTGTTGGTCCTTGGGGCTTGCTCCAGGTGTTTGCCGACGTGGTGAAGATGCTCATCAAGGAGATTTTCTTCGTCGACCGTGCCGACAAACTCCTCTATGCCCTCGCCCCCTTCCTTGTCATCATCGGGTCGGTGGGTGCCTTCTGCTTCCTGCCATGGAACAAGGGAGCCGTCATCCTTGACTTCAACGTGGGTGTGTTCCTCCTCACCGCCATCTCTTCGATAGGTGTAGTGGGCATCTTCCTCGCCGGATGGGGTTCCAACAACAAATACTCTGTGGTGTCGGCCATGCGTGGCGCCGTGCAGATGATTTCCTACGAGATATCCCTCTGCATCTGTCTCATCACCGCTGTCATCCTCACCGGCACCATGCAGGTGAGTGGCATTGTGGAGGCACAGACAGGCCCCTGGCAGTGGCTCATCTTCAAGGGTCATATCCCCGCCATCATCGCCTTCCTCGTATTCCTCGTGGCAGGTAATGCCGAAGCCAACCGTGGTCCGTTCGACATGGCAGAGGCAGAGAGTGAACTAACCGCCGGTCACCACACCGAGTATTCAGGTATGGGCTTCGGCTTCTTCTATCTCGCTGAGTTCCTCAACCTCTTCATCATCGCCGGCATCGCCACTACGGTGTTCCTCGGCGGATGGGCCCCTGTGAATATCGGCGTAGCCGCCTTCGACAAGGTGATGGATTACATCCCCGGCATCGTATGGTTCCTTGGCAAGAGTTTCTTCGTGGTGTGGCTGCTGATGTGGATTAAGTGGACCTTCCCCCGCTTGCGTATCGACCAGATACTGAAGTTGGAGTGGAAATACCTCATGCCGCTCTCGCTGCTCAACCTCGTGCTGATGACCCTTGTGGTGGCATTCAGGCTTTACTTCTAACCCCCTAAAACAAAGAAATAATGGAAAACCAATCATATTTTGGCGGTATCGTGGCGGGAATGAAGACGCTGGCCATAGGCATGAAAGTCACCTTGAAGGAGTATTTCACGCCGAAGTCTACCGAACAGTATCCCGAGAACCGCAAGACCACCCTCCATGTGGCCAAACGCCACCGCGGAAGGCTGGTCTTCACCCGCACCGAAGACGGTGCGCATAAATGCGTGGCTTGCACGATGTGTGAGAAAGCCTGTCCGAACGGCACCATCAAGATTCTTTCTGAGATGCGTACCGACGAGGCCACTGGCAAGAAGAAGCGTGTGCTGCTCGACTACCAGTACGACCTTGGCGACTGCATGTTCTGCCAACTCTGCACCAATGCGTGCAACTTCGACGCCATCGCGTTCACCAATGATTTTGAGAACAGCGTGTTCGACCGCGGGGCCCTCGTGCTCCATCTCGACAAGGAGGTCTATCAGGGAGGTTCGCTCCCCGGCCTCATCGACGGCGGTGCTCCGCTCACTATCGGTAAGTTCAACACCAAAACGAAATAAGGAATATGGCTAATATCGTAATGTTTTGCATCTTGGCCGTCGTCATCCTCGGCTCGGCCATCTACTCCGTAGCAACGAAGAGCATTATGCGGGCTGCCACATTCCTGCTCCTCGTGCTCTTTGGCGTTGCAGGCATCTATTTCCTGCTCGACTACACGTTCCTCGGCGCAGCGCAGATCAGCGTCTACGCCGGAGGTATCACGATGATTTACATCTTTGCCATTCAACTCGTCTCGAAGCAGACGTTGCGTGGCCTTTCCGAGCGTTTGCGCGGCGGTAAGGTCATTGGCGGATGCCTTGCGGCAGCCGTTGGATGCGCTATGGTGCTTTTCATCCTTCTCAAGAACAAATTTATCAGCATGGCCATCCCCAACCACGAGGTACCGATGGAGACTGTCGGCAACACCCTCATGGGGTCGGAGAAATACCAGTATGTGCTCCCCTTCGAGTTCATCTCGCTGTTCCTCCTGGCCTGTATCATCGGTGGTATTGTAATATCAAGAAAGGACAAGTAATATGACTATTCCAGTAGAGTTTTTTCTGATTCTCAGCACATTGCTGTTTTTCATCGGCGTTTTCGGCTTCGTCACCCGGCGCAACCTCATCGCCATGCTCATTTCCATCGAACTTGTCCTCAACGCTGTTGACATGAACTTTGCGGTTTTCAACCGTATTCTCTTCCCGGGCGAACTTGAAGGCTTCTTCTTCACATTGTTCTCCATTGGCGTGAGCGCAGCCGAAACCGCTGTTGCCGTAGCCATCATCATCAATGTCTATCGCAGGTTCCACAGCGATCAGGTGAACAGTATTGAAAACATGAGACTATAAACCCGAAAAGCAATCACGATTATGGATTACAGTTATTCATTTTTGATACTTCTCCTGCCTGCCCTCTCCTTCCTTGTCTTGGGGTTGTGCGGCATGAAGATGTCGCATAAGTTGGCAGGACTCATCGGTACCACCGTATTGGGTGTCGTCACCGTGATTTCCTACGTTGTGGCATTCACCTATTATACCTCTCCGAGGCTTGCAGACGGGTCTTACCAGGCTGTAGTGCCCTTCAACTTCACGTGGCTGCCTTTGGGCAACCTCCACTTCGACATGGGTATCTTGCTCGATCCCATCTCGGTGATGATGCTCATTGTCATCTCCACGGTGAGTCTGATGGTGCACATCTACTCTTTCGGATACATGCACGGTGAGAAGGGATTCCAGCGTTACTACGCCTTCCTCTCGCTCTTCACCATGTCGATGCTCGGACTGGTGCTTGCCACCAATATTTTCCAGATGTATCTCTTCTGGGAACTTGTGGGTGTGAGTTCCTACCTGCTCATCGGCTTCTACTATCCGCTGCACACGGCTGTGGCCGCCTCCAAGAAAGCCTTTATTGTCACCCGTTTTGCCGATATGTTCTTCCTTATCGGTATCCTCATCTTCGGCTATTACACCGGGTCGTTCAGTTTCTCGTTCATCGACAACGTGCAGATGGGCGCCGGCACCACACCGTTTATCGAGGGTGACGCTGCCCGTGCCATGGCTGCCGGTGGGTTCATCCTTCCCACGGCACTGGTACTGATGTTCATCGGTGGCGCCGGCAAGAGTGCCATGTTCCCCCTGCACATCTGGTTGCCCGATGCCATGGAAGGTCCTACTCCAGTGTCGGCCCTTATCCATGCCGCCACGATGGTGGTGGCCGGTGTGTTCCAGGTGGCCCGTATGTTCCCGTTGTGGATACAGTATGCCCCTCAGGCCATGAGCATCATCGTGTGGGTGGGTGTATTTACCGCCTTCTATGCTGCTGCCGTGGCCTGTGCCCAGAGCGACATCAAGCGTGTGCTGGCCTTCTCTACCATTTCGCAGATTGCGTTTATGATGGTGGCGCTTGGCGTGTGCACCGAGATGGTCACCGGTCATGAGCACCATGGCAGCGTGGGCTACATGGCAGGTATGTTCCATCTCTTCACCCATGCCATGTTCAAGGCCTGTCTCTTCCTCTGTGCAGGATGCGTGATTCATGCCGTCCACTCCAACGAGATGGCCCTCATGGGAGGTTTGCGCAAGTATATGCCCATCACCCATGTCACCTTCCTCATCAGTTGTCTTGCCATTGCCGGCATCCCCTTCTTCTCGGGATTCAGTTCGAAAGACGAGATTATTACCGCCTGCTTCCACTACAGTCCGTGGGTGGGATGGATTATGACCGGCATTGCCGCCATGACCGCCTTCTACATGTTCCGCCTCTACTACGGTATCTTCTGGGGTACTGAGAACAAGGAGGCCCACGAGCACCATACTCCACACGAGGCTCCGCTCACGATGACGGTGCCGCTCATCATCCTTTCGGTCATCACCGTGGGTGTGGGCGTCTACACCACATTGGCTGGATTCCTCGGATGGGGAGGCAGTTTCGGCAACTTTGTCTCTGCCGACGGCCGTGCCTACGACATCCATTTCGACACTCAGATTGCCATTACCTCTACGGTGATAGCCATTGTGAGTATCTGTCTGGCCACCTATATTTTCAAGGGCGAGCGTCAACCCATCGCCGACAAACTCTATGCCACGTTCCCGCGCCTGCACCGTGCGGCCTACAAACGTTTCTATCAAGATGAGATATGGCTCTTCGTGACCCATAAGGTCATCTTCAACCTCGTTTCCAAGCCCATTGCCTGGTTCGACCGCCACGTTATCGACGGCACGTTCAACTTCATGGCATGGGGTACCAGTGAGGCAGGCGAGAGTATCCGCGGCTGGCAGAGTGGCGACGTGCGCCAGTATGCCGTGTGGTTCCTCACCGGCACTGTGGCTATAACCTTAATTTTGTTGTGTGCATTGTAAAGACTGAAGAAAAATGAGTATACTGACAATTTTCGTAGTAATTCCCGTACTGATGCTGCTCGGCCTCTGGCTGGCCCGCACGCTCAATCAGGTACGTGGCGTGATGGTGGTGGGCTCGTCGCTTTTGCTGGCGCTCTCCATCTACCTCACCTTTGATTTCATTCATCTTCGCCAGACAATGCCGGCGGACCAGTATCCGATGCTCTACACGGCCAGCCACATGTGGTTCAAGCCGTTGCACATCGCCTACTCTGTGGGTGTCGACGGTATTTCGGTGGTGATGCTGCTCCTCTCGAGCATCATCGTGTTCACCGGCACCTTCGCCTCATGGCAACTCAAACCCCTCACCAAGGAGTATTTCCTGTGGTTCACGCTGCTTAGTTCAGGTGTCTACGGATTCTTCATCTGCACCGACATGTTCACCATGTTCATGTTCTACGAGGTAGCCCTTATCCCCATGTACCTGCTTATCGGTGTCTGGGGAAGCGGTGCCAAGGAGTATTCAGCCATGAAACTCACCCTGATGCTCATGGGCGGTTCGGCTTTGCTCATCCTCGGCATCCTCGGCATCTACTTCTTCAGTGGTGCTTCAACGATGGACGTGGTGGAGATAGCCAAACTCAATGGCATACCCGGCATGGCTATCCCCGACAACGTGCAGAACATCCTCTTCCCGTTTGTCTTCATCGGTTTCGGTGTGCTTGGAGCCCTTTTCCCGTTCCACACATGGAGCCCCGACGGTCACGCTTCGGCGCCAACCGCCGTGTCGATGCTTCATGCTGGTGTGCTGATGAAACTGGGAGGCTATGGCTGTTTCCGCATCGCCATGTACCTGCTTCCTCATGCCGCCCAGGAGTTGTCGTGGATTTTCATCATCCTCACCACCATCTCTGTGGTGTATGGCGCCCTCTCGGCATGTGTGCAGACCGACTTGAAGTATATCAACGCCTACTCGTCGGTGTCGCACTGCGGTCTGGTGCTCTTCGCCATCCTGATGATGACCCGCACCTCTTGTACGGGTGCTATCATACAGATGCTTTCGCACGGATTGATGACAGCCCTCTTCTTTGCCCTCATCGGTATGATATATGGTCGCACGCACACGCGCGACGTGCGTAAACTTGGTGGACTGATGAAGATTATGCCGTTCCTTGCCGTGGGTTATGTGCTCGCTGGTTTGGCCAACCTCGGTCTTCCTGGATTCTCCGGTTTCGTGGCCGAGATGACCATCTTCGTCGGTTCGTTTGAGAACAACGACGTGTTCCATCGCACCGCCACCATTATTGCCTGCGGTTCCATCGTGGTGACCGCGGTGTATATCCTCCGTGTGGTGGGCAAGATTCTCTATCAGAAGGTGGCCGACCCCCACTATGAGACGCTCACCGACGCCACTTGGGACGAGCGCGTGGCTGTATGCTGCCTGATTTTCTGTGTGGCCGGTCTCGGTCTGTTCCCCATGTGGGCAAGCAATGTCATCAATGATGCTGTGGCACCCATCCTGAGTGTTATCCAACCATAAAACCTGAAGCGATATGAATTACAGTCAATTCCTATATATGATTCCTGAGGCCATGCTTGTGGCCATCATGATCGTGGTTTTCATTGCCGATTTCGCCTCCGACAAGGACGTGCACCGCGGATGGTTCAATCCTTTCGTATGCCTCTGCTTCGGTGTGCTCACGCTTCTTTGTGCGCTGCCACTGGAACCCAAGACGGCTTTCGGCGATATGTATGTCACCTCGTCATCGGTCAACGTGATGAAGGCCATTCTCTCGCTCGCCTCACTCATTGTGGTGATTATGAGCCGTCAGTGGATTTCACGCAAGGAGAGCAAGGACCGTGAGGGAGAGTTCTACTTCCTCGTGGCCTCCACCCTGTTGGGTATGTTTATGATGATGTCGGCAGGACATTTCCTCATGTTCTACCTCGGACTTGAGATGGCCTCCATCCCCATGGCATGTCTCGTGGCTCTCGACAAGCACCGCAACAATTCTGCGGAGGGTGCCGCTAAGTATATCCTCACCGCCGCCTTCTCGAGTGGTGTGATGCTCTTTGGTGTGTCGCTGCTCTACGGTGCCTGTGGTACGCTCTACTTTGCCGATGTGGCAGAGAAACTCACCGCCACGCCGTTGGTGGTGATGGGCATGGTGTTCTTCTTCAGCGGTCTGGGCTTCAAGATTTCCCTGGTGCCCTTCCACTTCTGGACCGCCGATACCTACGAAGGTGCCCCCACTGTGGTGACGGGATACCTGAGCGTGGTGTCGAAAGGCGCTGCCGCCTTCACCTTCATGGCCATCCTTTTCAAGGTGTTCCCTGCCCTTTCCGATGAGTGGCATTATTTCCTCTACATCGTCATCGTGCTGAGTATCACCGTGGCCAACCTCTTCGCCATCCGCCAGAAAGACCTCAAGCGATTCATGGCTTTCAGTTCCATCTCCCAGGCGGGCTATATCATGCTGGCTGTTACTGGTGAGCAGACCATGGGTATTACGGCGTTGTCGTTCTATGTCCTGGCGTATGTGGTGGCCAACCTCAGCGTGTTCAGCGTCATCAGTGTGGTGGAGCAGAACAACGGCGGAACGACGAGTATGGATGCCTACGACGGCTTCTATTCTACCAACCCCAAGTTGTCGTTCCTCATGACCCTCGCCCTCTTCTCGTTGGCAGGCATACCGCCGTTTGCCGGTATGTTCAGCAAGTTCTTCGTGTTCATGGCAGGCGTGAGCGGCCATACCTTCGACACCACCGTGGGTGCTTTGGCCTACTTCGTCGTGTTCGTGGCATTGGTCAACACAGTGGTGAGCCTTTACTACTATCTGCTCATTGTGAAGGCCATGTATATCAAGAAGACAGAGACTCCGCTGCCCACCTTCAAGAGCGATGTCAACACGAAATTGGCGTTGGCACTCTGTACGGCAGGCATAGCGGCCTTCGGCGTGTTCAGTTGTATCTACGAGTGGATTTACGCCGCTGCTGATAAAATCTAAGGAATACGGGGCTGGCCAAGAGGCTGGCCCCGTTTGCTTTCCATGCAAACCAACGGGAAACTCCAACTTTACCCCCTCCTTCGCCTTGCTGTGGCGATGGCTTTGGGCGTCGTTGTCGGCTACGAGACCTATGGGACGTTTTCCCAGGAGGTCTGGTTGGTCGCCTTGGTGGTGACGGTGTCGGCAACGGCTGTTGCCGGTCGTCACGACCTGTTGCAAGGTGCGTTGATGATGACGGCTTTTGTGTTTCTCGGTGGTTTTTTAGTGACAAGGCGGCAGGCCCAGTTCGACAAACCCTTGCCCGAGGGGTATGTCACCTACAAGGCGGTGGTGGCGAGTCAGCCACAAGAGCGTGGGAAGACACTGCGGATGGACCTGTGGATTCTCGACGATGAGGAAATGCCCCGACGGGTGAAAGCATCGCTGCTCCGTGATGCCTATGCCCGGAAGGGCGAGAGCCTGATGGTCGACAGCCTGTCGGCCGTTGATGCGCAAAGCATGAGCGACCACTTGCAGGTGGGCGATGGCATCATCGTCACCTCAAGGATGGAAAAGCCTGAGAATTACTACTCTTCCCATTTCGACTATCCCCTCTACCTGCTGTGCCATGGCTTTACAGCCACCACATTCATTGTGCCCGGGTCGTGGCGGAAGGCCGCCCTCGACCTCGGCAGTCTCTCCCGTCTTGAAAGGGCACGGCTGTCGGCCCTCCGTTTCCGCCAGCATACCCTGCGCCGCTACCTCAGCCTCGGTCTCGACGACGATGAGATGGCTGTGGCAGTGGCGATGGCTCTGGGCGACAAGTCACGCCTCACCAACGACCTCCGCGACATCTATTCTGTCTCGGGAGCCTCGCATGTGCTGGCACTCTCTGGTCTGCACCTTGGCATCATCTACATGCTGCTGTCGCTGATGGTGGGCATGCGCCGCTTGGGTTGGTTGCGCGAGGTGTTCATCATCGCTGGCATTTGGTCGTATGCCCTTTTCACCGGACTGTCGCCATCGGTGGTACGGGCATCAACAATGATTACCGTCTATGCTCTCGTGGGGTTGCTCGGTCGTGACCGTATGTCGCTCAACGCGCTGGCCTTCACAGCCATCATCATGCTCATCGCCAACCCGCTCAATCTATATGACGTGGGCTTCCAGATGTCGTTTCTGGCAGTGCTCGCCATCCTTGTCTTCTGTAAGCCTTTGGTGGCTTTGGCACCAAGTCATGAGGATATCCTATCCGTGGCTGGCAGGGGAGATAAAACTGCCGAAGTCTGGTGGAAGAAAGCCCTGTCGGGCATGTGGAAAAAGACCTTGAAATGGCTATGGGTGATGGTGGTGGTGTCGTGTTGCGCACAACTGGGTGTAGCACCGCTCACAGCCTATTATTTCGGGCGTTTTTCTACCTATTTCCTGCTCACCAATTTCTTTGTCATCCCCTTGGCCACCGTCATCCTCTATCTCACCGCCTTGATGTTTGTCTCGGCTCTCGTTTCTCCGTTGCTGCCCTGGGTGGCCAAGGTCCTGGCTGTCGTAGTGGGGTGGCAGAACGGGCTGGCGAAAGGTGTGGCTTCGCTTCCGGGGTCGAGTATTGAGGGCATCTCCCTCAGCCGCCTGCAGTTGCTGATGGTCTATGTCATCATCATCGCCGCAGCCACCATCGTCTACAAGGTGCTGAGGCTGAAAAACAAGATATAGGGGGGTGAGATATGGTTGCGACAAAGTCGCAACATACGGGACGGCTTTTAATAGAAGGGAAAGAGAAAATAACCAAGAACCCAAAAACAAGAACCAAGAACCAAGAACCAATAACCAAAAAGATGGACAAGGATACTTTTGAGCGGCAGAAATCTTATGCGGGGGAGAAGCGGGAGTCAATGCTCCGGCGTAAGATAGGGCATGATTATGCTGGGCGGTGTATGTATATGATTACCATGGTGGTGGAGGGGAAGAGACCCCTCTTGGGAAGACTTGCGGGCAGAAGTGACGCTGATCCTCTCTCTCCTGATGTCCCACGGGTAGAATTGTCTGCACTTGGAAGGGTAGTGAAAGAGGAGTGGTGGGGCATTCCCAAGTATTATCCAGAAATTGAGATAGTCGCCCTACAGGTAATGCCTGACCATCTCCACGGCATTCTTTTTGTAACGGAAGCAATGACAGCCCATCTCGGACAAGTAATGAAGGGCTTCAAAACAGGCTGCAACCGTGCATACCGGAAACTGGGCTACGACACCCCAAAAACCTCTCCACAACCGGCTCCCTTTTCCCAGTCGGTTTCTTCTCCTCTGTCGGATCATACTCAGGCCGTTCAGTATGTTGCGACTGTGTCGCAACCAAAGTCCAGCCATCCCCATTCAGGCTTCCTTTTCTCCCCGGGTTTCAACGACCGCATTCTCTATCAAGAAGGGCAATTGGAGAATTGGAAGCAATACCTGAAAGACAACCCCCGTAGGCTGCTGATGCGTAAGGAATTCCCTCATCTGTTCCGTGTGCAGTTCGACATCCATTATGGCAGTCACACCTATAGCACTCTGGGCAATCGCTTCCTTCTTGACGTGCCAGAAAAGATGGCTGTGCAATGCTCGCGAAGCATATCGGAAGAAGAACTCCGAAAACAGACCCAAAAAGCTCTGCTTATGGCCCGGGATGGCGTCGTTCATGTATCGCCGGCTATTTCCAAAGGCGAGAAAGCCATTATGCGAGCGCTGTTTGATGCGAGGTACCCTATTATCCTGTTAGTAGAAAACGGACTGACGGCATTTAGCCGTCCTCATGGTGAGTTTTATGAAGCCTGTGCGAAAGGCCATCTGCTCATCATGTCGCCTTGGCAACACCATAATGAGCGGCTTGTCATATCAAGGGAACAATGTCTGACATTGAATGAACTGGCAAGGGAAATCTGCCAGTAGGATGTATAGCATTGAAAAATAAGGAAAACAACTATTTCCTTCCACTCTCCAGTTCCCGCTTGAGGAACTGGGCGGTGTAACTGTCGTCATGTTGGCAGATTTCCTCTGGGGTGCCGGTGGCGACCACTTGTCCGCCTTTCCTTCCCCCTTCGGGCCCCATGTCGATGATGTGGTCGGCAAGTTTGATGACATCGAGGTTGTGCTCTATCACGATGACCGTGTTGCCGCGGTCGACGATACGTTGGAGCACATCCATGAGGATGCGGATGTCTTCGAAATGCAAGCCAGTGGTAGGCTCGTCGAGGATATAGAGCGTTTTTCCCGTATCGCGTTTCGACAGTTCGGTGGCTAGTTTCACCCTTTGGCTTTCCCCTCCCGAGAGCGTTGTCGAGGGTTGTCCCAGTTTGATGTACCCCAGTCCCACGTCCTGGATGGTCTTGATTTTTTGCAGGATATTGGGCACGTTCTCGAAGAACTCCACCGCTTGGTTGATGGTCATGTCGAGCACATCGGCGATAGACTTTCCCTTATACCTCACCTCCAGTGTCTCCCTGTTGTAGCGTTTGCCGTGGCACACCTCGCAGGGCACCATCACATCGGGCAGGAAGTTCATCTCGATGGTCTTGTAGCCGTTTCCGCCACAAGCGTCGCACCGTCCCCCCTTCACGTTGAAGGAGAACCTCCCCGGCTTGTATCCCCTGATTTTCGCCTCCGGCAGGTTCACGAAGAGCGAGCGGATATCACTGAACACTCCAGTATATGTGGCAGGGTTCGACCGTGGCGTCTTTCCGATGGGCGACTGGTCTACGCTCACCACCTTGTCGATGAGTTTCAAACCCTCGAACTCCCTGTAAGGCATGGGTTTCTTCAGTGAGCGGTAGAAATGCTGCGAGAGAATGGGCTGCAGGGTCTCATTGACCAGCGTCGACTTCCCCGAGCCACTCACTCCGGTCACCACGATGAGTTTTCCCAATGGTATTTCCACGTCGACGTCTTTCAGGTTGTTGCCTGTTGCTCCTCTGAGCCACAGGCTCTTGCCCTTCCCCTCACGCCTGTGAGTGGGCAGGGGGATGGTTTTCTCACCGTTCAGGTATTGGCTGGTAATGGTATGCTGGCGCAGCATCTCGTCGACCGTACCTTGGAACACCACCTCGCCTCCTCGCCGTCCTGCTTTCGGTCCGATGTCTACGATATAGTCGGCTGCGAGCATCATGTCTTTATCGTGCTCCACCACGATGACGGTGTTGCCGATGTCGCGCAACTGTTTCAGGCTGGCGATGAGTCGGTTGTTGTCGCGTTGGTGGAGGCCTATGCTCGGTTCATCGAGGATATAGAGCACATTGACGAGTTGCGACCCGATTTGCGTGGCCAGTCTGATGCGCTGGCTCTCGCCTCCCGACAGTGATGCCGACTGTCGTGCGAGCGACAAGTAGTCGAGTCCCACTTCCAAGAGGAAGTCGAGACGTGTACGTATTTCTTTCAGTATCTCTGCTGCGATGGCCTGTTCCTTGGCACCCAGATGCTGCTCCGCCTCATCGAGCCATTCGCGCAACTGGGCGATGTCGAGCGCCGAAGCCTCGGAGATGTTCTTGTCGTAGATACGGTAGGAGAGCGACTCCCGGTTGAGTCGTTGTCCCTTGCATTCCGGGCATTGGCAAACGGCGAGGAACTGGTCTGCCCATTTCTGTCCACTCGCGCTGTCGTCTTTCTCCATCACCATCCTCAGGTATTTGATGATGCCGTCGTAGGTCATGAAGTAGTCGCTCGAGGTGTGTACCAGTTCCTTGGCGATGCGTATGTTGCCCAGCGATCCATATAAGATTTCGGAGATTGCCTCCTCGGGGAGTTCGCTTACCGGAGTCTTCACCGAGCACTCATATTTCTGCAGTATGGCATCGATTTGCCAGAATATCATCTGGCTTTTGTATTTCCCCAATGGTGCGATGGCCCCTTCGGCAATGGAGAGCGAACGGTCGGGTATTACCTTCTCCAGGTCTATCTGGTTGATGTATCCCAGTCCCTTGCAATGCGGACAGACCCCCTCGGGTGAGTTGAACGAGAACTTGTTGGGTGCGGGGTCGCCATACGAGATGCCCGTTGTGGGGCACATCAGCCGTCGTGAGAAGTTTTTCACGCTGCCATCCGTCTTGTCGAGTATCATCACCACGCCATCGCCCTGACGCATGGCCGTCTGCACGCTTCGGCGCAGCCGTTCGTCGTCCTTTCCCTGCACCTTTAGTTTATCGACCACCACCTCGATGTTGTGGTTGCGGAACCGGTCGACCTTCATTCCCCGCTCCAGTTCGATGAGTTCGCCGTCGACACGTGCGTGCAGGTAGCCCTTTTTGCGCATGCTCTCGAAGAGTTCGCGGTAATGTCCCTTGCGCTGTCTTACCAGTGGCGCGAGGATATAGATGGGATGTCCGTCGTAGTGGGTGAGAATCATCTCGAGCACCTTCTCCTCGGTGTATTTCACCATCCGCTCGCCCGTGTGGTAACTATAGGCCGTACCAGCGCGGGCATAGAGGAGTCGCATGTAGTCGTAGATTTCGGTGGTGGTGCCTACGGTGGAACGAGGATTCTTGTTCGTGGTTTTCTGTTCGATGCTGATGACAGGACTCAGACCGGTGATTTTGTCGACGTCGGGGCGTTCCATGCCGCCGAGGAAATTGCGGGCATAAGCAGAGAACGTCTCGATATAGCGACGCTGGCCTTCGGCATAGATGGTGTCGAAGGCCAGCGACGACTTCCCCGAGCCCGACAGTCCAGTGACGACCGTCAGGCTCCCTCTGGGAATTTCCACATCGATATTCTTCAGGTTGTGGACCCTTGCTCCGTAAACATTGATTTTTTCGTCTTCGCGCTGCATCAGTAGGAAGATTCAGGTATCATTATTCGGTAGAGCCGCCCCCACCGCCCGACGAACTTCCTGTTTCGCTGTATCCCCGAAGCAGGTTCACGTCGCGCCTGATATGGTAGCGTCGTCCGTCGGCACCCTTGGCCACCACATCCACAAAATAAGTGCCTTGTTTCACGTCCTGTCCGTGGAACGTGCCGTCCCATCCCCCTGCCGGGTCTGTCCATTCGTAGATTTTCTGTCCCCAGCGGTTGAAGATAATGGCTCGGAATTCCACCAGGCTCTGGTATCCCTCCTTGGCTTTGTAAACATCGTTGATGCCGTCGCCATTGGGCGAGAAGCCATTGGGCATGTCGAGTTTGCTCTCGCTGATGGTCACGCGCAGCGGTCCCACCTCGTCCCAGTAGTCTTGTGTATAGGCGATGGTGTCGTTGCCCTGTGTGAAGATGGCATGCAGCACGATGCTGTGTGTGCCCGCCTTCGTAAAGGTATAGTCGGTGTCTTCTTCGTAACGGATGAGGTAGGGAGAGTCTTTGCTGCCATCCTCCCCTTCCTGCCAGAAACGCCATTCGTAATAAGCATTCCATGCGCCAACGTTGGAAGCGTTGGCCTTGAAATGAGCCACTACAGGTGCCGACCCCGAATACTCGGTGCCTTCCTCCGTCTTTTGCTCACTGTCGGTGAACTCTGCTGTAGGGTTAATGGAGGGGTTGTCTTGCGCCATGGCCTGTGCTATGGCAAGACACATGAGGGATAGTATGATGGTAAGTCTTTTCATTTTTCTTTGCCGCAAAAATACACATTTTTTGTTAGGTGAGCAAGAAGAAAGGCCGTTTTCTTGGTGTAGTGATGGTCTTCGCTTCTTTTTTGAGATGCCCTTGTTTTACAATAGAAAACGCAATTCTTTGTGTAATGGTATATTTTATTCGGAATTTTTAACTAATTTTGCAGCCAATATCAAGACAAATGGCTTTTTCAGTGAACAAATTTGTTAAGACGAGAAAGATGTTGGCGGGCGTGATGATGCTCGCCGTGAGTATGGGATGTGATGCCCAGGAGCAGGCTATTCCTGTTCCCCCGCCTGCCGATACCATGGCATTCGTGCCAGGTCCTGTGGGTAATGTGGAAGGATATGCATGCCATGTAGACGGTTTGGAGTTCAGGATGATTACCGTGAAGGGCGGCACCTTGCGCAAGGTTGTGGAGAAGGCTCCGCCTATAGACTCCCTCGGTGCTATTGTGGAGGTGAAGGAATATCCCCTCCATGACTTCTATATTGGTGAGACAGAAGTCACCCAACAACTGTGGGAAGCCCTGATGGGCTATAACCCCTCGCGTGACAAAGGTCCTCTCAAGCCCGTCCAGGGAGTGCGCT
This sequence comes from uncultured Prevotellaceae bacterium, assembly GCA_900315455.1. Lineage (GTDB taxonomy): Bacteria > Bacteroidota > Bacteroidia > Bacteroidales > Bacteroidaceae > Prevotella. The sequence goes on along the minus strand of OMZE01000004.1, from coordinate 138,533 downwards.
ATGTAGACATCGGGCTTTTCCTGATGCGCCTGAATGCCATCACCCGCCGCCATTTCCGTCTGCCTACGGAAGAGGAGTGGGAGTTTGCTGCCCGTGGTGGCGTGAAAAGCCGCAACACCCCTCTGGCAGGAGGCTACAACATTGAAGACGTGGGTTGGTATTGCAACAACAGCAGCAACAGGGCCCACAATGTGAAAGGGAAATGGCCCAACGAACTGGGCATCTATGATATGAGCGGCAATGTGAGCGAATGGTGCACGGTGAGTGGTGGCCAGGGTCAGCGCTCCGCTTCCACCGACGGCGACGAACAAGTGCTGCGGGGTGGGGGATACCTTGATTTCGCCAACCATTGTCTGATAGACGACCGTCAGGCCAGTCCTTCGACGCACTGGGCCGATGATATCGGCTTCCGGCTCGCCGAATAAGGAGAGCCTATTCTTTCCCAGTTATTCCTTCCTCCGTAAGAACACCATCTATGACGACAGATATCTCCAGCGTTCAAAACCCCAAGGTGAAGCGGCTTCTGGCATTACAGCAGAAGTCGTCGGAGCGCCGTCAGGCCCGATGCTTTGTGGTAGAAGGGCTGCGTGAGTTGCGTCATTGCATTTCGGCAGGTTTTCAGGTAGAAACCCTTTTCGTGTGCCCCGACTTCCTCAGGGAAGAAGACCTCGCCCCACTTCTCCACGCATTGCCGTCGGCAGAGAAGGAGCCCCAGGTATTCACCGTGAGCGGATATGTGTATGAGAAGATAGCCTATCGTGGCAGTACGGAAGGGGTGGTGGCCATCGTTCGTACACGCCACCTCACGCTCGACGACCTGCACCTCTCCGACCATCCTCTTGTCGTGGTGCTTGAGAGTGTGGAGAAACCCGGCAACCTCGGTGCGGTGCTGCGCAGTGCCGATGCCGCCGCTGCCGACGCCGTGGTGGTGTGCGACCCTCTCACCGACCTCTACAACCCCAACCTCATCCGCAGTTCCATCGGCGCGGTGTTCACCGTGCCCTGTGTGGCCTGCGACTCCGCCTCCTGCATCAAGTTTCTCCAGTCGAAAGGCATCGCCATCCTCACCGCTCAGTTGCAAGACTCCCTGCCTTATTACCATACCGACATGCGTAGGCCCACCGCCATCGTCATGGGCACGGAGTCTACCGGTCTCACCCAGCAATGGCGTGAGGCAGCCGACGCCCATATCCGCATCCCCATGCTCGGGCGTCTCGACTCGCTCAATGTCTCAGTCAGTGCCGCCATTCTTCTCTTCGAGGCGGTAAGGCAGCGCTCCGGGCTTCGCCCGATTGAAGATTGAAAATTGAAGATTGAAAATTGAATCCTTCTTCACACATCATATTTCAATAGTTGCGAAAGTCTCAGATATGAAAGAATCCTCCAATGCTAATGGCCTGATGAGGCTACTGTCGGTGTACCTCGTCATTCTAGCCACGATGCTCCTGCCATGCTGCAGCAGGTGCCAGGGCGATGCCGATTCCTCCAGTCCTTCCGGAACCTCCGGAAATCCTGGAGACTCTGGAAATCCCGGATCCTCCGATTCTTCCAGCCTTTCCCCAAAACCTTTCGCCACCGACTCCTTCAAGTATTCCCTTACGGGAAAGACAGGGCGTTGCGACGTGTATCTCGACTATCCCGTGTCGGGCCCTCAGCACTTGGTGGCATCAGTGAAGGAGTGGATGAGAAACACGCTGTTCGAGAATGACACCGCCCACGTGGCCGATGACCCGATGCTCCTGGTGAGGGCCTATTGTGACGAACGCCAGCAGGTGCTTTCCAAGACCCTTGAACAGATGGGTATCAGCAGCGTGAGCAAGGACGATGCCCCCGAGGAAGGCATGGAGATACGTCTTGTGTGTGCCAACGACCGTTTCGTCACCTACGAGGTCTACCGCTACTCCTATATCACCCATGGCGCCCACGGTGAGTATTCCGACTATGGTGTCACCTTTGCCGCAGCCGACGGTCATCGGCTCGGCAACGTGGTGCAGGGTATGGACAGTCTGCTGTATGTGCATGTGCGCGAGGGGCTGAAGACCTATTTTGAAATTACCAGCGATGCCAAGTTGGAAGAAATCTGCACCACCGACCTCAGTCTCATGCCCATGCCCACTTTTCCGCCCTATCTCGTGCGCGATGGTGTGCGTTTTCATTATTCCATCTACGACATTTGTCCTTTCGACTGGGGCGACCCGGTGTTCACCATCCCCTATGACATCATGCAGCCCTACCTCACCGACGAAGCGAAAGCAGTGTTAGGCAATTTTTAACGAAAAGTTAACAATTCTTCGGTTTTTGTGCCCTTAAGACACATTTTTTAATTATTTTTTTGTTTAGTTGAAATATTTTCGTACTTTTGCATTTGATAATAAGCAAAACCAAAGACTTCTTTCAAGGTATTTTATAGGTAATTTGACTTAATGGGTAACTACAAACATCATTTTTGCTGCGCAAACAGGTGTAGCACTTCGGTTTTTTGCACTACAAGGAAATAATAGAATAATTACTATACATTTATTATTAATTAGTGAGAGAGTTTATGATTAAAAAGTTAACTATGTTTTTCGCGTGCCTGATCTTGTCAACAGGATTGGCATGCGCTCAGATGGCCGTCAAGGGAACCGTAGTTTCCGCTGACGACGGTGAGCCGGTCGTGGGCGCAACGATTCTTGTCGTTGGCACCCAGACAGGAACGGTTACTGACGTAGACGGCAAGTTCAGTCTCACCATGCCGAGTGGAAGGAGCGTTCTCCGCATCACCTATGTGGGAATGGAACCGCTTGAGGTGAGTGCACGACCCAACATGCGTATCGTGCTCACCAGCGACCAACAAGCCCTCGACGAGGTGATTGTGGTGGCTTTCGGTACCCAGAAACGTTCCTCGTTCACGGGTTCTGCCGCTGTGGTGGGAGCCGATGAACTGAGTCAGAAAATCACCACCAACGTGGCCGATGCCCTCGTGGGCTCTGTCCCTGGTCTGCAGATTCGTGGTTCGAGCGGTCAGCCCGGTGCTTCGCAGGGTAGTATCCACATTCGTGGTATCGCCTCTATGTATGCTGATACCGAGCCCCTCGTGGTCATCGACGGTGCTCCCTACAGTGGCAGTCTTTCCAACATCCCTCAGGATGATATCGAGAGCATTACCGTGCTGAAGGATGCCGCTTCGGCAGCCCTCTACGGTGCCCGTGGTGCCGCCGGTGTGATTCTTATCACCACCAAGAAGGGCAAGACCTCGGATGCCATCGTGAATGTCGACATGAAGTGGGGTTCCAACAGCCGTGCCGTGCAGGACTATGAGACCATCACCAATCCCGCACAGTTCATGGAGGTTTATTACAAGCAGTTCTACAACTACGCCGTGGCCAATGGCCTCGATAATGCTGCTGCCAACAAATGGGTGAACGACCGCATCATCACTGGTCAGCAGTGGGGCTTGCAGTACAACCCCTACACCGTTCCTGTAGGTCAGTATCTCATCGGTCTGGATGGCAAACTCAACCCTAATGCCACTCTTGGACGTTCCTATACATTCAACGGCGAGACTTATTACATTCTGCCCGACGACTGGCAGGATGCCGCCTACCACGACGGTTTCCGTCAGGAGTACAACGTCAACGTGAGCGGTGGCTCTACCAAGAGCAGTTTTTACGCTTCTGCCAGTTACCTGAATGAAGAAGGTATTATCGACAACTCCAACTACGAGCGTTTCTCCGGCCGTCTGAAGGCAGACTATCAGGCCAAGGAATGGCTGCGTGTGGGTGCCAACGTAGGTTTCGTGCACAGCAACATGGAAGAGAACCCCAACTTCTCCGTCAGTTCGCTGGGCTCGAACAACATGGCCTACTACACTTCGATGATTGCTCCCATCTATCCGCTCTTCGTGCGTACGCTCGACCAGAACGGCAACCCTGTTATCCGCACCGACCAGTACGGACACCTGCAGTATGACTATGGTGTACCTTCAACCAACTTCCCCGGCAATGGTACCCGTCTGTTCCTCGCCACCGGTAACCCCATTGGTGCCAACAAATACAATGTAGCAGAGACTGTCAGCAATATGTTTTCTAGCGCCTTCACTGTGGATGTCGACATCACCAGTTGGCTGAAGTTCAATTCGAACAACAACATCAATATCGCACAGACTCAAGGCAGCATCTATGGTAACCCGTTCTACGGTCCGTCGGCTTCGGACAACGCCAACCTCGACAAGAATACCACTACATACATGCGTCAGAACTACGTGCAGACGCTGAACTTCCACAAACTCTTCGGTGTGCACGACGTGCAGGTGATGTTGGGTCACGAGTGGTATAAGAACACCACAAAATATCTCCAGGCTCTGGCCACCAAGGGCTTCTCGCCCGAAATTCCCGAAATCAACGCGTTCAGCAACCGTTACGACTCACACAGTTACACAACGGAGTATAACGTGGAAGGATGGTTTGGCAATGCCCTCTACAACTACGACCAGAAATACTTTGCTTCTGTATCCTATCGTCGTGATGCTTCCAGCCGCTTCCATCCCGACCACCGTTGGGGTGACTTCTGGAGTGTGGGCGCTGCCTGGATGATTTCGAAAGAGACCTTCATGGAGAACACCCGCTCTTGGATTGACGAACTGAAACTCAAGGTGTCTATCGGACAGCAGGGTAACGACGGTATCGGCAACTGGGCCTACACCGACCTCTACTCACTCTCGAAGGGCTCCACCGGTATGCTTCCCTCGTTCAACCGTCTTGGCAATGAGGACATCACCTGGGAGACAACCACCAACTTCAACGTGGGTGTGGAATGGAGTTTCTGGCGTGGACGCTTCACTGGTAACCTCGATGTATACTCGAAGAAGGTGGCCGACCAGTTGTTCTGGCTCTCCATCCCCGAGAGTTACGGTACACGTGGCTACTACGGCAACCTTGGCGATATCCGCAACACTGGTGTGGAACTCGTGGTCAGCGGTGACATCTTCCGTACGAAGAACATTGTGTGGAACATCACAGCCAACCTGTCCCACAACGCCACGAAGATTCTGAAACTCCCTGAGACCAAGACCAAACTCAACGGCGGTTTCCGCGAGAGCCACTCCGGCAGTAACTCTTCTCTGTGGTATGAGGAAGGACAGCCCCTCTACAACATCATGCTCCCCGAATTCGCCGGACTTGACGAGCAGGGCCGTGCCCTCTACTGGCAAGACACCGACCTGCTGTATACTGATGATTCCGGCAATCTGACCATGAGCACCACCAAGCCTGGTAAGCAGCGCAATGAAAAGACCACCGACTGGAACATGGCCACCTACTATGCACAAGGCACTACTCTGCCTGACGTGACCGGCGGTTTCTCCACTACGGTGAAGATTTACGACTTCGACATCAGCGCTGTCTTCGACTTCCAGTTGGGCGGCAATCTCTACGACAACCGCTACATGAGCCTGATGACCAACGTGGCTACCTCTGGCAACGGACAGACCTACCACAAGGACGTGCTTGACTCCTGGAGTCTGGAGAACACTGGTTCCAGCATCCCCCGCTGGCAGTTCAACGACCTCTACACCTCTTCGCGCTCTACACGCTTCCTCACCGATGCGTCGTACCTCAACTTCCAGAGTTTCACCGTGGGTTATACACTCCCGCGCTCTCTGACCAGCAAGATTTACCTCAGCAAGGTGCGTATCTACTGTCAGGGTGAGAACATCTACTTCTGGAGCAAACGTAAGGGTCTCGACCCACGCTACTCTTTCGCCGGCACCAACTCGGGTGGTGTGAACGCTTATTCGCCTGCACGCACCATCATGGGTGGTATCCAGGTGTCATTCTAATCAATAAGATAATATAAAAAAGGAAATAACAATATGAAAAAGATATTTTCCATAATGATGGCAGCAGCCTTGATGTCGATGACCTCACCGAGCAGCAGGCCAAAGATGCCCCTGGTGCTTTCGACAACTTCGTGCAGAACCTCACGGGCAATCTTTCCGGACAGTTCATTTATGGTGGTGACAGTCATTATGTATTCGATTTCGGCTATCCTTCATTCTTCCTCATCCGCGACGTGATGGGACAGGATATCGTGCCTGTAGGAACCAACAACTGGTTTGACACCTGGTATCAGGACTTCACCTATCTGGCTCCCAACTGGGCCCGTACGCAGTACCCCTGGACACTTTACTATGGATGGATTAAAGACTGTAATATCGTGCTTACCCTGGGTGGGGCTCTGGACTATGCCCAACCCACTGAGGGACGTGAGGCCGGTGTAGGCATAGCCTATACGCTCCGTGCCATGTATTATCTCGATATCGTACGTATGTATGCTGCTGAGCCTTATATCGTGAACAAGCAGGCACTCACTGTGCCCAAAATCACAGAGACGACGACTATCGAGCAGGCTCAGCACAATCCCCGCATGACATGGGAAGAGGCTTTCGACTTCATCCTTGCCGACCTTGATGTTGCCGAGAAACTGCTCGCCGACTACAAGCGCGCTGATGTCTACACTCCCGACGTGAGTGTGGTCTACGGTATGAAGGCCCGTACATATCTGGAGCGTCAGGACTGGGCCAATGCAGAGAAATATGCCAAGATGGCACAGGAGGGTTACACGATGATGAGTAAGGAGGAATTCCTCAGCCGCGACTACGGCTTCAACTCCCCCAACTCGTCGTGGATGTTTGCCTTAACCTTCAAGGACACCGACCCCAATATCGTGGAGAACGATGGTGACTCGTCTTGGGGTAGTGTGATGTGTCTTGAGAACGGTTTCGACTGCGGATATGCCGCCAACTATGGTGGGCCGAACGTCATCGACCGTCACCTCTATGAGACCATCCCTGTATCTGACTTCCGCAAGCAGTGCTGGGTGGACTTCGCACTCGAAGACCTCATCGACCCCGATGCCGATGAGATCCCTGCCGACCTGCTTAAAGGACTGAGTGCCTACAGCGACTATCCCGAGCGCCTCTATGCTGCCGGTGTGCCGAATGCCAGTTATGGTATCGGCGGTCTGTCGGTGAAGTTCCGCAACCAGGCTGGTAAGGCCAACGTGAAATACGACGCCTGGGTGGTGGCCGTGCCTCTGATGCGTGTGGAGGAGATGAAACTTATCGAGGCCGAGGCTGCCGGTATGCAGAGCGAGGCCAGGGGTGTCGAACTCCTTACCGCCTTTGCCAAGACCCGCGACCCCTATTACAACTACGGTACGCACAAGGATGCCTATTATAACGCTTCCACCTCACAGTTCCAGAACGAGGTGTGGTGGCAGCGCAGGGTAGAACTCTGGGGCGAGGGCTTCGCAACCTTCGACATTAAGCGCCTCAACAAAGGTATCATTCGCTCTTATGCCGGAACCAACCACATTGAGGAATGTCGTTTCAATGTTCAGGGCTGTCCCAACTGGATGGTGTGGTGTTTCGTCAATACCGAGGCTCAGTACAACGAGTCGCTGGTGGTGAACCCCAACCCGATCCGTCCTTCTGGCGACTCCGATGAATTCGTCTGGTAATCATGCTAAGTAACAACAAGGAAAACCAGTAAAAAATACAGAAATGATGAAAAAATATTATTTGAACTTGTTTATTGCCTTATTGGGTGTGGTGGGTTTCACAGCCTGCTCCAGTGACGATGACGACTACCAGTGGGCCACCGTTACGGGCAATCAGGTATATTTCAGCAACCAACTGCCTTCCAGTTATAACATCTCCAATAAGACCAATTCGTTCGTTGTGCCCATCAACCGTGTGAAGACCGATGAAGCCATCACCGTGAACCTTTCGCATACCGATGGCACTGGATTCTTCAATGTGCCCTCTACGGTGAGTTTCGCTGCAGGTGAGTCTGTAGCCAACATCACGGTCACATACGACCCGGAGAAGGTGGCATACGATGAGAACCACAAGGATACCATCAGCATTGCCAGCACTGACTACACCACCATCTACGGTGCTTCTTCCTATGCCTTCTCGGCCATGATGGCCTCGCCCTACGTATTGTTAGGCAATGGTGTGTTGTCTGATGCCTTCTGGGGATTCACCACCTCTGTGCAAATCTATCAGAACCAGGAGCAGCCCAACACCTTCCGTATTTTTGGTGGCTGGAATCCTGTAGACAACGGTAACCAGGATGACTATCTGCAAATCACCATCCTGCAGCCGGGTGATGTTGTGGCAGGTCAGACCATTACTTCCTCTGACTTGGTGTACTGGAGCGAGGACTTCAATACAGGTTATCACCATTCCACCTATGATGCGGATATATTGGTATGCCATCCTTATGGTTTCACCAGCACCAAAGACCAGAGCATGTGGCTCCACAACAAGGTGAATGCTTATCAGGCCGACGGTGTCACTCCAGGAGAGATACAACTTGCTCCATTCTATTACATGAATGGTGTGGGTGGTTGGAACTACACGCAGAATGATAAACAAATTGTCATTACATTCCCAGGCTATGACCCGAAAGACTACTCCATCAATCTGGAGTATCTCGGACGCCTCACCACTGTCGGTGATAGCGACTACGCCCAAGTGTATATTGGAATGGGCGAAGACTTGGAATTCGTGAAGTATGGTGTCGCCGATGATTTGGACGCCCTCTATGCTAAACTGACCGCTGATGCTGATCCGGAAGGTTGGCTCACCACCTCTGGCCCTGTGAACTGGGGACTTGAGGAGACGGGCAACTATAATTTCTTGGCCGTGGGCTTTGCCGGCGGCGAGCCAGTGTCGGCCGAGGTAACTACTATCCGTTTCACCTCAAGCCATGACTTCGCTCCTAAGTTCAACCCCGTGGGCATAGGCACGTTTACGTATACCCAGTATTGGGAAGGTGATGACGAAGACCTTACTATCAGTAAGGCCGAAGGTACCAACACCTACCGCATTTCGCATTGGGGTAATGACGTGAACTTCGACTTCACCTGGGATCCCACCACGAACAAGTGCACGGTGGCAGAGCAGTTCATCGGTACGCAGTATGAGAACTATGGTGATGTGTTCGTTTCCGACCTGCCATCATATGACGAGGAGAGTACTTACGACGACTTCCCTTGCTACTATGATCCAGACACAAAGACGTTCACCTTCACACTCATCTACTATGTAGGTGCAGGTTATTTAGCCTATGGCACCGAGACATTCACCGTGGAATGGAATGAAGCAACCGCAGCACCGAAGCATGTCGTGAAGAAGTCGTTTAATGTTTCACCGACCTTCACCACACCCAAGAAGCATATCAGGAATGCAAACAAAGCCCGCTTCACACAAGAGAAGCGCACTTTCTAAGACCTTTGAATATCAATTACAAAAAGAGCCCCAATCGGGGCTCTTTTTGTATTCTTAATGGACTTGCCTTAAGCATTAAGGCCTTAAAGGCTTTCAGTTATGCACGTAGGTTCCTATGGGCTCTCCGTCGATGACCTTTTTCAGGTTTCCTACTACATCCATGTTGAAGACGTAGATGGGCAGGTTGTTGTCGTTGCACATCACCACTGCGGAGAGGTCCATCACCTTCAGGTTGCGCTCGAGGATTTCCTCGTAGGTGATGTCGTCGAACTTCGTCGCTGTGGGGTCCTTCTCTGGGTCGGCGGTATAGATGCCGTCGACGCGGGTGCCTTTGAGCATTACGTCGGCCTCTATCTCCACGCCTCGCAGTGAGGAGCCGGTGTCGGTGGTGAAGTAGGGTTGTCCGGTGCCTGCGGAGAAGATGCACACCTTGCCGTTTTCCATCTCCTCGATGGCTTTCCATTTGCTGTAGAACTCACCGATAGGTTCCATGCGGATGGCGGTGAGCACCTTGTTGGCCACGCCCTCGACAGTGAGTGCCGAACTCAGCGCCAATGCATTGATGACGGTGGCAAGCATGCCCATCTGGTCGCCTTTCACACGGTCGAAGCCTTGTGCCGTTCCTTTCAGTCCGCGGAAGATGTTGCCACCGCCGATGACGATGCCTATCTCCACGCCCATGTCGTGCACCTCTTTGATTTGCTGTGCATATTCAGCCAGCCGTTCCGGGTCGATGCCGTGACCCTGTTTTCCCATGAGGCTCTCGCCACTGAGTTTCAGAAGTATTCTCTTGAATCTTGCCATATATATTTATAGTTTTGAGGTTTAAGATTTGAGGTTTGAGGTTTATCATGTTGCGCATGATGGACATCGGCTTGCACGATGTTTGAAGTCTCTAATCTTCAATTTTCAATTTTCAATTTTCAATTTTCAATTTAATACATCGGGGGTGAGAAGGCATCTTCGATGTGCTCGATTTGTGCCTCCTGTCCGCTTCCCACCACGGAGATGATGTCGAAACGCACGTCGCAGTTTACCTGATAGCGTTGGATATAGGCGTTGGCTGCAGCGGCGAGGTTGCGTATCTTGCGCCAGTCGACGGCCTCTTCGGGCTGGGTGTATTCGGTGTCGCGCCGAGTTTTCACTTCCACTATTACCAGCACGTCGCCATCGGGAGAGAGGGCGGTGAGGTCGAGGTCGCGATGCCCCATCTTCCAATTGCGGTGGCAGATGGAATAGCCTTTCTTGGTGAGGTATTCCTCCGCCAGACGCTCACCCCAGTGTCCGAGGTCGTTGTGTGATGCCATGAGATTTTATTTTTTTTCTAGATGGGCTGTATGGGCTAGATGCTCTAGATGGGCTAGATGCTCTAGATATACTAGATGATGAGCAAAATTAGTTTTTTTTTCTGAAACTATGAAATTATTGTTGGAGGATTTTGCTTTTTCATGGATTTGCGCTAATTTTGGCATCATCACATATAGTATTCTCAGCAAATGAAACCATCTACAGAATCCCCATCGCAGCAACAGATTGATGAGCAGATGATGCGCAAAGCCTTGGCAGAGGCCGAGCAGGCGCGTGCCGAGGGCGAGATACCCATTGGCGCGGTGGTGGTGTGCAGGGGAAGGGTGATTGCCCGTGCCCATAACCTCACCGAGACGCTCCACGACGTGACGGCGCATGCCGAGATGCAGGCCATCACCGCTGCTGCCAACCTGCTCAACGGTAAGTACTTGAATGAATGCACGCTCTATGTCACTGTGGAGCCGTGTGTGATGTGTGCGGGTGCCTTGGGATGGGCTCAGGTGCCACGGGTGGTCTATGGCGCCCCCGATGAGAAGCGGGGCTACCATGCCTTTGCCCCACGTGCCCTCCATCCCCGCTGCACCGTGGTGGGTGGTATCCTGGAAGAGGAGTGCCGGCAACTCATGCAGGATTTCTTTAAAGAGAAGAGGTAGTTTTTTTATAGTGACTATAGTAACTATAGAATCTATAGTATCTTTAGAAACAACAATCCCCTGGCTCGATGCCAGGGGATTGTTGTTTCTAAAAGCGGGTGAGGTTTATGGCTTGGTGCCTATGCTTGTGCCGTTGATTTCGGCATATTTCACGGTCTTGACACCTGTTGCTCCGAAGTATTTCTCGATGTTGCCATTGAGAAGCACTTGCTTGCCCAGGTTGCCTGGGTTGTCTTGCAGGTTGAGGCCTGTGCGCACGGCACCTGAAGGCAACTGCACGGGCATGCAGTTGTTTACGTTTGTCTCGGAGGGGGAGTCAGCGATGAGGAGGTTGGTCTTCACGTCGCAGCCATCGGCGGTGAAGTGTGCGCCCTCGGCGAGCACCTGTCCCGATACGTAGCCCACGATGTAGGCCTTCACATATACGCTCGTGCCCGAGCCTGCTGCCACGGCAGAAGAAACGGTGTAGGGGTTGCTGTAACTTCCTGCGTCGCCGGTGTCTCCACCGCCGCCGCCACCGCCGCCGTCCTCGGTCTTGCCGTTGAGCGAGTATAGGTGTGCCTTGCCTGCCACAGTTTCGGGAGTGTTATTGCGATAATTCATCAGTTGGCCATATATAATGACCTCATCGCCGACCTTGATATCGGTTTGGCCAGCCTCGTACTTCTTGTTGCCCAGATACAGGACGCGGAAGCAGTAGAACTCGCCATTCTGTGTGCCATCTTCAGAGATGTAGAAGGAGGCGTTGCCATAGGTGCCGCCCTCGGTGAAGGTGCCTTTGTCTGCGATTCGTGAAATCTTGCCTTTTACATAGACATCACCAGTGGTTTCGTAGTTGTCGTTGCTGGTCCATGTGAGGTTCTTCACAGCATTGGCAGCGCCTGCCGGATTATACGGGTCGTTGAGTGTACCAGAGCCTTTGGGGTCGCCGGTAGAGCCACCACCGCCGCCGCCACCGCCTTCGGTGTTGCCGTTGAGCGAGTAGAGATAGGCCTTGCCAGCCACTGTCTCTGGAGTGTTGCCGCGATAGTTCATCAGTTGACCGCATATAATGACCTCGTCGCCGACCTTGATGTCGGTCTTGCCTGCCTCGAACTTCTTGTTGCCCAGATAGAGGACGCGGAAGCAGTAGAACTCGCCATTCTCTGTGCCATCTTCAGAGATATAGAAGGAGGCGTTGCCATAGGTGCCGCCCTCGGTGAAGGTGCCTTTGTCTGCGATGCGTGAAATCTTACCTTTTACATAGACATCGCCTGTGGTATCGTAGACGTCGTTGCTTGTCCAAGTGAGGTTTTTCACTGCATTAGCAGCGCCTGCGGGATTATACGGGTCGTCGAGTGTGCCCGAGCCTTTGGGGGTGCCGGTAGAGCCGCCACCGCCACCGCCACCTTCGCTCTTGCCGTTGAGCGAGTAGAGGAAGGCTTTGTTTTGCTGGGTTTCCAACGTACCGTTGTAGTTGGTCACCTTGCCGCAGACGATGACCTCGTCGCCCTCTTTGAGCAGGTCGCCCGAGGTGTATTTCTTGTTGCCCAAGTAGAGCGCACGGTAGACGGTGAAGGTCACTTTGCTTGTGCCGTCATCGGAGATGTTGAAGGTAGCGTTGCCATACTGGGCGGTGTAGTTTTCGCGGATGCTTGCCACCTTTCCTTTGATATAGATGTCTTGCTGGCTTTCCTCGCCCACTTGCAGTTTCTCTGCAAACTCGATGGCAGCAGCCACGTTATAGGGGTCGGCCTGTGTACCACTGCCGGCAGGGTCGACAGTTTGCTCAGGAGTGGGGTCGTCGGGCGTAGGCAAGTCGAACGGAGCAGGCACGTCTTCGCAACTCGCCATGAACATGGCTGTCATAGCCATGACAAAGAATGAATAAAATAACTTTTTCATGTTTATTTCGATTTTTGTTTTTATTATCTTAGGTTTTCCGGATAGTCCGGGTTTTCCGGAGTTTTCGGGTTATTCATATTGCTTTAGGGAGCGGGTTGTATATCATCGATGGTGCGGAGCAGGATTTGCCAGGTGTTGCGGTAGCGGGTGAAGATACCCGTGACGTTCACTTTTCCTGTGGGCATCACATTCCCGGCAAAATCGGCATATGTACTAGTGCGGAGCACCAATGCGCTGCTGCTGATGTCTTTGAAGTTGCGGTTGGCGCAGTTGGCGGTAAGAGGCACGCTGCCGTCGTCGGGAGCGAAGACGGCCTTGCCGTCAGCGGCTTGCAGTTCCACGTCTCTGATGGTCATCAGTCTGCCACAGTTGGCAGCGATATAATTGGCATTGGTCAACAGGGTCTTGTCGAACTCTATGGGAGTCACGCTCGACGGTTCTACTTTGCCGAGGAGTTTGAAGTGTTCGTTCCAGATGAAGCGGCTCATGCGGCTCACGTATGTCGACCCGCTGGCACTGGTGTAGGGAGTGCCTATTTCGCCCTGTTGTCCGTAAGCACCGATGTAGAGACCTTTCAGGTCGACGAGGATTTCCTGTCCCACTGGCAAGTATCCGTAGATGCCGCCTTGTGCGATGCAGATGATGAAAGCCGAAGTGCCGTCGTCGATGAACACCTGGTTGTAGATATTACCTTGTATGTCGTTACCGGTGACGGTACCTTTGATTTTCAGGTCTTCTTCGATGAGTTTCATGCCGTTGTTCATGATGACGGTGCTGAATTTTGTCTTCAGGTCGGCAATGCTGATCACGTTGGTCTCCGTGATGCTGTTGTTTCCGTAGGGCGACACGCTCAGGTCGGGTGCGTCGAAACTGTCTTTATCGGCCATGCACGACGACAGCAGTGCTACGAAAGCGAGTATGATGATGTTTTTGAAATCTTTCATGTCGGTAAACTTTTAGAATCTAAAGGTCAGGTTAAGCATGCCGTTGATGCCGTATGCATAGTATTTCTTGGGGTTGAGCGAGAACTTATAGGCACGTGCATTGTTCTTCACGGTCTGTCCGTTCTCCTCCTTCACGGTGTAGTCGCTGCGGCTTTGCTCATATCCGCCGGTGCATATCTTCAGGTTGTTGAGGATATTGGTCAGCATCAGGTTGATGGAGAGTTGGCGGCCATGTCCAAGACGGATAGTTCTACCGATGGAGCTATCGAGCATGAACCCGCCCTTACCCTTGGCTTGGTCGGGCACGATGAACTCGCCGTTGTTGTCGACATTGCCCATTGTGGTGAGCGTGGTCTGGTAGCGGTAACTGGGCGAGTAACTCAGGTAGATGCGGTCGTAGTAGTTGGCCTTCAGGTCGATGAACCATCCTCCGCCGTGGTAGTCGAGAATGACGCTACCTGCGGTGAGTGGTGTACTGGCCTCGTGCATGCCCTTGTTCATTACGATGTCGTCGGTATAGGTGGCCTTTGTAGAGTTCATGTAGCGCACCTTGGCGTTGTTCAGGTTCTCTGCCTCGCTGATGGTACCGAGGAGGATGACGTTGAACGACGAGGTGACCTTGTAGTTGAGTCCGAGTTCCACACCGTAGTATCTCTTGGCGATGTCGGTAAGCGAAACATACGAGAACGAGTTGATGTCGTCGAAGTAGAAGTTCTGCCATTCGGTGACGTGGCTCAGGTAGTCGTAGTAGGCATTAATATTAAGATGTACACGAGAGTTCTGGAATTGGTAGCCCACTTCGCTGCTGAAGATGCGCTCGTTGCGCAGGTTGGTCACGAAGTCGTTGTTCATCTCAGGCGACACGAAGGCGGTAGTGATTTGTGGTGCCCTGTGCTCGTAGCCGATGCCGACGAGGAGGGTGCTTCCGCCGCCCAAGTTGAGGTTGCCACTGAATTTTCCGCCGCCCGATACGAAGTGGGCGGTCTTGCTCTTGCCGAGGGAGTTGTCGGCAAACATACCGTTTCGCATGTTTCCCTCACGCTGCATGCCGTCGTAGTTCACCTTTCCGGAGATGCTGTAGTGCAGTGGACCGAAGTTCTCGGTGTAGTTGCCCCAGAGCACACCACGGCGGGCATGGAGGTTGTAGTCGTAGCCGAAGGTGTCGCCCTCGCCAATGACCTGGTTGGGATGGTCCATGTCGTACTGCACGGCAGCTGATGTGCTGGAGTAATTGCCCAGGGCATAGGTGTTGATGTTGTGGTAGGTCTTGGCTCCCAGCAAGTCGTCCATAGTCTTGTAGTGCATACCCTTGTTGGCACCCAACTGGAATCCGATGTTGAGGTGCGACTTGGTGGTGAGCACCTTGTGCAGGGTGGAAGCCAGTGTGAGGTAGATGTTGTCGTTGTTTTTTGCTTCAACGAAGTACATGGCGTCGGCACCTTGTGCATTGGCATTCTGGTTGGCCCAGTAGAGGCGGTCCCAGTTAATCTGGCGGTTGGCCTTCGATGCCTTGAGGAACTGATAGACGGTGTTGAAGTCGTCCACGCCTTGTGCCGTGCGGTTGTGGTCGTCGTCTTCATCCCATACGTCGTAGTAACTACTGGGGAGGTTTTTCCAGTAGTCGGGCTGGGGATTGTCGGCGTTGTTGTAGTTCAGGCGCGTGCTCTTGTACATGCTGTACTTGCCGTGAATCGTGGTGATGATGCGGGTGTCGTGGTTGATGTTCCAGTCCCACGTGAAGAGTCCGCTCGGGGCGAAGTCGTTGATTACACGAGAGTTGCGCTTCTTGCCGTTCTGGTATCCCCAATAGGGGTTGTACTGGTAATTGTTGGCAATCCAGTAACTTTCGTCGGTGGCAGCACCCTGACCAGCCCTCTCTGTGGGGTTACCCCAGGTGGCGAAGGTGAAAGAATGATTGCCGGTGAGTTTTTGGATGCCGAGATAGTAGGAGAGAGAGTTGTAGAATGTGCCTTCTACATTTCCCTCGTTGCCCCATCGGTATCCCAGGCTGGCGGCAAAGGCCCATCCCTTCGAGTTGAGGCCAGACCCATAGGTGTACATCGCGCGGACGATGTAGTTGCGGTTGGCACCGCTGAGCGACAGTTTATGTCCGGCAGCCACCTGTGAAGGCCGGAAGTTGTAGTTGTTGCTTCCTCCCATGGCAGGCATGGCGAAGTTGTTGTCCTCGAAGGGCAGTGTGGCGTCGAGATTTCGGGTCAGGTTGTTGATACCACCTACGTTGGAATATCTGAATTGTCCCGACTCCAAGTCGTTCATAGGCGCGCCATTGACGTAGATGTCGTTGTACTTTTGGTTGTACGCACGATACCTGAACCGTACTGGCGAGAATGTGTATCCCACTTCATTGGCGTATACGTTGGTATTGCTGTTGAGGATGGTCACGTTTTGCGACATATCGTCGTCTTCACCGAGTTGTGCTTCGGTGAACGTGAACAGCGCCTCGTCCAACGTACCGGTCTGCTCCAATGAATCAACCTCTTGCGCAAAGGCAAGTGGTGCGTAGCAGAGAGCAAACACTGCTAATTTCAGCTTCTTTTGCATTATGATGATTTTAGGTTAATATGATTGTTTGAGTGCAAAGTAACAAAAATATTTTTGAAAAAAGAAAAATATATTGATTATTTTTTGCCAAAAATTATAATTTTCTCAATTTATTTTCCGATATTTGCAGAAGAAAATAACTTTCCTTCATAGTCTATCGTGTGACTACATATATTAATTGCGCTAACTTAAACTTCTATGATATGAAAAAACTTATAATGATACTTGTCGCCATGATGGCTTTCGTGCCCAATGTGTCGGCACAGAAGAAATATGCTGTCTATGGCATTGGGTTCTACAACCTTGAGAATCTTTTTGACATCCAGCATGACGAAGGCAAGAACGACTACGATTTCCTGCCCGATGGCTCGTATAAATGGGATGAGTTGAAATACAACCACAAACTCCACAATATGGCACGGGCCCTTTCCGACATGGGTACCGACATGTTGCCTATTGGATGTGCTGTCATCGGAGTTTCGGAGGTGGAGAACAGCCATGCCCTCGACGACCTCGTGGCACAGCCCGAGTTGGCAGAGAGAGGCTACAAATATGTGCATGTCGAGGGTCCTGACCGAAGGGGTGTCGACTGCGCCTTGCTCTACAATCCCTCGCTCTTCACCGTTCGCGACGTGAAGTTGGTGCCCTATGTGCAGGAACTTGCTGCCGACAGTGCCTACTTTACCCGTGGTTTCCTCACAGTCACCGGTACGCTGGCCGAGGAGAATGTGGCGTTCATCGTTTGCCATTGGCCCAGCCGTGCTTCAGGTTCGTTCTACCGAGAGAGTGGCGGACGCCAGGTGAAGGTGGTGAAAGACTCGCTGATGCGTACCATACCCGGCATCAAGGTGATGGTGATGGGCGACATGAATGACGACCCGCAGAACCGCAGTATGGCAGTGGAACTGAGCGCCAAGCCCGAAATCAAGGATGTGACCGACAACGATATGTTCAATCCCTGGTGGAAAATTCTTGACAGCGGCACGGGAACGCTGAGTTATCAGGGAAGTTGGAACCTTTTTGACCAGATTGTGCTCTCTCCCAACCTTCTCGACCGCAACGGTACGCGCGACTACAGCACACTTACCTATATGAGATGCCAGATTCAGCGCCGCGACTACCTGCTGCAGAGTGAGGGACAGTATAAGGGCTCGCCGAAGCGTACCACCGCCGGTGGCGTATGGCTCGACGGCTATTCCGACCACCTGCCCGTGGTGGTGTATCTGGTGAAGGAGAAACCCTGAGATGAGGACAGAAGTCCCCTTGGAGTGCCATCCGTGGCAGCCGTTCTTGCCCGAGCACACCAGAGTGCTCATGCTTGGCAGTTTCCCGCCGTCATGTCATCGGTGGTGCATGGATTTCTTCTATCCCAACTATATCAACGACATGTGGCGCATTTTCGGGCTTTGCCTGTATGGCGATGCGCTACATTTCGTGGACAGCAGTAAAAAGACATTCCGGCTCGACGATATCAAGGCGATGCTCCAGGAGCGCGGTGTGGGACTTTACGACACGGCACGTGTGGTGAGACGCACCAAGAACACGGCTTCCGACAAAGACCTCGAGGTGGTGGAAGCCGTGGATCTTGTGGACCTGTTGGGCAGGATTCCTGAATGCAGGGCCGTGGTGACTACGGGCCAGAAAGCCACCGACCTCTTCACGGCACAGATGGGTATATCACAGCCCAAGGTAGGAGGCTATGTGGAGTTTGCTTTCCCCATGGGCGATATGGGAGGCACGTCGCGCACCTTGCGCCTCTATCGCATGCCGAGCAGCAGCCGGGCCTATCCCATGCGGCTCGACCGTAAGGCAGCCTTCTATCAGCCACTTTTCGACCAGTTTCTATCTATTTAAATACACTACTAAATTATGACAATCATTGGAATCGCTGGAGGAACAGGGTCTGGAAAGACCACCGTAGTAAGGAAAATCGTGCAGGCCTTGCCACCACACTATGTCACCGTCGTGCCACTCGACTCTTACTACAACGACACGTCGCACATGACAGAGGAGGAGCGTCATGCCATCAATTTCGACCATCCTGATGCCTTCGACTGGAAGTTGCTCACCAAGCAGATCAACATGCTGCGAAACGGTCAGGCCGTGGAGCAGCCCACCTATTCGTATATTCTCTGCAACCGCTTGAAGGAGACGGTGCATGTGGAGCCGAAGCCAGTGATTATCATTGAGGGTATTATGACGCTCATCAACAAGAAGTTGCGCGACATCATGGACTTGAAGATTTTCGTTGACACCGACAGTGACGAGCGTCTCATCCGCAATATCCAGCGCGACGTGGTGGAGCGAGGACGTACTGTCGACGATGTGCTCGACCGTTATCTCAATGTGCTCAAGCCCATGCATGAGCAGTTTATCGAGCCCACGAAGAAGTATGCCGACCTCATCATCCCGCAGGGTGGGGAGAACCTCAAGGGCATCGGTATTCTCTGCAAGTATATCGAAGGACTGGTGCCGAAGAAGATTAAAGATTAAAGATGAAAAATTAAAGATTAAAATTAGGAAATTATAGAATTTTTATCCCGAATTTGCGAAGCATTCTTTGAATTCGCAAATTCGGGATTGATGTTTTTTTTGCTAGATGGGCTATCTGGGCGGAATGGGCTATCTGGGCGGAATGGGCTATCTGGGCGAAATGGGCGGGCTATTCGATGGGCTGGAGGTTGCTTTCGTCTTTTTCCTCTGTGTATTCCACATATTCTCCTTCGTCGATGGGGAGGTTTTTAAGGCTCTTTTTCCTTCGTTGGTATATGGCCAGGGAATTGACGCATTCTGTCAGACCGTAAATGATGAGGCATACGCCGATAATGACCAATGGCGTGGAGGCTGCTGCCATGGGCTTCACCAGGGTGAAGATGCCCGCGAGTAACAAGAGGATGGGCAGCACCCAGTAGCCAGCCGACAAGGGTCCGTAGCGGCGAGCATTGATGAGGGCGTACATCTGATGGAGGGCACCGAGGATGACCACGATGGCGAGCACGTACATCAATGACGAGACGAATGTTCTCGGCATGATGGCGAGAATGACGCCCAACAGCATGCTGCCGATGCCTACGATGGGAAGGAACGGACGGGGGTGGTCTACCACCTTTCCTTCAGCATCGATGGTTCGCTCTGAGCGGTGGAGGCGCAACTTGTTCAGGTAGTCGAGGCATGAAATGGCTCCCGAGACGAAGAACAATACGCCGATGGCCACTGTTATCCACTCTACGGTGCTGTCGGGGGTGCGCAGGAGCAATACGCCGATGGCGATGGCACAGAGCGCACGGAAAAAGGAACTGCCAATGATTTTCATCTTTACATCATGATTAGGATGCAAATATAGGGAAAAAATCCGATATTTTATCTATATTTGCAGCCAAATTATTTTATGGCTTATGACAACTCTACTGCTCGTGCGGCATGGCGAGACTTTTGACAATGTGAATCAGGTGATGCAGGGACAGACCCAAGGCCAACTCAATGAGAATGGCCGGGCCCAGGCCGAGGCGTTGGCTGAACAGATGGCCGGCCGCCATATCGATGCTTTCGTGGCTTCTGACCTGAAACGTTCTATCGACACCTGTGAGGTCATTGCACGCCGCCACAACATGAAGGTGGTGACAACCCCCTTGTTGCGCGAGCGCGACTGGGGTGACTTCACCGGACAGTTTATCCCCGACCTGAAGGACAAACCATGGCCACCTAACGTGGAGTCGATGGCACAACTGAAGCAGCGGGCACATGATTTCATCGAGAAGATGCGCAGCGATTACCCTAACCAAACTGTACTCGCAGTGGGTCACGGCATCATCAACAAGGCTATACAGTCGGTGTTTTATGACAAGCCGATGCACGAGGTGCCGCGGATGACCAATGCCGAAGTAAGAGTGCTGGAGTTGTAAGACGATAAAAATGTTTCCTGCATTTTTCTCTTTATTTCCTTATTGTTCAAGAATTGTCTAATAAATGTCCTCACAACCCGTCGTAAGTGTAGGGCAGTTGAAAGAAATACAAACAGGGGGCAGGCGTCACGCCTGCCCCCTTCATGTAGATTTTACAACTTCTAATTCATCAATAACTATTCACTGAATCAATCTTTTACCTAAAAACCAAACCTATTTACTTATATATTTGCCTATTGAAAATATGTCATTTCGAAGCGGTTTATCTGCGACCACCACCATGGCTTCCGCCTCCGTGGCTGCCTCCGCCGAATGAACGGCCACCGCCACCGCCGCTGTGGCTACCTCCACCGAATGAACGGCTACCGCCACCGCTGCTGAATGAACGGCTACTGCCAGAGGAGTGGCTGCCACCGCCGAATGAACGGCTGGGAGCGCTGCTGCCACTGCCGAATGAACGGCTTCCGGAAGAATGGCTGCCACCACCGAACGAACGGCTGGGAGTGCTGCTGCTGCTGCCACTGCCGAATGAACGGCTTCCCGATGAACTTCTGCCCATGCTCTGCGTACCTGAACCACGTGAGGGAGAGGTGACACGGCCTTCAGAAGAAGGAGTGCGTACGCTGCCGCGTGAGAAGGTGCCGCTGCTGGGTCTGCTGCCACTATGGCTGCCCACTGAGCCTGGAGTAGTCTGGCGTGTGCTGCTCTCACGTCCGCCCACTGAAGAACGGCTGCCAGGGTTCACACGCTGGTCGCTTGGAGTAGTCACGCTGCTGCGGCTGCCTACGCTTCCCACACTGCTGCGTCCGCTTACGCTGGGATTATTGCCATGTGAGCCGCCGTTGCCGAATCCACCGCTGCTGC
This sequence comes from uncultured Prevotellaceae bacterium, assembly GCA_900315455.1. GTDB lineage: Bacteria > Bacteroidota > Bacteroidia > Bacteroidales > Bacteroidaceae > Prevotella. The sequence continues at coordinate 117,139 of OMZE01000004.1, read as the reverse complement.
GTCCGTTGTCGCGTCCATGGTCGCGCCCGCTTCCACGTCCGTTGTCATGTCCACGTCCGCTTCCGTTGCCGAAGCCGCCGTTGTCACGTCCACGTCCGCCACGGTTGTGGTCGAAACTTCCGCCACGGTGTCCTCTGCCGTAGTCGCCATGGTCGTAGCGGTCGCGCATGCCATGGTTGCGGTCATGACGTCCGAAGGAGCGTCCGTGATACCAACTGCGTCCGCCGTTGCTGTGCCAACTGTGGCCACCGCGATAGACGGTGTAGAAGTGTGGGCGTCCGAAGTAGAAGAAGTCGCGGTAGGGATAGCGGGCGTAGATGCCGAAGTGCCAATAGCCAGCCTCCCAGTAGAGTGGACGATAGAAATATGTGGCTGCCAGATAGGCTTGATATTGCCAATCGAACAGGATATAACTCAGGTCGAGGTTGCGCTGTGTCCAATATGCACCATAGAGGTCGGCCTGTGTGTTCACGCTCATCAGGTAGTCGAGGTTCACCTCGAAGGCGGCCTCATACTGCTCCTCGGTGAGGTTCAGTTCATAGGCCATCTTATCGGTAAGGAACAGCGCTTGCTGACGGGCTTGCTCATAACTCATGGCATTGATGGTCGTGCTCATGGTGACCAGCATTGCAAGGGCGATAAACAGTCTTTTCATTGTAGTATGTTTTTATGTGTTATTACTCTTTTCTTATTCTCACGTTGCAAAATTGCGAATAAAAAAAGGTCTATGAAAAGGATTTTCCCTACATTAAGAGGGGATTTTCCCTATTTTAGATTTGAGGTTTGAGGTTTAAGGTTTGAGATTTAAGAATTCAACACAGAGATACAGAGAAACAGAGTTTTTTTATTTTCCTCTGTGCCTCTGTATCTCTGTGTTGAATTTTTAATCGGGTTATCTCGATTTCTCTTTCACCAGGGCGGGGCGCTCGTCGGGGCGTGAGGTGACGATTTTCACGTTGTCGAACGTCACGTTGCGCGTGTGTTTTACGAAAAAGCCCTTGGCGGGTAGCGTGCCGAACATCGTGCCCTCGGGATAGGCGGAGACCCGATCGTCGGTAGGTGATGCCACCATCCCCAGTCCTCCGTTGTGCTGTATGGTGATGTTGCTCAGTCTCACATTCTCCACTTCCTGTCCTGGGATGCCCGTGATGGAGCAACCCGTATTACCGGCGTTGGTTACCCTGACGTTCTCTATCGTCACGCCGCTGATGCGGCTCTTTTTCGGTGTGGTAACTTTTTTGCCATAGGTTTCGCCGCAGTTGCCGAGGCGTATGAAGATGGGCACCTCGGTACCATCGACGGTGATATTGCTGACATGCACGTTGGTGACGCTTGCCCCGTCGACGCTCTCTATGGAGACGGCCGAGATGCCGTTGCGCCTGCCGTTATACACCTTTTTGGGCTTGCACGTCTTCACGGTGCAGTTTCTGAATACGATATTGTCGAAGTCGCCCAGCGTCTCTGTGCCTATCTTCAGCGCATTACAGTGGCTGCTCACGGTGCAGTTTTCCACCACGATGTTCTGGCTTGGTTTCAGGATGATGTTCTTCAGGCAGATGCCGTCGTCGTCAGAATCCACGGTGATGCCGCTCACCTTTACGTTTCGGCAGCCGTTGAGGTCGAGTCCGTCGTTGCAGTTGTTGCAGTGATTATATACGGTGATGTCCTTGATGGTCAAGTTTTCACAGTCATAGTAGAGTTGCATCCACACGGCTGCGTTGCGCATGGTCACGCCACTGATTGTCACCCCCTTGCAGGTGTCGAATCGGATGAGCATCGGTCGCGTGATGCCCAGGGCGTTGCAAGCTCGGTCGGTGAATCCCTTGCCCTGCCCGTCGATGGTGCCCTTGCCCGTGATGCCGATATTGTTGGCATGACCTGCCAGGATGAGTTGTGAACTGATCATCACCCCCGCCTTACGCTCGGTGATGACATAGTCGGCAGGATTTTTGCTGCCCAGCAGCACTGCACCCTCCTCCAGGTGTAGGGTGACGTCACTTTTCAATACGATGGCACCTGTGAGGAATTTCCCCTTTGGAATGATTACCCTGCCGCCCCTGTTCTTGTGGCAGTCGTCGATGGCTTGTTGGATGGCTTTGGTATTGAGACGCTTCGTGCTCTTCTTGGCACCATACGACAAGATGTTGTAGTCCTTGGCGAATGCCGACGGGATGAAAACGAAAACCGACAGGAGGGCGATGATGGTGGTGCGTATATTCATAATGTATGTGATTTGGGGTGTGGCGTTACGTGATGAGACGTTGGTAGATGGCAATATGTTTGTCGAGCACGCTATGGATGTCGAACTCCCGTTCGGCGCGCTCACGGCTTCTGCGGCCCATCTCTTCGCGGAGTTCCGGGTCGTTGATGAGCGTACGGAGGCGGTCGGCCAGTGCCGCCGCATCGCGCACCGGCACCAGGAAGCCGTTCACGCCGTCGTCGACGGTATCTTTGCAGCCGTACCACTGTGTGGTGACGATGGGCCGTCCGATGGCAGCCGCCTCGATGAGCGACAGTGGCAATCCCTCACGGTAGAAACTGGGGAATGCCATGATGTGTGATTGCTCGAGCAGTTGCTTGATGTCGGTGCGGTAGCCCAGCCACTGGATGTAGTCGCCGTCGCAGAGTTGTTCCAGTTCCTCTTGGGTAATGGCCTTGGGGTTGCTCGACAGTCCGCCGCAGAGCCAGAACTGTACCTTTCCCGTCATTTCCTTGCGCAGCATCTCTGCAGCATCGACGAGCACGAGGATGCCTTTCTCCTTCACCATCCGTGCGGTGAAGATGATGTTTACCTTTCCCTCGCGGGGTGGGGGAGTGTAGGCGAAATCTTTTAGGTCGACACCCGAGCCCTTGATGTAATCAGTGTTGTTCTTACCGATGATGCCGTGGCGTACGAAGAGCGCCTCGTCTTCATGGTTTTGGAAGATGGCGCGGATATTCTTGCGGTGGTTGGCGTATTTCATCATTGCCATCACGACACGTGTCTTCAGCCCCGGTTTGCGGTCGGAGAAGAGCACGCCCAGGCCGCTCACGGCGTTCACCACGCCATGGGTATGGGCCCATTTCGCTGCCAGACCGCCCCAGAGGATGGTCTTCAGCCCCACGTGGTGCACGATGTCGGGACGCTCGGTGCGGTAGAGGTGGTAGAGGAAGCGCAGTGTCTTCATCTCCTCGCCGATGCTCATTCCTGTAGGGTTGATGGGCATGTCGATCATGCGCAGTCCGAGGGCTTCCACATGTTGTCGGTCGCCCGTATCCTTGCACACGATAGTCACGTCGTAGCCCTCTTTCAGGGCACGAACTGCTATCTCTTTGCGGTGGGAGAGGAAGAACCGGTCTTCGTTGACTACGATAAACAATTTTGCCATATGGTTGGCAAAGGTACGAATAAGCGAGCGCAATGCGAAAGAAAAAAAGAAGTTTTTTCTTTCCATTGCCGAGCGGCAGTACCTTCGGCCGCAGGCCAAAGTACGATTAAGTGAGCGGAAATCCAAATTTTTATTTGGAATTTCCCGTACGTGAGTACCTTCGGCGAAGCCAAAGTTCGAATAAGCGAGCGCAATGCGAAAGAAAAGACAAAGTTTTTTCTTTCCATTGCCGAGCGGCAGTACCTTCGGCCGCAGGCCAAAGTTCGATTAAGTGAGCGGAAATCCAAATTTTATTTGGAATTTCCCGAGCGTGAGTACCTTCGGCGAAGTTTTCTTGGTGGTCGCGATGACATCGCGACATACTGGACGCGAAACACTGGACGCGACACCGGGACGCGACACACAAAATGAAGCCCCGAATATCAATATCAACACAGAGGCACAGAGTTTTTGTTATCCTCTGTGCCTCTGTATCTCAGTATTGATATATGATTGTGGCTATATCTTTTATATCAGGTGCATTGTGCCGATGACATACAGCATCACGTAGCCCAGGATGATGCTCAGGATACCTGAAATCAGTCCGATTTTCGCCATGTGTTTCTGCTGTACTAGGTTTGTGGCGTATGCCAGTGCGTTGGGAGGCGTGGAGATGGGCAGTACCATTGCGCTCGATGCTGCTATTGCCACGCCGATGAGGATGGTCGATGTGCCGCCGATGGCATCCAGTTTGTCGCCCATGGCAGCGCACACCACGGTGAGGATAGGCATGAGGAGTGCTGCTGTAGCGGAGTTGGAGATGAAGTTCGACAGACCGTAGCACACCAGTCCTGAGAGCACCATGATGAGGATGGGCGAGAAGTTGCCGAAGGGGATGCTCTCCACGGCACGCTCTGCCAGTCCAGAGCCGTTGAGGGCGTATCCCAGGGCGAAGCCGCCAGCCACCATCCATATCACCGACCAGTTGATTTCCTCCAGGTCGCGTCGGTCGATGATGCCGCAGAGTGCAAACACCACGAAGGGAATCATTGCCACGGTGTAGGAATTGATGCCGGTCACAGAGTCGAGGAGCCAGAGCAGCACCGTCACGGCGAACGTCACGATGACGATATACGTGCGGAAGTCTTTCTTCATCTCTCCCTCGATATGCAGTTCGATGGTCTTCTGTGTGAAGGGGAAGATGCGCTTGAGTACGAACCAACTCAGTATGAGCAGCACGATGACCAGTGGTGTCATATACAGCATCCACTCACCGAAGCCGATGTTGAGGTTCATCCCCTCGGGGTCGTTGAGGTATTTGATGGCGATGGTGTTCGGGGGTGTGCCGATGGGTGTTCCCATACCGCCGAGGTTCGCTGCCACGGGTATCGACAGGGCGAGGGAGATACGTCCTTTACCCTCCGGTGGCAACTGTCTGAATACCGGGGTGAGGAAGGTAAGCATCATGGCTGCCGTGGCGGTGTTGGAGACGAACATCGAGAAGAGTCCGGTGATGAGCAGGAAGCCCAGCAGCACGTTCTCGCTCTTCTTGCCGAAGGGTTTCAGCAAGGCTTTTGCCAACTGTGCGTCGAGTCCGGTCTTTGTCGCTGCGATAGCGAGGATGAATCCGCCGATAAACAGCATGATTACTGGGTCGGCGAAGGTTGCCATCACCGATTTGTACGACAGCAGTTCACCCACGCGCTCCTCGTTGCACATCCAGATGATGCCGCTGTCGGAGGTGAAGAGCAGCAGCATGCCGATGATGGCCACAGAAGTTGCCCAGGCAGGCACGATTTCGAAAATCCACATCAGTGTGGCGAAAGCGAAGATGGCGATGATACGTTGCTGAACGATGTTCAGTCCGTCGATGCCGAAAGCGGTAGAGGGAAGGTTCCATAGCAGCAAAGTCACTGCGATGACGAAAATGGCCTCATAGGTCTTGACAAGCACTTTGTTGGGATGGAAGAACTCCTCAAAGTGGGCTTGGTGCAGGGATTCCACAAGGTGGAAGCCGTTGAAATTCTTAAACATACAGTTCTCTTAATTGATATAACTACACAAGAAATTGTTTCCTGAACATGATTTTGGCAGGCACCGACGTGCCAACCACTCTTAGCGGGTGCAAAGGTAATCAAAAAAAATGATACGGGTGCAGAAAAAGAGGATGCATTTTCTGCAAATCAACGAAAAATTCCTTTTTTTCTTTGATTTGTTTTTTGCTTTCGTTATATTTGCATAATTAACAAATCATATCATGAAATGATATTATTTTCCAATGACCGATAACATGAAAAATCTCAGTATCATCAACATGCTTTTCCTTGTGGTGCTCATGTGCCTGTCGTCATGCGATAACGACAAGGCTGTGAAGGAGTTTGTAACACGGTATGCCACGGCTGCGGCCAATGGCGATACCGCCACTGTTAGAAAAATCTATCCTGATGCCGCCAAGGCAGTGTCGTTCAATACTGCCTTGATTGCCGACAGCCTCACGGTGACCGACCAAGACTCCATCGTTCTTGTTGGTCTGGGCAATGGTGTCGACATGAAGATACGCAGGGGCGCCGGCGATGCGATGACCATCGTGGAGTCGCACGGACTCTTCGCCTATCCCGCCAACACCCTCGCCTTCGCCAAAAAGACTGGACAATGGAAAGAAGGACTCACCGATGCCCAACAAGCCGAGCGGATGGCCGACCAAGGGTTGGTAGACTACCTCTTCCAGTCGTTCAACGAACAAGTGAAGACAGGTCTGAGTATCATCAGGACCGGGACCTATGGCGACGACTATTACCAGGGCGAGTGGGTGAGTTCGGAAGGCGCCACCTTCACCGTGAAGAACAACACCCCCTTCGACGTACCCGGAAGTGCCTATCACATCATCTATAAAAGTGGCTACTGGGGTGGTGGAAGTATGTCGTCGGAGATGGTAGCCGGAAAAAACGTGAAAGCCGGCGAGACGGTGGAACTCCGCACCACACGCCTTGGTCCCAACATGGAGAGTGATACCTCGCATCAACTCGTGGTGAGAGGTTTCACCAAAGACGAGTTCCTCGCCAACTTCCAACCCACAGGGAAGGAGTTCGACGAATACCTGGAACGCAAGGGACAACGACCTGCGGCAAGGGCAGAGTCTCTCTCCTTCATCATGGAAGGGTTGATGGGAGGCTGTGGCACCCGTTTAGGACTGGAAGGTGATGAAGGATTCCTGATGTACACACTCAACAGCAAGGAGCTCGAGGTGGGCAATGTGGAACAGCGGAGTGTCACCCTCGTTTCCTACGACCCCGCCACGGCACAGTTGGTGCTGCGTGTGAAAAAGATCGACGGCACCGTCACCGGCAACCTCGTTGGTACCTACCGCAATGGTGCCTATCAGGGTAAGTTCAACAACGTGAACGGCAAGTCGTCATCGTTCTCGTTCAGATAGTATTCCCTTTCCAGCAGACAATAGAAATTCTTTGAGAATAGGATGAGAACAGCAATCATAGGCGGTGGCGCGGCAGGGTTCTTCCTCGCCGTCAACCTCAAGGAGATGGTGCCAGCGATGGAGGTTGTGGTCTTCGAGCGTTCACACCACCTGCTCGCCAAGGTTGAGGTGTCGGGAGGAGGACGTTGCAACTGCACCAACTCCTTTGAGGATGTCACAGACCTGAAGATGGTCTATCCCCGTGGCTTCCGGCTTCTCAAGCGCCTGTTTCATGTCTTCGACCACAATGACACCTGGCAGTGGTTTACCAGCCGCGGTGTGCCGTTAGTGACTCAGGACGACCACTGCGTGTTTCCCGCAGCCCAGGACTCCCACGCCATCATCGACTGTCTTCTCGGCGAGGCACGGCGTCGGGGAGTGGTCATCAAGACAGGCCATGGCATTTCAAGTGCTGAGCAACTCACCGACTTCGACTTCATCGCCGTGACCACCGGAGGCATGCCTCATCGGAATACATCCACCGCCCTCATGCAATGGCTCATTGACGAAGGACATGAGATAGAGCCACCCGTGCCCTCCCTCTTCTCACTCAGCATTGCCGACCATACCTTGAAAAACCTCATGGGTGTGGTCGCCCAAGAGGCACAGGTGATGATTCCCGGCACAAAATTCCGCAGTCAAGGACCACTCCTCGTCACCCACTGGGGACTGAGCGGTCCCGCTATCCTGCGCCTATCCAGTTATGCCGCCCGTTTCCTGCACGAAAGAGATTACAAGACACCGCTTTCTGTCAACTGGACCGGACAAGATGAGGCGACCATCGCCCATAGTTTGGCAGAGTTGGTTTCACGGCATCCGCAGAAGATGGTAACGACCATCGCCCCGTTATCTCTTACCCAGCGGCTATGGGCCTATCTCATAGAGAAGACATTGGGTGAGAAGGCTGGCTCGAGATGGTGTGATTTGGGGAAGAAAGACCTCAACCGACTGGTAAACGCCATCGCCAACGACCAGATAACGACTAGAGGGAGGGCACCCTTCCGCGATGAGTTCGTCACCTGCGGAGGAGTGTCGCTGCGGAGCATCGACCTCTCTACGCTGGAGAGCAAGACCCGCCCCAACTTGTTTTTTGCAGGTGAGGTGCTTGATATCGATGGTGTGACGGGTGGGTTCAACTTTCAAGCGGCTTGGACTATGGCGTATGTCGTGGCGAAGGAAATTGCAAGGAGAAATTAAAGATGAAAGATTAAAGATGAAAGATTAAAGATGAAAGATTAAGATGGAAAGATTGAGAAATTAAAGATTAAAGATGAAAGATGAAAGATTAAGATGGAAAGATTGAGAAATTAAAGATTAAAGATTAAAGATGAAAGATTAAGATGGGAAAATTATTAGATTAGAAATTGGTGGGTGTTCTTACTTGCGATGGATGAGTAATTTTTTAAGAACGACAGATGAAGAAAATACTTCTTATATGGTTTCTGGTGGGGGCTGGCGTTACCTGCAGCCTTGCACAGAAATATCCTTACCAAGACCCGCGTCTGCCTGTTGCACAGCGCACAGAAGACCTGCTCTCGCGCATGACCTTGCAAGAGAAAGTGGGACAGATGCTCTGTATGCTCGGCTGGGACTCCTACACCACCGATGGCAAGAAGGTGGAGGTGTCGGCACAGTTCGGCAACGAGGTAGACCAATACCTCGTAGGCAGTTACTGGGGCACCTTCCGTGCCGACCCATGGACACAGAAGACCATCGCCAACGGCCTCAACCCCGAACGTGCCGCCATGGCGGCGAATGCCATGCAGCGCTATGCCGTAGAGCATACCCGTCTGGGCATCCCCCTCTTCCTCGCCGAAGAAGCACCGCACGGACACATGGCCATTGGTGCCACTGTGTTTCCCACAGGACTGGGACTGTCTGCCACCTTCGATACCACACTCATGGCACGAGTGGGAAACGCCATTGCCCGTGAGATACGCCTGCAGGGCGGACATGTGAGTTACGGTCCTGTCATCGACCTCTCTCGGGAGCCGCGGTGGTCGAGAGTGGAAGAGTCGTTTGGCGAAGACCCGGTGCTCAGCGGCGAGATGGCAGCAGCCATCGTGCGCGGTCAGGGTGGGGGCGACCTCTCCCAGCCCGATGCCACCCTCGCCACGCTGAAGCACTTCATCGCCTACGGCATCCCGGAGGGCGGACACAATGGAGGTCCGGCGAACATCGGAGCACGCGAACTGCATGAGTGCTTTCTCCCACCTTTCAAACGTGCCATCAATGCCGGTGCCCTCTCCGTGATGACCGCCTATAACACCATCGACGGCGTACCCTGTACCGCCAATGCCCTGCTGCTCAACGACCTTCTGCGCCAACAATGGGGATTCCGCGGACTGGTCGTTTCCGACCTCTATAGCATCGATGGCCTTGGCGGCACACACCATGTGGCAGGCACCTTGCGTGAGGCAGGCGTTATGGCAGCAAAGGCAGGCGTTGATGTAGACTTGGGCGCGAAAGCATTTCCGCTGCTTGTAGAGGCTGTGGAGAAAGGCGATTTGTCCATCGCCGTTGTCGACGAGGCCGTGCGGCGCATCCTGACGATGAAATTCGAGATGAGACTCTTCGACCACCCCTATGTCGACCCCAAGGCGGCTGCCAAGGGAGTGGGGACACCCGAACATAGCGCCCTTGCCCTGCAAGCCGCACAGGAAAGCATCACCTTGCTGAAAAACGACAACCACCTGCTGCCTTTAGACAAGACCCTCAAGGTGGCTGTGGTGGGTCCCAATGCCGACAATACTTATAACCTGCTCGGCGACTACACCGCCCCTCAACCCGAGGGCAGGGTGAAGACCGTGCTCCATGGCATTGCGCAGAAGATACCCGCCGCACAAGTGAGATATGCCAAGGGATGCGCTGTGCGCGACACCACCACCTTTGACCTTGAAGAGGTGCGACAGGTAGCCGAATGGGCCGATGTCGTAGTGGCTGTGGTAGGCGGGTCGAGTGCCAGGGATTTCAAGACTTCGTATGAGGAGACAGGGGCGGCATCGAGTCAACAGACCACGGTGAGCGACATGGAGAGTGGCGAGGGATTCGACAGAGCCACGTTGTCGCTCATGGGCAGACAACAGCAGTTGCTCGACGTGCTGAAGATGACGAAGAAACCATTGGTGGTGGTCTATGTGGAGGGTCGGCCACTGCTCAAGAACTGGGCAGCGGAGCATGCCGATGCCCTCCTCACCGCCTACTATCCCGGACAAGAGGGAGGCAACGCCGTTGCTGATGTGCTCTTCGGCGACTACAACCCCGCCGGACGCCTTACCGTGTCGGTGCCCCGTAATGTCGGACAACTGCCGGTTTACTACAACCGCAAGCACTCTTCGGGCAGCGACTATATCGACTCCAAGGCATCGCCCTTATACGCCTTCGGCTACGGACTGAGTTACACTACGTTCCGCTATTCAGACCTGCAAATGAAAGCGATGGGAAACCACGCCTACGAGGTGAGTTTCTGTATAGAGAACACCGGTGACCTTGATGGCGATGAAGTGCCCCAACTCTACCTGCACGACCGCCAGGCTTTGGTGGCTCAGCCCGATAAACAGTTGCGCCATTTCGCGCGTGTTCATCTCAAGGCAGGTGAAAAACGGCAAATGACCTTCGTGCTCTCCGAGGAAGACTTCGAAATCGTCACGCCTGACCTGAAACGACTTGTGGAGCCAGGCGAGTTCGATGTGATGGTGGGAAGCGCGTCGGACCAGATTCACTTACAAGGTAGGCTGATACTGGGCAATGACGATTGACGATTGACGATTGACGATTGACGATTGAAAATTGAAGATTCCCTGTCCTTTTTATGAAGTGGAGACTATAACTATTTTGATGATGAGAATAAGACGCATATTATTGATGGTGGCCACTTTGGCCTACACCATATTTCCCTCTTTGGCAGGAGACAAAGGGGGATTGACGAAGTTGGTAGACCCTTATATCGGAACAGGTGGTCACGGACATACGTTTCTTGGCGCCAACGTGCCGTTCGGACTGGTGCAACTCGGTCCCACCGAACCCGTAAGAGGATGGGACTGGTGCTCGGGATACAACTATGCCGACTCGGTGCTCGTGGGTTTCTCGCATATGCACCTCAGCGGAACGGGAATAGGCGATTTGGGCGACATCGCTTTTCTGCCTGTGGCACAGCCGTCGCAGCGCAGTATGGCTTTCTCACACCGTAACGAGAGTGTGGCACCGGGTTATTACTCCCTCTACCTCGACCAGATAGGTGTACTGGCCGAACTCACCGCCACGGAGCGCTGTGGCCTGCACCGCTACACCTACACCGCCACCCATGACCGTCAGCAACTGTTGCTCGACCTCGACATGGGGATAGGGTGGGACAGTACACGTGACTGCATGATGCGCCAGTGCGATGACCACACCATCATCGGTATGCGGCGGTCGGTGGGGTGGGCGCGCAACCAAGTCATCTATTTCGCGGCGGAGTTTTCGAAACCCGTGAGCATGACACCTTTGGCGGGTGATACCCTCGCCTTAGTGGCAGCCGACAACGACGGACAGCAACTCCTGGTAAGGGTGGGACTATCGCCTGTGAGCACCGACAATGCCTTGGCCAACTTACACGCCGAGATTCCGTCGTGGAACTTCGACGAGGTGAAGAGAAAGGCCATGGAGGCATGGGAGAGACAATTGGGAAAGGTGAGGGTGGCCACGGCAGACACGGCAGTACAGCGTGTCTTCTATACCGCTCTCTACCATACGATGGTTGCCCCATCGGTGTTCTGTGATGTCAACGGCGACTACCGTGGTGCCGACGGAGAGGTACACCATGGCAGTTTTGTCAACTACACCACCTTGTCGCTATGGGACACCTACAGGGCAGCCCATCCGCTGATGACCCTTATCCATCCCGAACGCCTTGACGACATGGCAGCCACCCTGTTGCACATCTACCGTCAGCAAGGTAAACTTCCAGTGTGGCACCTCATGGGCAATGAGACCAACTGCATGGTAGGCAACCCCGGTATCCCCGTGCTTGCCGACATGGCACTGAAGGGATGCCATGCCGACATGGATGAGGTGATGGAGGCACTGCGGGGTTCGGCGATGCTCGACGAGCGCGGTCTCCACCTGCTCAAGCAATACGGTTACCTGCCCTGCGACCTCGACTCCACCCACGAGACGGTGGCTAAAGGTCTGGAGTATGCCCTTGCCGATGCCTGTGTGGCGAAGGTGGCGAAAAAACTGGGACGGAAAGCCGACTACCGCTACTTCGAGAAGCGCAGCAAGGCCTACCGCAAGTATTTCGACCCGAAGACAGGATTCATGCGTGGCATCGACAGTCAGGGACGGTTTCGTGAGCCGTTCAATCCCTTCCATGCCGTCCATAGGCAAGACGACTATACAGAGGGCAACGCATGGCAGTATCTGTGGCTCGTGCCCCATGATGTGGAAGGCCTGTGCCAACTGTTGGGTGGAAGGAAGAAGTTTGTGGAGAAACTCGACTCGCTCTTCGTCGCAGAAGGTGACCTTGGCGAGGATGCCTCCCCCGACATCTCGGGGCTCATCGGACAGTATGCCCATGGCAACGAGCCCAGCCATCATGTCATCTATCTCTATCATTACATGGGCTTGCCATGGAAGGCAGCGCCCTTGCTGAGGAAGGTGATGGGAGAGATGTATCACGACCAGCCCGACGGACTGTGTGGTAATGAGGATGTGGGACAGATGTCGGCATGGTATGTGCTCTCTGCCATGGGACTCTATCAGGTGGAGCCCGCAGGGGGTAAATATGCCATTGGTTCTCCGCTCTTCGACAGCGTGGAGATAGATGTGGGCAAAGGAAAGACGTTTCGTGTCATCGTTCACGACAACAGCGCGCAGAATATCTATGTGCAGCGCGCATTGCTTAATGGGCGCCGGCATGCCTCATGCTTCATCGACTATCAAGACATCGTTGGCGGAGGAACGTTGGAATTGTTCATGGGGCCAGTTTCGCCCGATTGAAAAATCAAGTGTCGCATAGTTCAACTTTCAGAAGTCAAAATGTGCTTTCCTCACCTGCGAAAGTCGGTATAACATACGCATCAGCCCCATGCCAGACGGCATGGGGCTGATGCATTGATAGGGGCAGGTGTGAGTCATTCGTCCCAAAGTCGGCTGTTGCCACTGTAGCCAAAGTCATCGAAGAAACCGGTGTTGCCCATTGTTCCACCCTCCTCATCGTCGTTGTCGCGGTTGGGATCGTTGCCGTCGCTCTCACCGAGGATGGTATAGGGCAGCAAAACCAGGATATCTGTTACGGGTTTTTCGTAAGTTCTCATATTGTTGTCCTCCTTCATGTTACTTGAAAATGATTTTCTTGCCTTGGTGAATGTAGATACCCTTTGAGGTGGGGCGGTTGACCTTCACCCCCTGCAAGGTGTAATAGCCATTGTCGGAAGTGGAAGTCTCCTGTATCGTGGTGATACCCACGGGACTATCGTCGAAAGTGAAGTGGATATATGGCGCTTCGGCGGGATTGCCTGGCGCATCATAAAGACCCAGTTCGCTGGTGCCGTACTCCTCGGGAGTGAGTGACAGATACGCCATGTTGGCACTCGACAGGTGTTCCGTGGGGTTGTCGGTGGCGGAAACACTTGAACGCCAGAATCCCAGATAGTAGGCATAGTTGCCACGGGTAGTCGTTCCCTCGGCATAAGGCTTCACGCGGTAATAACCGAAGGTGAAGTTGCGTTGCACCACATTGCCGTCGCTGCCTGTCACCGTGCCGGGAATGAAGAGCGGTGTGATGACCGCCTTCAGCATGTTGTCATTGCCGTTGTAGCCCGCATTTGCCGTGGCATATCCCGTGGCCTCAACGAGGAGGTTGCGGTCGGTGCCGTTCTCCGGTGCGTCTTGTGAGAAGAGCAGCACGCCGGTGTTGGCGGGGATGTAGTCGGTGTCGAGTTTCTTGAGCACGACTTTGTAGATTTCGCCGCTCTTGTCGAGTCCCGTCACGACATACACGTCGACGTTCTCGGGCTTGGCGTATGCCACGTTGTCTGCCCATGAAGTGGCCGACTGATACACCGTGCCGTCGATGGTACGTGTGCTCTCCACGATTTCGCCGTATTTCTCACCGGTGCTGGCACTGCTGATATACGTCATGTTGCGCAAGGGGATGTCGCGGCTCAGCGTGTAGTAGGAGCCGGCACCGTTCTCGCCCATGTAGAAACGGAGTGTATAGGTGCCCGTGGGGGCATTGAAGGAGATGCGGTTGCCACTGAGTTGGTCTTCGTTCTCATTGCCCTTGGTGTCGTAGGCCACATGGTTGTAGTAGTCGCCGTCGACGGTGCTGCTGCCAGCCACCTCGCTGTCCTCGCTCCAGTTGAGTTTATACGACTTGTTGATGATGAATCTCATTTCTCCGCCGTTGGTGAACTCGCCCTTGTACTTGTAGCATTCCTCCTGGTCGTCCCATTCCAGGGCGATAGCCTCGTCGGGAGCGGCGAAGTCCTTGCCCACGGCAGTTCCAACGAGATAGGGATGGGTCTTGAAGATGATGCCATAGGTGGCCGAGGTGAGGTTGATATAGAGACGGTAACTGTCATAGACGTCGGCATCGATTTCCGGGTTAAACGCCTGGTTTTTGTTGCCGATGCCATAGTTGTCGGGCACGGTGAGGCCTCCCGACAGGGCGATGGCGTTGCGGTCGGCGGGAGCCATCATGCGGATAGCCTTGCTCCACTGGGCGTTGGACCAGTTGCTGATGGGAGTGTTGAGCAGCGTGCTAGGAGCCACCATCAGATAGAGGCTCTTGAACGGATGACCCTCATTGCTCACATCAACGTAATAGACGATGCTGTCGGTCTGGGTCTCGTCGCGTACGAATTTGAAATTCTCGTCGTCCTGGGCTTCCCATTCCCAGTCGCTTCCATTCCAGTGGATGTTGCCGAAGAGGTAGAATCCGTCGGCATCGTCGCTGATGCTCTTGTTCAGGTTCAGTGCCACGCTATATTTGCCATAAGGATAGCCATACCACATGTTCTCGTCGTAGTGCCATTCCGCGTCCACGCCGACATTGCCCAATGCCCCTGTGTTGAGCGTCCAGGAGTAGGAAGCAGCCTTACCTTTTTCCAGCGTGAAGACATTGCTGTTCTGCTGCTTGCAGTTGTCGTAACTCTGGTAAGAAGGTGTCTCACGGGTATTGCCGTCCTGGTCGTTGTACTTGTTGTCATTGGCATTCATTGCCAGACCATAGTTGGAGTAGGGACGGTAGGTCACCTCCGTACCGTTCTCATCGATGCCTGCCACATAGTAGGTTATGCCGCCAGAGGGGATGTCATGGTCATTGACGGTGAGAGAGAACAAGTTGGCATCGAGTGCCTCCCCCGCATCACGGCGGCGTACGTTCTGGAACTTGAACGGCTCCAACTTTTCGCCGCCAGTCAGTTCATCGCTCACCAAATAGTAAGTACCGAAGGCATCCAATTCCTCCTCGTTGTAGGTGTTGATGCTGTTTCCGCTGAGGATGATATAAGGCTTCTCCTTGATGTCGTCGATGGGCACGCCCGGTTGGCCGTCGGCAGGATAGCGGTTGCCGTTGCCGTCTCTCACGATGATGCGGAGATTGGGATACGTCTTCAGGTCGTAGTCAAAGTAATACCACGTCTTGCCATCGATGACTGTTGTATTGTTGATGATGTTGCCTTCTCCCCATGAGCCATTCACTTCGGCACCATCGTAGGTATAGAAATACATCTGGGCATCGCTCAGGCTTCGGGCGTAGATGCGCAGTGCCGACTGGCTGATGTTGTAGGTGAACTCCTCGACGTTAATGACCTCGCCTTCATAGAGGATGCCCGCTTTGAGGG
This sequence comes from uncultured Prevotellaceae bacterium, assembly GCA_900315455.1. Lineage (GTDB taxonomy): Bacteria > Bacteroidota > Bacteroidia > Bacteroidales > Bacteroidaceae > Prevotella. Next base: position 101,492 of record OMZE01000004.1, on the reverse strand, counting down.
TGGTCGTCTCGTCGAAGGTGAAGTCGACGCTACTGGTTGTCTGCGTGCCATTGGTAGCGGTAGGCTCACTGCCATCGGTGGTATAGACGAGGGTAGCGCCATCCTTTGATGCACTCAGCGTGGTGCACACGGTGGGGTAGTAGTTGCCCGACGCCATGGTCACCTGTGGCATGGCGGTGAGGTCGCCAAGGTCTACGTTGTCGCTCACATAGAACGCATAGTTGGGGTTGGCGGCGGTGCCAGTAGAGACTGCTACGAACCCGTCGGTGTTGTAGTCTGTCACATAACCGCTGATGACGAGCACATATTTGCCTGTGCTGCCCTCCACCTTGGTGACGTAGCCACCACCTTGCTCATGCTGTTCGACGATGCTGCTGGTGTTGGTGATACCAGCAGCCTGACGAGCCTTGATCATCTTCTTCAGTTCGTTCTTGTAGGCTGTCCAGTGAGGCCAGAAGATGCACGGCGTACCTGGCATGGCAAGGAGGAAGGCATTTGCTGCCAGCACGTTGCTGCCCAACTTGTCGTGGTTGCGGTAAGTGTCGTGATTGTCGACGAAGGTCACGGAATACTGGCTGTAGCCATTGATGTCGGCAGCCATTCCCTTGTCGCTCAGCGCACTCCAGTTGCTGCTGCCGAAGGCAGAGTTGATGGTATATTTCAGTCCGAAGTCGAAGGCAGCGGAAGTCTTGTCGGTGGCATCGACCCAGCGGTAGATGTTGTCTTTGCTGTCCCAGTATTCGCCTACCGAGAAGGTGGGCTTGGCGTCTTCGTTGTAAAGTTTGGTATACTGTGCGCCATATCCCTTTACCATATCGTAGCGGAATCCGGCGTAACCCAGGTCGTTGAGCAAGAAATCGAGATAGAGTTTCACGTTTTTCTGCACGTTGGCACTGGTATGGTCGAGGTCGCGGTAGCCGCCAAAGTCGTCGCCTGTGTCGTAGTTGCCGGTGATGGCATATCCTTGACTCTCGGGGTAGCCACCATCGTCACCGCGGCAGATATCGGCAAGCGACCAATTCATCTCTTTTTCTCCCCATGTCTCGTGAGGAAAATCACACCAGTCGTTGAGGCCATTCTTGTGGTTGATGACCACGTCTTCGATAATGCCGGTGCCTTTGGCGCTAAAAGTGCTGATCATCGTGCGCAACTGCTCCTCCGTTCCCCAGCAAGAGTTGTGGTTGAGCCAGAAGCAGGGATCGTAGCCCATCGACTTACTGTTGTTGTCGTGATAGAAACCAGACGTCATTCCTGAGTTGGGCACCCAGATGAGACTGAAATATTTGGAGAGTTCATCGGCCTGGTTGGTCAGGTCTACCCATTTCGTCTCGCTGTAGGAATCCCAATAGAATCCCTGCAGCATCACACCGCCATAGTTGGCAGGCCACCCTTGTGCCAATAAGCCTACAGGGGTAAGCATGAAAAGAAGTGCTAAAAGTTTGGTTCTCATGATGATTGGTAGTTGACAAATTTTCGACAAATGTACTGCTTTTTGTGAATCGTTGTTGCCAACAACAAGTAGAATGCACGCCGAAATTCGTGCAAACGATTGCATGGTGATAAAGAAAAGGTTACAGTGGTAACTGCTGTGATACAGCAGTATACGGGACATGATTCGGGGTGGGTGAGAATGAGATGGATATCCTGATGGACTATGGGTTAATCCTCAATTCCCAGGATATACTTTTTGGTGTTGATTTCCTCTTCGGCTGCTTTTGCCGAGATGTCCTCTCTCATTTTCTGGAGGGCCTCTTCGTCTTTGTTGGTCACTTTCTGCACACCAAACAAAGTGTTGGTGTAGGTAGACCATGCCCCCGCATACATTTTGTTTTCGAAGGTGGCGTTGCCCCACCAGTTCTCTGTCTTGCTTGCCTGCACAAGAATCTTGTAACTGCCGTTGCGCACCCTTACCCATTCGTATTTCCCTGGGGCGAGAGTTTTGCTGAATCCTGTAGGGCCTTTCAGCGAGATAGTCATCTTGTTGTTCTTGTCGATGTTGCCGAGGCAGATGAGCGAGAATCCCGGATGAGAATAGAACCCCACATGAGAGATGGAGTTGAACGACGGTGCTTCCTTCAGGTATGGAGCGAGGCGTATTTCAGTGATTTTGTTCTGTGCCTCGTTGGCATAATAGCCATTGGGATATTGTGCCACGAATTTCTCGTAGGCAGCAAGCGTGTTCTTCTTCTTCGTTGCCGTCCAGTCGCCTGTCTCAAAAGCCTTGACCTTCTCGACGGCCTCAGCGGCATAAAGTCCATCGGGGAATTGGTGGTAATAGGCGCAATAGTCGGCATACTGTTGGCTGGCAGTAGCACTCTCCCACAGCGTCATTTGTTCGACGAAGTCTTCGGCGAACCACGCATAGCGGCCGTTGGCATGTTCAGCCAGATAGGTCTGGTAGGCTGTCAAGGTATGTGAGGTGGTTGCCACTTGCCAGTCGAATTTGTCTTTGTTCAATGCCAAACTGTCGTTAGCGGCTTTGGTGAACACCCCCAAAGCACCATATTCCTCAAGAAATGTGGCATAGTCGTTGTAGATAGCGTAATTGGAGCCATCGGAGCGGTCGCTGAGCGCATACCATGCTGCGACGGCTTTAGCGCGTTGGTGGTTGGAGAGGCTGATATCCTCGCAGCCGTCGGCAGTGCATGGCTCATGGTTGCTGCAGCATTCTACAAATGCCTCATAGTCACTTCTGCTGTCGGTTCTCACGGCAGTGAGCCATTTCTCCCACTCTTCGAAGCATGCCTTTCGGTCGTTTGCCTCGTTGGCATATTTTGAGTTGGGGTATTGTTGCAGGTAGTTGTCGAAATCAGCCGACGAGGTGCTGTATTGGATTCCGAGGAAGTCATTCTTCTCGTTGGCTTTGGCGCCATATCTCGCTTTCTGCAAGGTGGTGAGGATATTTCCCACGGTAAGCGTATCGCCGAAGTCGACCTCTTCTTTCACCTTGAGGGCTTTCTTCAGCATAGGGGTGATAGCCTCGATAGATGTCTCTGAGACTGGGGTGAGGAGTGTGAAGTTTTCCACGTTGTTTCCCTGTTCTTCCCAAAGGGCTTTGAACGCGAGAAAAGGCGTACCCCCTTTTTTCGCTGTCAGGGTATGGGTTGTTGCACTCAGTGGGGCAAAAAGGCATCCGCACAGGAGAAGAAATAACACAACAAGGTACCTATAGTCTAATACAGTTTTCTTTATCATGGTCAATGCTGATTCTATTGCGTGGCAAAATTAGACATTTTTTTTGAAAATGTCTTCAGGACGCCATAAAAAAGAAAACGGCATGTGTAAAATCAGCCTCTCCTGCCAAGGTCACGCAGGAGATGATAATGCCTGGTCTGTTGCCATATCTCTTATGATATGCAGGTCGCGCTGTGGAAAAGGAATGGATATGTCGTTGTCCTTGAGCGTGTTGTAGACACATTCCAGGATTTCGCAGTCGTTCACATACTGTGTGAGCACAGGCACCCATACCAGCAACTGCAGGTTGACGCTGCTATCTCCGAACTCCCGCAGTACCACCTGCACGCTATGTTCCTTGTCGATGAAGTCGAGTTTTGACACCTCTTCCACCAGCAGTTGGCGACAGCGGTCGATATCGGTGCCATAGGCCACCCCCACGTTGAGGAGATGCATCTCGTAGCCGTGGTTCTTCGTCATGTTCTTGTAGTTCTTGTTGAAGAGTTGGCTGTTCTGGAAGGCGATGACCGAGCCGTCGATGGCTTCGAGCATTGTGCTGGTGTAACTGATGGAGTTGACCTTTCCACGGATGCCGTCGCACACAATCCAGTCGCCCACCTTGATGCGTCCTGCCATGAGAGAGAGGCCATAGTAGATATTCTCGATGATGTCTTTCGATGCAAAGCCCATACCGGCAGAAAGTCCTCCTGAGACCACCACGAGCCAGGTGTTGTCGACATGGCAGATGGCGAGGCAGGTGATGAGCCACAATCCCCAAACCAGCACCTGTATGATATTCTTTCCCATGACGAACCGGCTCTCTGCTGAAATGGGGTCGCTGATCATGTAATGGTGTTTGAGCAATGCTTTCGCCGTGCGGTTGATATAGGAGAAGACCATCCACAGGATGACAACGATGGCGATGTTGAGCACGCTGATGGTGACGTTGGGTGATTCGATGAACTTATAGGTGAACACCTTCCATGTGACTTCGGTGAGGTTGAACACGGCGGCAGCCCAGAAGATGGACAGCAGCACCGACACCACGGCGAGTGAAGGCAACAATACGCTATAGAGCAGGTCGTAGAACCACGACTCTGTGATGGGTTTATCCTCGAACTGGTGGCGGTGTCCATAGTTTTTTATCCATGACCTCAGGCAGGTGATGGTGAGAATGCAGGTGAGTTGCATAATCCACCAAATGAGCAACTGCACGCTCATGAGGGTGTATCCCATCCACGACGCGCCCACTGCCACGATGAATACCACCAGTGACAAATAGGTGTAGAACATGTCGGAACGCGGGATGTTGTGGTTGTAGCGTCGGATGACCCACCACTGCCAGAGGGCGCAAAGCAGCAGCAGCGGAGGGAATACCATATTCACCAGTTCGTTGGGAATCAGGATGATGCGGAAGGTAATGACGATGAACCCAATGACGAGCAATGGGGCATAGATGCGCAGTGCATTTCGCAGTTGTGTGGCTTCAACACGTGCCAGCAGTGAGAGGAGTATCACGCCGAGCAGCCAGGCGTATTGTGTGAGCAGGCTGCTTGCCATGATATAGAAGTTCTGACTCCATGTCACCCTGATGATCTGCAGTGCGACGGCAAAGAAGAGGACGGCAGCGGTAATGATGATGAGCGACCGTTTCTGTATGAATCCTTTTGTTTGCAATCGTTTGGGAATGAGGAATCTTGCCCCTATATAGCCCACAAGGATGGCTGCCAGTCCGAAGATGCCCATTGTGAGGAAGAGCCAGATAATCATTCGGCTGTCCCACTGCGATTCGACCTTTTGATGGGGTTCGTATTTATCTCTTACCGTCTCCGTGGTTTTCGAGAGGTGGTTGCCCAGATGAGACAGGATGCTAAGGTAGTTTTCCCCACGGTTGACGAAGATGCTGTTCTGGATCTCGTTGTATCGCAGGTTGGCATAGTCGTTGAGGGCACTGAGTTGATTTTCTGTGGTTTGATAGATGTTGATGTAGTCGCTCATGTTCTGTCGGTTCTCCTTCAGTGTGCGCTCGATGCACACGGTGAGCGTGAGGCATACGTTTCGGTCGATGGCGGCACGTTCGGAGAGGCTCCTCACCGGCATCTTGTTGAGGTTGGTGACCAGACTGTCGTAACGGGCAATTTCGATGTCGATGTTGTTGATACTTGAGCGGAAAGGCATGATTTTGTCGTGGTAGTCGCGGTAGAGATTGGTTACCTCGTTGCAGGCATAGGTGAGGTCGAACACATAGTCCGGCTTCTGCGAGTAGAGCATCAGCGCGCTTTGGTTGCTGCGCATGGAGATGCTAATGAGGTCGCTGATAATCTGGTTGCGGAAGGTTTTGTGACTTTCAGCCTCAGCCTGTAGGGTAGAATAGTAGTCTGTCAGTTCCTGTCGCAGGATAGACAGCGTACTGGCCAGGTCGGCCTCTTTCAGTACGGCATGCGACGGCAGGATAGCCACGGCAAAAAGCATCAGGCACAATAATGTCTTTCTCGTCATCTTTTTTTCTAAAGGTTACTTTTCCAATCTTTTTCTATCTGAGGGCGATGGCACGGCTTGCCATTCGTGGCAAAATTACTAACTTTATCATGAAAACCCAAACTATTGTTGGTTTTTATTTCGAATGACTGTTTCTGAGGGCTTTAGAAGGGCTAAAGGATGGTAAATATATGGCAGAAGGAATGTATCAGCGTCCCAGTAGCTAGATGGCGGTAAAGAAGTCCGGCAGGACCAATAGCAAATGGTGAATCCTCACTGTCCAATAAAGACCTTGATTCATTACCGCAGCCATCTTTTAAAGACCGGTACAATGAATTTCATCATATCATAAAGACCATAAAGGTTTTAAGGTCTTTAAAATCTTGGGACAAAAGTCTGCTTTTATCCCGGGAACCTTGATTTCAGGTAGTTGGAGAATTGCTCGCGGTAGGCTTCGGTGACGCGGATGATTTCGTCGCCGATATAGATGCAGTCGTTGCGGTCGACGCTTCTGATTTTGTTCAGTGCCACGATATACGACCTGTGTACGCGCATGAACTGTCCTTCGGGCAGCAGGTCTTCCACGGCTTTCATGGTGAGGTGTGTGATGAGTGGTTTTCGCTCGCCTTCGAGATAGAACATCACATAGTCTTTCATTCCTCCTATATACAGGATGTCGGAGAATGCGATTTGGCGGAATTCGCCGTCGACCTTGATGAAGATGGTGTCGTTGTTGTTGTTGCTTTCCGGCGTAGTTTCGGGAGTTTCGGTGTGATTGTACCATGTGCGGGCCTTATCCACGGCAGCGAGGAACTTGTTGTAGCGGATGGGTTTGAGGAGGAAGTCGAGCGCCGACACCTCATAACTCTCCAGCGCAAACTCTTGAAATGCTGTGGTAAAGATGATGCGAGTCTCGGGTGGTATCATCCGGGCTAGTTCCATGCCGTTGATGTCGGGCATCTGTATGTCGAGGAAAAGCAGGTTGGGTGCATTTTCCTTCACTTTTGCGATGGCTTCCACAGAGTCGGTGAACGAGGCTACCAGTTCAAGTCCTGGGGTTTTGGTGACAAACGACTCAAGAAGTTTCACGGCCAACGGCTCGTCGTCGATGATGATACAGGTGAGGGGTCTCATGGTTTTATGTTGATTTTAACATGGTAGATGTCGTTGTCGAGAGTCTGTTCCCAGGTGTATCTGTCGTGATACATCAATTCCAGACGTCGGCGTGTGTTTTCCAGTCCTATGCCGCTGCCGCTTCGGTCGACATCGGTTTTGGGGTAGTTGGTGTTGTCGCATACAAACGACAGGGCATTGTCGTTGGCATCCACACGGATATCGATATGTGAAGGCTTGTTGCTGCTCACGCCATGTTTGAAGGCGTTCTCTATCAGCGAGATAAAGAGCAGGGGAGCTACCTCCATCTTATTGTCGGTAATGTTGAATGAGGTGTTTACCACGGTCTTCTCGTTGCAGCGGAGTTGCATCAGGCCGATATAGTTGCGCATGAATTCCACTTCGCCTGCGATGGGTACAAGCGGTTTGTCGGTTTTATAGATAGCATAGCGCAGCAAGTCGCTCAACTGAGCAATAGCATCCTGTGCGCCGTCGGGGTCGATTTGGGTGAGGCTTGAGATGTTGTTGAGCGTGTTGAAGAGGAAATGGGGGTTGATTTGGTTTTTCAGCCATGCCAGTTCGGCCTCCACGTTCTTGCGTTTCTCTTCTTCGAGATGCCGCATCACTTCTCTTGTCTTCAGGAAATGGCGTATGGCGATGGCCACGGTGACGGCAGCACAGTTGAGCAAGAAGTATACGAACATGCCCGCCATCATTCCAATCCACCAGTTGGGTGGCATTTCCACTCCCTGCGGGTTGTGGTAGTTTCTGAAGATGAAGAATCCGTAGTTGAGACAGGCAAACAGGATGAAGTTCACCAGAACGAAGGTTTTGTAATGGCGCTTGTCGAACAGGAACCTCCAAAGCAGGTAGAAATTGACGAAGTAGAGAATGAACGGCGACTGGAGGTTGAACCATGTGATACGCATCGATGCCAATGCCGCCGATGTGTCACGTGTGGTGAGGATAGCGGTCACTGTGGGCAGCAACAACATCATTGCCCAAATCGACAACTGCATCAGGAGCAGCAACCAGTCTTTCTTTGTTATTCGCTTCATAGTGCAAAAATAAATAAAATATCTGATAGTCTTTGATAGTTGGATGAAAAAAGTTGTATTTCAGGTTTTAAGCCATTGCTCAGTCAAGTTTCAGGAGTTCAAGCGACGCATGTGCCTCATGGCTTTTCTCATTGATGGTGTAATTGAAAAGGGGTGTGCCTGAAGTGTCATGCCGGTAGTTGCCAGCCGCCACTTTTCGGCACACCCTGAGTTAGAAAGAATAGTTGAGTAATGAGTTAATGATTTCTTACATCGGGCCTGTTCCCATTCCTGCTCCTGCACCGGCACCAGCACCAGCGCCTGTTCCGCTGCCAGCATTGTTGAGCATTTCGCCCTGTGACTGTTGTTCGATATAGTCGTTGGTCACTTTAGATACGTGTTGCTTGGTTCTGAAGTTCGACTTGCCGAAGGTGTAACTTACGCTGAGCGTCAGTCCGCTCATAGGCACTTTGATAGAGGAGCGCTGCGAGAAGTTTGTACCGCTGCTGTAACTTTCGATTTTCAAGTCACCTCCGCTGGAGAGTCCTGTCATTGCCGACAGGCTGACAGAGAGTTTGTCGTTGAAGAATGTCTTTGAGAGGCTGGCGGTGAGCATGTTGAATCCGCTGGTATAGCCTTGCAGCGTCTTGGTTCTGCTCGAGGTGATGAGGTAGGTGCTCAGTTTCAGGTCGAGGGGCAGTGTCTGCTGGATGCCCATCATTGCCTGTGCTTGCCATCCATGGTTGGTAGAACTCACGTTGTCGCTGCGCATGTCGGTGTAGTTGAGGCTTCCGTTCATGAAGAGTCGGGTATTCTTCAGTGCCAGCCAGTTGGCGAACACGTTGACACCGGTTTGCGAGCGCTCTACGATATTGCCGTAGGTGGTGTTGAGCAGGTTGTTGTCGTAGAAACTGTACTGCTCGATGCCGTTGCCCGTATAGTTGTAGTGCAGGTTGACGTTCATCATCAGTTTTGGCGTGAACAAGTTGTAGACCAGTGCGATGTTGTGGGATTTCTCCACATCGAGGTTGGTGTTGCCATAACTCAGGCTGTTGGGGTCGCTGTGGTCGACGTAGGGGTTCAGGTAGGTGATACCCGGGCGTGAGATGCGCATGTTGTAGGTCAGGCCGATGTTGCTGGTCATGCTGGGTGAGAACGACACGCTGGCAGATGGAACGAGGCATCCATAGTTCTTGGAGAAGTTGGTGCCGTTGCCGAAATGGTACTCCACGTCTTGCCAGGTGTGCTCATAGCGGAGACCTGCCTTGGCGCTGAACTTGTTGAACGAACCTTCATACTCGGTGTAGCCGGCGAGGATGGTGTTGCGGTATTCGTAATCGAGGCTCTGGTTGTTGTCGAACACATCGTCGAGGTAGTATTTCGAGTCGGAGGTCGCCTTGCGAGTCATTAGTTTGGCACCCGTGTTGAAGGTCTGGCCGGTGGCCAGCGGGGTGGTGTAGTCTACCTGCACGGTGTGGTCGGTAGTATTGTCTTTCACTTTGGAGAAACGGTCGGTGAGGTCGATGAGTGTGTTGTCCACATCATCAAAGTCGTTGCGCTGTTCGATTTTCGACGGACTGAGACTCAGTTGGTAAGTTACGATGATTGACTTCGTTCGCTCGGGGTTGAAGAAGCGTTGGTAGTCGAGGTTGGCACTAAACGAGGTGCGCCCGTTCTTCATCTTCATATTGTTGTCGTAACTGAATCCGTTGTTGCCCTGTCCAAAGAGCATCTGAGTGGTGGTGAGTCCGTTGTTGCGCAGCGACAGGCTGGTGAGCGAGAAGGTGGCATTGACTGAACTCATGGCATCGATGTCGTAGCCAAGGCTCATGCTCCCGAGGGTGAAGGGCACACGGGCCTTCGTCGAGGCTGTGGTGAGGATGGAGGTGGCACCGTTCTGCTGCTCCATTTCCACTACGGTGGCTCCCGGTTTCGAATAGTTCTCCATCACGTTGGCGCTGTATGAGAACTTGCCTTTCTGTCCGCTCAGCATCACACCACCGCCGAGTGACCTATTTCCCACAGAAGCCCTTATCGTGCCGTTGTAGCCGTCGGCGCTGGGCATGGCACCGGGAGCACCGGGAGCACCTGGGGCACCGCCCATCATCTGCCTGTTCATCACGATGTTGAGCACACCTGAAGCCCCTTCGGCATCAAACCGGGCACCAGGGTTGGTGATCACCTCAATAGTCTTCACCATAGATGCGGGCATGCTCTTGAAAATCATCGAGGGATTGCTTGAGAACATCACGTTGGGTTTGCCGTCGACATATACCTTGAAAGCCGAAGAGCCATTCACGGTGATGTTATCCTGACCGTCTACCGACACCATGGGCACCTTGCGCAGCATGTCGAGCACTGTAGCCGACTTGGAATCCACGTCGTCTTCTACCCGGTAGGTCATCTTGTCGACCTCCATTTTCACCAGAGGTTTCTGTGCCACGACCTCCACTCCTACGAGTGTCTGTGCATCTTCACTCATAAAGATAGTGCCGAGGTCGAGGTCGTTGCTGCTGCCGATGGTGATGCTCTGCCTGATGTCTTCCTTTCCCACGCTACTGATGACGATGTCGTAGGTGCCCTTGCCTTCCACCTTCTGGTTGAAATTGCCGTCGGCATCGGTGAGGAACATGGCGATGGCCCCCTCCGACTTTCCGGTGGGGAATATTCTTACGGTGGCGAACGATTCGCCCTCACCGAGGTTCTTGTCCTTTACGGTTCCTTTCACTACGGTGGATTGGGCGAAAGCCACCGTGCAAACGCACATCATGATGATGGCTGCCAGAGACCTGAGGTACATTCCAGTCTGTTTCATATGGTTTTTTTGTGTTTTGGTTGCTTGTGAGGTTGATTTTTACGGTCACACAGTTGTGACTTTTGATTTTCTGCATGCAAAGGTAGGGTAGGGAGGACGCGTCACAAAATGGTTTTCGACGAAATGCGGGGATAATTTCGACGAAATTGTTGTTCATGTTTTGCATTCGCTCAACTCATGGTAGTAAAAAAGGGAGTTTAAGAGGAAGAGACGCCGGTCTATATTCCTTTTATATGACATTTTTCTGCCCAATCATTTTGTGAAGTCAAAAAAAAACCTTTACTTTGCAAAAAATAATCAAAACTTCAATGGTTTTAATCTAAAATAGTATTATTATGAAGAAATTTTTGATTGCTATCGTAGCGTGTATGTTTGCTGCACCTTCGTTCGCACAGTTCAGCAGCGGCGGTTTCTCACTCGATGAGGAGCATCTTTACTGGGGTGTTCGTCTTGGTGTGAATTTCAGCGGTATCAGTGGTGATATTGAGTCAGACAAAGGCCGCACCGGTTTTGTACTTGGTGGTGTTGTTGGTCTCCGTGTTTCCGATTCAGCCCCGGTCTTCCTTGAGAGTGGTCTGTACTACTCGGAGCGTGGTGGTAAGGACTTGAAATCGAGCAAGGTTGATGCTTTTGACCCCAATCTTCCTGATGGCCATCTGAACTACCTTGAAATACCTGTGCTGATTAAATATGGTGTCACGGCAGAGAACAATATTGCCATACTGCCATTCATCGGTCCTTATCTGTCGTTGGGCGTTTCGGGCAACTACAGGTATCTGAAGCATCCCGAGGTTGGTCTTAAAGTAGGATGTGGTGTGGAATGGAACAACCTCTACGCTGAGGCACTCTATCAGTTTGGTCTCTCCAACATCGCCGATGCAAAGGGTGAACCGTCATCACACGGCCACTCGTTGGGTATCAACATCGGTATCAACTTCTAAACGCTACACGTCGGAATGACGTGAAATCATAAAGGCCACTTGTGCGTAACAGGTGGCCTTTTTCTGCAAGAAACCAATTTAGTCCGTCCCATGATCAAGGAACTCCAGATGAGGGTGTTGCCCCATCAAGCCGCTTCGATGCAAGCCATCGCACGATATATAGCCGAAGAACAGGCCATAGACCAGCGTACCATCACCCATGTCATGGTGCTTCGCCGCAGCATTGACGCCAGGCAGCGAACGATTTACGTCAACCTCACTGTCAGGGTTTACATCAATGAGGAGCCCGGCGACGATGTGTTCCCCAAGACGGTGTATGGCGATGTGTCGGCGGCCAAGACCGTTGTCGTTGTGGGAGAGGGGCCTGCGGGTCTCTTCGCCTCGCTGCGGCTCATCGAACTCGGTCTGCGCCCCATTGTCGTAGAGCGAGGAAAAGACGTGCATGAGCGCAAGCGCGACCTCGCCGCCATCACCCGCAACCAGAAGGTAGACCCCGAGAGCAATTACAGTTTCGGTGAAGGAGGAGCAGGAGCATTCTCCGACGGCAAACTCTACACCCGTTCGAAGAAGCGGGGCAACGTGGAGAAAATCCTCCATGTGTTCTGCCAGCATGGCGCATCGACGGATATCCTCGCCGATGCCCATCCGCATATTGGCACCGACAAGTTGCCGCGGGTCATCGAGAACATGCGCAACACCATCGTCGGCTGCGGGGGAGAGGTGTATTTCCAGACCCGTATGACGAGGCTTGTTGTTCAGGGCGACCATGTGGTGGGAATTGAGGCAGTGTGCTCAACCGATGGGCAGACGAAGATGTTTCGTGGACCGGTGATTCTTGCCACCGGGCATTCGGCACGTGATGTCTACCGCTACCTGCACTCGGCAAAGATAGAAATAGAACCGAAGGGACTCGCCGTCGGCGTGCGTTTGGAGCACCCTGCGCACCTTATTGACCAGATACAATATCATAACCCTAACGGCAGGGGTAAATACCTTCCTGCAGCCGAATACAGCCTCACCACCCAGGTTGACGGCCGAGGCGTATATTCTTTCTGCATGTGTCCCGGAGGTTTTGTCATCCCGGCGGCAACAGGTCCGCAACAAATCGTGGTCAATGGCATGAGTCCGAGCAACAGAGGCACGAAATGGTCGAACAGTGGCATGGTGGTGGAGACGAGGCCCGAGGATGTGGAGGGCGACAGCCCGTTGCGCATGCTCGACATGCAGGAGTGCCTCGAACAGGCGTGCTGGGAACAAGGAAACCGCCGACAGACAGCCCCTGCTCAGCGGATGTCGGACTTCGTTAACGGCAAGTTGGGTTATGACCTGCCGGAATCATCGTATGCGCCCGGTTTGGTGCCCAGTCCGCTGCATTTCTGGATGCCCGAGCAGATGACATCAAGGTTGCGGAAGGGATTCGCGTTTTTCGGGAAGCACCACAAGGGTTTCCTCACCAATGAGGCTGTGCTCATTGCCGTGGAGACACGAACATCAGCCCCCGTGCGCATTGTAAGGGATAAAGAAAGGCTCCAGCATATCCGCCTGCAAGGTCTTTTTCCCTGTGGGGAAGGTGCAGGATATGCCGGAGGTATTGTCTCAGCAGGTGTCGACGGTGAGCGCTGTGCTGAGATGTGTGCTGCGTATATGTGTCTATAACTCTATCCTATCCAAGTCTTCGGGCACGAAGACCTGGCCGCTGAAGGCTGATAAGGCTTCGGCGGTGTATCGCTCTTGGCGGGTAGACAAGGTCTTGTCTTCTGTGTGGTAAAGAATCAAGTTCTTTACGTGCAGCCTTTCGGCCAGCCGGGCAGCGTCGAGGGCGGTGCTATGGTGTTTTTCATAAGGATTGAAGCGGTCGCGGTCGGCATACAGACAGAACGCTTCGCTCATCAGCCAGTCGGCACCCTCGGCATAAGTCAGGCAGAGTTCGCTGAAAGGTTCGTCGCCTAGACAAGTAAGCCGCTGCCCGTCGGGGAGGGTAGTGGTGAAGCCAAACTGCCGCTCCTTGGTGGAATGGATGTCGAAGCACTGCAAAGGGAGATCGCCTACTGTGAAGCGGTCGCCATCCTCCAAACAGTTCATCATCACCATGCTTCCTATCCTTCCCGATATTTTGGGAGGGAGGAGTTGCCGGCATATCTCCGTGAGAACGTCGAGCACTTTGCGGTGGCTCCACACACGGAGCGGATAGTTGTGCTGTAAAGCAGAACGCATCACCCAGACCACACCGAGCAGATGGTCGGTATGGGCATGAGTGACGAAGATGTCGTGAATCTCTCTGATATTGATGCCCGCCCGCTCCAGTTGGGCCAGGATGCCGTTGCCGCCCCCTGCGTCTACAAGCAACAATGCTCCACCCTGGCTCTGCAGGGTGAAGCAAGTGTTATAGCAGTGAGTGACAAAGGCATTGCCCGTGCCGAGCATCGTGATGACATTGCCTTGTTGCGTCATTATAGGTCGCTGTAGTTGCCCGTGAAAGTGGTGGTGCTCATGTCACCAGTGTCGAAGCCACGCTTGAGCCAGCGCATACGCTGGTCGGAGGTGCCGTGTGTGAACGACTCTGGCTGTGAATAGCCTTGTGACTGCTCCTGCAAATAGTTGTCGCCGATATGCTGGGCGCAGTTGATGGCTTCTTTCAAGTCGCTGTCGTCGAGAGAGCCGAAGGCCTCGTGCTCATAATGAGCCCATACGCCGGCATAGTAGTCGGCCAGCAACTCCAGGCGCACACTCATCTGGTTGGAGCGTGTTTGGTCGAGGCGCTGCATCTGTGCGTGGGCCTTACCGAGGATGCCCAGGAGGTTCTCCACATGATGTCCCACCTCGTGGGCAATCACATAGGCACGGGCGAAGTCGCCGCCCGACTTCAGTTGGGTCTCCATCTGCTTAAAGAACGACAGGTCGATATACAACTTCTGGTCGGCGGAGCAATAGAATGGACCTACTGCCGAGGTAGCGCCACCGCAGTTGGTCTGCACTGAGTTCTTAAAGAACACCAAGGTGGGAGGTGTGTACTCTGCATTGAACTTCTGGCGGAACACAGCCGACCAGATGTCTTCTGTACTGGCAAGAATCTGCTTGCAGAACTTCACCTGAGCCTCCTCCTCTGGAGAGAAGGTCTGCCCCTCGGCCACCTCTTCCTCGCCGGCCGACATGCCGCCAAGGCCGCCGGTCTGCTGGATGACATCCAGGGGGTTGCCACCCATCAACAATGTAATCAAGCCAATGAGGATGATACCACCGATGCCCATGCCGGCCATCGCGCCGCCGCTCATACCCCGGCGATCCTCTACATTCTCACTTTCTCTTCTTCCTTCAAGATCCATAATATAAATTTTGGTTAATGTTTCGGTTTAATCTCTCAAGTTTTGCATTCGCTCAACTTTCAGGAGTTAAAGGAGCGTTGAAGAGACGTATGTCCACTTCACCGTCATTCCCCTCATTTCCTATGCTTGTGAAAGATAAGTTCACCTTGTCACAGTGTGCAAATATACACATTTTTTTTGTTTATCTTCGTTTTTCAAGTTCTTTTTTGTAAAAAATTGCTTCGCAATGCCGTTCCCACCATTTTCAATGACTATAGCGGCCTGTCTTGTCCATGCAAAATGTGCTTTCTAGAAAGACATTTTTATCATCCATGCATCCGTGTCAACTATCGAAGACGACGCAAAAAACTCAAAAAAACGCCGATTTGTTTGCATATCTCATGATTTTGCATTATCTTCGCAACAGAAGTAATCAAATCAACAAAAGTATTATGGATAAACACGAAAAATTCGTCATTACCATCAACCGCCAGTTTGGAACGGGCGGACATGAAGTAGGGGCGGAAATCGCCAAGCGACTCGGCGTGAAATTGCTTGACAAACAGATTCTTCAGGCGGTGGCCAAGAAATTCAATATCGGACAGGAGATGGTGGAGAAACTTGAGGCCAGGAACCAGTCGTGGTGGGATGATTTCACGCAGTTCTACAGGTCGTATATGGTCGACAACGAATACCACGCTTTAAGCGAAGACCTTACCTCGGGTGAACTCTTCGAGGCGCAGGCTGCAGTCATCAAGCAAATTGCTTCAGAGGAGTCGTGCGTCATTGTGGGGCGCTGTGCCTCGTTTATCTTCCGTGACCACGAGAACGCCTTGAAGATTTTCCTCCACAGTCCGATGGAGAAACGCATCAAGCGTATTGTAAACAAATATGGCGTGAGCGAGGCTGACGCCAAGTTGATGATTGTTGACAATGACTATACCCGCGAACTCTATACCAAGAAGTATACTGGCAGCGAGTGGTTTGATGCCCGCAATTACGACATATCGCTCGATGTGAGCAAGTTCGGACTCAACGGCTCTGTGGACTATCTGCTTGCTTTTGTGGGAGAAGGAAGATAAAAAATAGGGTTCCGCCTTCGTTCATCTTCTCTTCACACGTACTCTTTGCCCTCATTCGGGTTAGGGGTCTATTTATATGACAAAAATTTGCTGTTGGACAGGTTGGGGATGTTGTCCCTCACTTGGCTTGTCGGCATAAAATAGAGCGCAACAAAGTATTGTTGTGCTTTTTTTTGTTGGATTCGTGGAAATTGTGTAATTTTGCACGATTTTTAAGAAGTACATAATTTAAAAAGAAATGAATATCTCTTATAAATGGCTGAAGGAATACGTTGATTTCAGCCTCTCGGCCGAGGAAGTGTGCAAGGCGCTGACATCAAGCGGACTGGAAGTGGGTGCCCTCGAGGAAGTGCAGTCGATAAAAGGCGGACTGAAAGGACTCTTCGTGGGAAAAGTGTTGACTTGTGACCCACATCCCAATTCCGACCACTTGCATGTGACCACCGTTGACCTGGGTAAGGAAGAGCCCTCGCAGATTGTCTGTGGGGCGCCCAATGTGGCTGCAGGCCAGAAGGTGATTGTTGCCGACCTGGGCTGCGTGCTCTACGACGGCGACAAGGAGTTTGTCATCAAGAAGTCAAAACTCCGTGGCGTGGAGTCGTGTGGCATGATTTGCGCTGAGGATGAGATTGGCGTGGGCACCAGCCATGACGGTATCATCGTATTGCCCGAAGACGCTGTGGTGGGCACTCCGGCAGCCGAATACTACCATTTGGAGAGCGACTGGCTCATCGAGGTTGACATTACAGCCAACCGTGCCGATGCCCTCTCGCACTGGGGTGTGGCACGCGACCTCTATGCGTGGCTCAAGCAGAATGGATATCCCACGGCACTGCACCGTCCTTCGTGCGACGAATTCACTGTAGACAACCATGACCTGCCAGTGGATGTGACCATAGAGAATGAGGAGGCCTGCCGTCGCTATGCTTGTGTGAGCATCACCGACTGCGACGTGAAGGAGTCGCCCGACTGGTTGAAGAATAAACTCGTAGCCATTGGTCTCCGTCCTATCAACAACATCGTTGACATCACCAACTACGTGATGCATGCCTACGGTCAGCCTCTCCATTGCTTCGATGCCGACATGGTAATCGGACATCATATCATTGTGAAGCCACAGCCCGAAGGAACGAAGTTTGTCACCCTCGATGGCGAAGAGCACGTACTCGGCTCGCACGACCTGGCCATTTGCAATGAGGAGGAGCCGATGTGTATCGCCGGCGTGTTTGGCGGAAAGGGTAGCGGCACTTATGAAACCACCCGCAATGTGGTGCTTGAGAGCGCCTACTTCCATCCCACTTGGATCAGGAAGAGTGCCCGCCGTCACGGACTGAGCACCGACTCGTCGTTCCGCTTTGAGCGTGGCGTAGACCCCAACGGCATCATCTATGCGCTGAAGCAGGCCGCCATCCTCTGCAAGCAACTCGCTGGAGGAAAGGTGTCGATGGATATCTGCGATGTTTATCCCAACCCCATCCCTGATGCCCATGTCACACTGAGGTATGACTATGTGAATACCCTTATCGGTAAGGAAATACCGAGAGAAACGGTGAAGAGCATCCTTGAAAGTCTGGAAATGAGCATTGACAGCGAGGACGACGAGAAACTCGTCATCACCGTTCCCGCTTACAGGGTAGACGTGCAGCGCCCCTGCGATGTGGTGGAAGATATCCTCCGCATCTACGGATATAATAATGTGGAGATTCCCACTCAACTCAAGAGTTCGCTGGTCATCAAGAACGACGAAGACCAGAAGCACAAGTTGCATAACCTCGTGGCCGAACAACTCGTGGGATGTGGCTTCTGTGAGATTATGAACAACTCGCTCACCAAGGCTGCCTACTACGACGGGCTGAACACCTATCATGCCGACAACCTCGTGCGCATCATCAATCCGCTGAGCAGCGACCTCAACGTGATGCGGCAGACCATGCTTTTCGGTGGACTGGAGAGCATTGCCTACAACGTGAACAGAAGAAGTCCCAACCTCCGTTTCTTCGAGTTCGGCAACTGCTATCAGTTTGACCCGGAGAAGAAGAACACCGAAGACCCCATGCGTGCTTACAAGGAAGAGTATCACCTCGCCATGTGGGTTACCGGCAAACGCGTTTCCGGCAGTTGGGCACATGGCGATGAAGACAGTTCTTTCTACGAGTTGAAAGCCTATGTGGAAAATGTGCTTGCTCGCATGGGAGTGCAGCAGGGTATGGTCGTTGGCCGGCCGTCGGACAACGATATCTTCTCCAAGGCAATGGCATTGGAAAACAGAGGCGGAAAACTGCTTGTGGAGATGGGTGTAGTGAACCAGAAATTGGTGAAGGCCGCCGGAATAGACCAACCCGTATACTATGCCGACTTCAACTGGACCTCGCTCATGAAACTGGTGAGGAAGAACAAGGTGCAGTTTGTTGAAATCGGGAAATTCCCCGCCGTGAGCCGCGACCTCGCGCTCCTCATCGACAAGGAAGTGGAGTTTGCCCAGATCGAGCAGATAGCAAGGGCTACGGAGAAGAAACTTCTCAAGAGCGTGGAACTCTTCGATGTCTACGAGGGCAAGAACCTGCCTGCTGGCAAGAAGAGTTATGCTGTGAACTTCATCCTGCAAGACGACCAGCGTACGCTCAACGACAAGCAGATAGAGGCCATCATGAACAAGTTGATTGGCAACCTGAAGTCGAAACTCCATGCAGAGTTAAGGTAATCTCTCTCTCCTTGAGATAGTTGAGAAAGGCAATAAGGAAAATCATCAAAAGCAATAAAAACATAAAACTATTATTCCAATGGGAAGAGCATTTGAATACCGCAAAGCGACAAAACTGAAGAGATGGGGCCATATGGCCAAGACGTTCACCAGAATAGGCAAGCAAATCAGCATTGCCGTGAAGGCCGGTGGACCTGAACCTGAGAACAATCCCACGCTGCGTGCCATCATTGCCAACGCCAAGCGTGAGAACATGCCGAAAGACAACATCGAGAGAGCCATCAAGAACGCGATGGGAAAAGACCAGAGCGATTACAAAGAGGTGGCATACGAAGGATATGGCCCTCACGGCGTGGCTATCTTTGTGGATACACTGACCGACAACACCACCCGCACTGTAGGTGATGTGCGCTCGGTGTTCAACAAGTTTAACGGCAACCTTGGAACCCAAGGCTCGCTGAGTTTCCTTTTCGACTATAAGTGTGTGTTCACCTTCAAGAAGAAGGATGGAATCGACATGGACGAACTGATTCTCGACCTGATTGACTATGGTGTGGAGGATGAGTTTGACGAGGACGAGGAGACCAACGAGATTACCATCTATGGCGATCCGAAGAGTTTTGGCGAAATCCAGAAACACCTTGAGAGCGAAGGTTTCGAGGTGACTGGCGCAGAGTTTACGCGTATCCCCAACGACCTCAAGGACGTGACGCCCGAACAGCGTGAGACCATCGACAAGATGGTGGAGAAACTCGAGGACTTCGACGATGTGCAGACCGTCTATACCAATATGAAACCTGAGGTGTAATGGCCCGACGTACTGTCAACTACAAGACCCAAGGCACCTGCAGCCAGTTTATTGAGGTGACCGTGGACGACAATGATGTCATAGAGGAAGTGACTTTCTATGGCGGTTGCAACGGCAACCTGAAAGGCATCTGCTCGCTGGTTAGGGGGATGAAGGTGGAAGATGTGAAGAACAAACTCGACGGCATCCGCTGTGGGGCAAAGAACACCAGTTGTCCTGACCAATTATGCAGGGCACTCGACCAATTGGGATAACCCTCGTCGCCACATACATATCTGCCTCCTTTGCACCAGAGCAAAGGAGGCAGTTTTTTTGTAGTGAAAGGAGCAAATACACTGCAAGTCAACCCGTTAGCGGGCGCTGTATGGTGTTTCCTTTAGTGTGTTATTGGCGAAATCTCAGATTTTTCTATCTTACTGGTAGTCCTCTTTAGTGATTGTGGTTTGAAAAAGCACCACATTCTTGTCGCTTGCCGAGCGGTAGACGAAACGATAAGAGAACCCCGCCTCCTTGAATTTTATCTCGTTAGGAGAGTTCTTGATATCTGTGACCAACACCTCACGCAGAGCCGCTGACTTGGCTTGTGCATTTTGCAAGTTGTCGGCAACGCCTTCCAAGGTGAAATACGAGCATTTTGTCTTCGTCGTTTTGTCGAATACGATGCTGTCGAGTACGGAGGTGGCATCTACACGCATCGGACAAAACTTCTTGTTGTATTCCAATGTCTCACGGTAGGCACGGTCTTCGAGCGACTCCTGACAACTGGAAAGCAACGCAACAGCCATCATGATAAAAAGCAACTTCTTCATATAATTATCTTGTTTTTGTTCGTCAATGCAAAAATAGATAAAAAACCTGACATACAAAGATAAGTGGCGAGTTTTTTCTTTTTCAAGCCGTGGTTGGCCCCCGCTTGTGTAAACGCCATGCATCCGTTAAAATTCTTAAAAAAATATGCGGGCAAGAGAAAATGTACTAAAATCCGCATATTTTTTCTTATTTTTGTAGTTTAAAAAGAGATAGTGAAGTATTAGGAAACAGAACCTACTTTAGGAATAATGGAGTTAATCAGGAATTTTTGTATCATCGCGCATATCGACCACGGCAAATCGACCCTGGCCGACAGGTTGCTCGAACATACGAAAACCATACAGATAACCGAGGGGCAGATGCTCGACAACATGGACCTCGAGCGCGAGCGTGGCATCACCATCAAGAGCCACGCCATACAGATGGAGTATGCCCTTGAGGGAAAGAACTATATCCTCAACCTCATCGACACCCCGGGACACGTAGACTTCTCCTACGAGGTGTCGAGGAGTATTGCGGCGTGTGAGGGCGCCCTGTTGGTGGTAGACGCCACGCAGGGTGTGCAGGCACAGACCATCTCGAACCTCTACATGGCCATCGACCATAACCTGGAAATCATTCCAGTTATCAATAAGATTGACATGCCTTCTGCCATGCCCGACGAAGTGGAAGACGAAATCGTGGAACTCATCGGGTGTGACCATGAAGACATCATCAGGGCTTCGGGAAAGACGGGTGAGGGCGTGGAGCAAATCCTCGAGGCCGTGATCAAGCGCATTCCCCATCCCGTGGGCGATCCGAAGGCACCGCTCCAGGCACTTATCTTCGACTCGGTATTCAACTCCTTCAGGGGAATCATCGCCTATTTCAAGATTACCAACGGCAGTATAAGGAAAGGCGACAAGGTGAAGTTCTTCAACACTGGCATGGAATATGACGCCGACGAGGTGGGGGTGCTCAAGATGGACATGATACCCCGCGACGTGCTCAGTACGGGAGAGGTGGGGTATATCATCAGTGGTATTAAAGACGCCAAGGAAGTGAAGGTGGGCGATACCATTACCCATGTTGCACAGCCCTGTCAGGACGCCATCGAGGGCTTCCAGGAAGTGAAGCCCATGGTTTTTGCCGGTGTCTATCCCATCGACCCTACCGACTATGAGAACCTCAGGTCGTCGTTGGAGAAACTGCAACTCAACGACGCGTCGCTATCGTTTACCCCGGAATCCTCAGTAGCCCTTGGCTTCGGGTTCAGATGCGGTTTCCTGGGTTTGCTCCACATGGAAATCATCCAGGAGAGGCTTGACAGGGAGTTTGACATGGATGTGATTACCACCGTGCCCAACGTGTCGTATATTGTCTACGACAAACAGGGAGGCTCGAAGGAGGTACACAACCCGTCGGGACTTCCAGAACTCACGCTCATCGACCACATAGAAGAACCTTATATCAAAGCCTCTGTCATCACCACGACCAACTTCATTGGTCCCATCATGAAGTTGTGCCTCGACAAGCGTGGCGAACTCATCAGTCAGGAGTTCGTGAGTGGCAACCGGGTGGAGTTGATGTTCTACCTGCCTTTGGGAGAAATTGTCATCGACTTCTACGACAAACTCAAGAGCATCTCGAAGGGGTATGCGTCGTTCGACTATTATATCTGTGGGTACAGACCATCGAAACTCGCCAAACTCGATATCCTGCTCAATGGCGAACCAGTAGACGCGCTATCTACCCTTACCCACCAAGACAACGCCGTGGCTTTCGGACGGAGGATGTGTGAGAAACTCAAGGAACTCATTCCCCGACAGCAGTTCGACATCGCCATTCAGGCGGCTATCGGGGCGAAAATCATCGCGCGTGAGACCGTGAAATGCGTGCGCAAGGATGTCACTGCCAAGTGTTATGGCGGTGATGTGTCGAGAAAACGCAAACTGCTTGAAAAACAGAAGAAAGGAAAGAAGCGAATGAAGCAAATCGGCAACGTAGAGGTGCCGCAGAAAGCCTTCCTCGCCGTACTGAAACTTGATTGACAAGACTGATAACTAAACCAGGAACAACCATAAGAAAGGAGAAAGAGAATGAGGGAAGTACATACCACCCGCGACATTGCACGCGAACTGGCAAGAAAGTACAGTACCATGACGCACGACGAACTTGACATCCTCGAGAGCGTGCTCGTGCCCAGAAAATATGCCAAGGGGCAGATTATCCTTGCCGAAGGGGAGATCTGCCGTGAGATACTCTATGTAGACATCGGGTTGGTGAGGCAGTTTTATGAGAAACGTGACTTGAATAAGACACGTGTCGTCACCGAGCACCTTGGGGTGGACGGCACCATTGTGATGTGTATTGAGAGCCTATTCAGGGAGGAACCCACCAAACTCCAGATTGAAGCACTTGAAAACTCCATCTGTTATGCCCTGCCCAAGCAACGCTTGGAAGAGGTGGCATTGCACAATGTCAATATTCAGATTCTCTACCGCAAAATCCTCGAGGAGTCGCTCATTCTCTCGCAAGTGCACGCAGACCTCGTGAGATTCGAGAGTGCCCAGAACAGATACAAGCGTATGTGCAAACTCATGCCCAAGGTGGTGTTGCGGGCACCGCTCAACTATATTGCCAATTACCTGCAGATGACCCCGGAAACACTCAGTAGGGTAAGATCGGCTTCGCTCAACGAATAACCATATTGCCGCCACGTTTGTCGTGGACGTCAATGAGGGCGTGGCACCGGCATGCTGAGAGCCTTTTGTAACCAACAATTAAATACGGCAACAAACTGAACTTTTCTTGCATTTCACTTGCATGGTTTCGTGACAAGGACTACCTTTGCATAAATTTGCATTTTTTTATTTACTTTATGTCTAATATTACAAAGCACCCGTCAAGGAAAAACCTGTTGTATCATCTCGTGGCCATTATAGTGGTCTCGATATGGGGCAGTACGCTGGTAAGCACCAAGATACTGTTGCAGGATGGCATGAGGGCAGATGAAGTGTTCATCGTCCGCTTTGCATTGGCTTATGTGGCCATCCTGCCATTCTCCACCCGGAAAGTATGGTCGGACAATTGGCGTGACGAACTGATGATGTTGGCATTGGGTATTACGGGAGGGTCGCTGTATTTTATCACGGAGAACCTGGCAGTGGGAATTACATACGTCAACAATGTGAGTTTCATCGTCAGCACCTCGCCATTGTTTACCATGGTATTCATACTGATGACCTACAGGTATTTAAAAGTAAAGAAAATACTGATTATAGGGTCGGTGCTCGCGTTGCTGGGCATCGGTGTGGTGATTTTCAACGGACAGGTGATTCTGAAACTCAATCCATTGGGCGACTTGCTCTCTGTGGCAGCCTCCTTGTGCTTTGGTGTGTATTGCTATCTGGTGAAGGTGATGGGCGACCGTTATGACTCCATCTTTCTCACCCGTAAGATGTTCATCTACGGATTACTCACGTCGCTTGTCATTCTTTTGTTCAAGCCATGGCAATACGACCTCTCCGGATTGATGAAAGGAACGGTGATGCTCAACCTGCTTTTTCTGGGACTTATTGCCTCGTTTTTCTGCTTTGTGTTGTGGAATGTGGCCATCAACAAACTCGGTGCGGTGACGATGTCGAACTACCTTTACCTCATTCCCGTCACAACGGTTATCTTCAGTGCCATCTTCCTCGATGAGCCCATGACCGCCGTGGCCTATGGAGGAAGTGCGCTCATCCTCATAGGCGTGTTCTTGGCCAACAAAGGTTGTGCCGACTGATTTTTTAAAAGTTTTTTTTAAGATCTTTAAGGTTTTCGGTGACTCTATCCTTTCAGATAGAGGAAACGCTTGATGCTCTTCTTGGGCGTTTTCTCGAATTCCTCATTTTGGATGCGAATCGATGAAATCTTGCTGTAAGCGGGCAGGACGTTGTTGAGTTCCTTGCGGTTTTGTTCCATGATGTTTTCCAGGTCGCTGTGTGTGAATCCCATCGACTGTGCCACTTCGAGGTCGGGATGTACCAGACCAACCAAACGGTCTTCCTCCTGTATCACGATGCTTTCATTCACCATGGCCATGGAGTTGAGTTTGTCTTCAATCTCTTCAGGGTAGATGTTCTGGCCATTGGCGCCCAGGAGCATGTATTTTGAACGTCCTTTGATAAACACGTTGCCCTCTTCGTCCATCACGCCAAGGTCGCCGGTGTGATACCATCCGTCTTTGTCGATGGTCTCACGCGTGGCTTCCTCGTTTTTGTAGTAGCCCAGCATCACGTTGAGTCCGCGTACGAGGATTTCACCCGGGATGTTCTGTGGGTCTATGCTGTTGATTCTGATTTCATTGTGGATGACCGCCTTGCCGCAACTGCCCTGCTTGAAGTCACGATAGTCGGCATAGCAGATGATGGGGGCACATTCGGTGGCTCCATAGCCTACGGTATAGGGGAACTCGATGCGCTTGAGGAACGACTCCACCTCTTGGTTGAAGGCCGCACCGCCGATAATCACCTCGAAGAAATTGCCTCCAAAAGCATTCACCACTTGTTCGCGGATGGTCTGTCTCACCTTCTTGCTGATGACGGGCATGTTGAGCAGCAGGCGCATGCGGTTGTTCTGTATTTTGGGGAACACCTTTTTCTTGATGATTTTCTCGATAATCAGGGGAACGGCGATGATGACGGCCGGTTTCACCTCGGCGAAAGCCTTGGCGATGATGGCCGGCGACGGTACTCGGGTGAGGTAATAGACATGGCAGCCATGCAGGAACTCGTAGATGAACTCGAACGACATGCCATACATGTGTGCCATGGGCAGCACGCTCAGCACGTTGTCGCCTTTCTTCACGTTATTTCCCATCACGTGACATGCGAAGTCGTAGTTGCTCCAGATGGCGCGGTAGGGTATCATCACTCCTTTTGAGAAACCTGTAGTGCCGCTGGTATAATTGATGAGAGCCAGTTCGTCGGGACTCTGCTCCTTGTAATAATTTACATGCTCTGCCCTGAAATACTTGGGGAATTTCTTGCCAAACATCTCGTTGAGGTGTTCACGGGCAAAGGTGAGTTTGTCGGAACGCGAGAAGAGCAAGGAATAGTCGGGGATATAGATGATTCCCTCGATGTCGGGCATCTTTGTGGGGTCGACCTGCGTCGATACCACATCACCGGCAAAGAGCAGTTTTGCGCCGCTGTGGTTGACGATGTTGTGAATCTGGTCGGGGGTGAATTCATGGAGGATGGGAACGGCCACGGCACCATAGGTGAGTGTGGCGAGGAAAGCCGACGCCCATCCTGCGCTGTTACGTCCGCAGAGCGCGATCTTGTCGCCGCGCTGCACGCCGCTGCTCTCGAACATGATATGCAACTTCTCTATCTTGCGGGCTACGTCGTGATATTGGAGCGTAATGCCTTTGTAGTCGGTAAGGGCATCAAAGTTCCAGTTTTCGATGATGCTCTTTTCTATTAAGGTGTTGAAATTCTGTATTGATTCCATAACGTGTATTTTCAGGCGTTTTGGTATAAGTATCTCTTGATACTTTTCTTAGGAGTTTTGGCAAACTCATCCTTGTGGATTTCCACTGAGGAGATTTTGCTGTAGGAGGGGAGATTTGTATTGAGGTCTTTTCGGTTTTGTTCCATTATGTTGACGAGGTCCTCTTCGGTGAAACCGAGGTTGTGGGCTTCATCGTAGTCAGGATGTACGATGGCGACAAATTTCTCGTTGCGCTGCACCACGATGCTCTCGCTTACCATAGCCATGCTGTTGAGGCGGTCTTCTATCTCTTCGGGATACACATTCTGCCCGTTGGCACAGAGCAGCATGTTTTTCTTCCTTCCGCGGATGAAGATATGTCCGTCGGCACTCATTGTGCCAAGGTCACCGGTGTGATACCATCCGTCGGCATCGATGGCCTCGCGGGTGGCTTCCTCGTTCTTGAAGTAGCCCAGCATCACATTGCGCCCTCGGGTGACGATTTCACCTTCCACATGCCTGGGGTCGCGGCTGAGGATACGTACCTCCATGCCATTCACTGGCATGCCGCAACTGCCCAGCACCCTTTCCTTATAGTCGCAGTAGGCTATCAGCGGGGCACATTCTGTAGTGCCATAGCCCACGGTATAGGGGAAGTCGATGCTGTTGAGAAACGCTTCCACCTCTTGGTTGAGTGCTGCTCCGCCGATGATGATTTCGTAGGCATTGCCTCCAAAAGCCTCATACACCTGTTCGCAAATCTTCTGCTTCACGCGTTTGCTGATGACAGGCATGGTGAGCAAGAGGCGCATGATGTTGTTTTGTATTTTTGGGAATACCTTCTTGCGTATGATTTTCTCTATGATAAGCGGCACAGTGACGATGAGAGCCGGTTTGATATCGGAGAAGGCTTGAGCGATGATGGCAGGAGAGGGGAGGCGGGTAAGGAAGAAAATATGGATACCATAGATGAAGGGAAAGAGGAATTCCACAGCCATGCCATACATGTGTGCCATCGGAAGAATGCTCAGCATGTTGGTGTGTGGCTTCATATAAGGATATGCCAGGCGTTCCAAGATGAAGTCGATGTTGCCCATCAGTGCCCGGTAGGGGAGCATCACACCCTTGGAGAATCCTGTGGTGCCGCTGGTATAATTGATGAGAGCCAGTTCTTCTTCTTCGTCTTCATAGTAGCATACGTCGGAGGGCTTGAATTTCTCCGGGAATTTCTTGCCGAAAAGTTCGTTGAGGTGTTCGCGGCCATAGGTAAGTTGTTCTGACCTTGACACCAGTAACGAGAAGTCGGGCAGGAAGACGATACCCTCGAGATGGGGCATTGCATCGGTGTCAATGGTTTTTGCCACCACGTCGCCTACGAAAAGTATGCGTGACTCGCTGTGATTGACGATGTTGTGTATCTGTTCGGCATTGAACTCATGGAGTATCGGAACTGCCACGGCGCCATACGACAGCGTGGCAAGGAAGGCTACAGCCCAGTGGGCACTGTTTCGGCCGCAAAGCGCCACCTTATCGCCTTTCTTTATTCCGACTTGTTCCAGAAGGATGTGTACCTTTTCTATCTTGCGGGCCACATCGTTGAATTGAAGCGTAGCGCCCTTGTAGTCGGTAAGGGCATCGTAGTTCCAATTCGAGACAATGCTTTTCTCAATAGTCTTGTTGAAACTCATATAGTGTTCCGTTGCACAAAAAAACAAATTTTGTGCAAAGGTAATATCTATTCTGCACATTTCAAAAAAAAATGTGCAAATTTTCAGTGCAATCCTAAATTAGGTGTAAAATTGACTACAAAAACCGACAAATTTACTCATATTTGATGGCCTTTGCAGGTTGGATGTGTGTGATGAGGAAACTTGGCGCGATTAATACCACGACGCTGATGAGGAGTGTGGCGAGGTTGAGCAATAGGATAAGGGGGATGTTGACCTCTACAGGCACAACGTCCACATAATAGGTTTCGGCATCGAGTTTCACCAGTCCGAATTGTTGTTGTAGGAAGCAGATGCCCAGGCCGATGATATTGCCGATGACCATTCCTTTCACGATGATGAAGACGGCGAACCACAAGAATGTGTGCCGTATTGACCGGTTCTTTGCTCCGAGTGCTTTCAGTGTGCCTATCATACTGGTGCGCTCGATGATGATGATGAGAAGTCCGGATACCATGGTGAATCCAGCCACGGCAATCATCAATGCCAGGATAATCCAGACGTCGAGGTCGAGCAATTCCAGCCAAGCGAAAATCTGGGGATACATTTTCTGTATGGTCAGCGACGAATATACTGCTCCATAGCGGTCGGCTGTGCGGTCTACCTTGGCGTTCATCTCCAAGTCGATGTCCTCAAGGGCGTCGAAGTCGCCTACTGTCAGTTCTGCGCCACTCACTTGTCCCGGTTCCCACCCATTGAGTTTGGATATGGTATAGAGGTCGGCCAGGCAAAGCATTTCATCGAAATGCTTGAGGTTGGTGTTGTAGATGCCAGTGATGGTGAAACGGCGTGTGCGCACGTCGTTGTCGTTCATGAAATAAGCGTAGATGCGTTCTCCTACCTTGAGACGGAGTTTGTCGGCAATCAACTTCGACACGACAATCTTGTTGGTGCTCGATGTGTCGCTGAACGCGGGCAAGGTACCTTCTATCAAGTGGCTGCTGATGAAGGTGGTATCAAACTCAGGTCCCACCCCCTTGAGTGATACGCCGAGAAAATCGTCATCGGTTTTCAGGATGCCCTGTTTCTGTGAGAACCTTTGCACGTGAGTGACCCCCTTGATGCCCTGCAGCACCTCCATCATGCTGTCGTCGATGCAGATGGGATAGGGTGCGTCGCTCTGGAGAGTCATGTAGTCGGCCACGGTGATGTGGCTACCGAATCCCACCACCTTATCGCGGATGGTGTGCTTGAAGCCAATCACCACACACACTGAGATAATCATCACAGCAAGGCCTATGGCGACACCTGCCGTGGCGATGCGTATGGCCGGACGGCTCACCTTGCGGCGGTCGTCTCCGTCGTGATAGATTCGCTTGGCTATGAACAGGGGAAGGTTCATGCAATTAAGGATGTGTTTCTTATTGGTCGTCTACGCGTCCGGGATACGACTCCAGTGCCTTGCGCAATACCACAAGGGCGCGTATGAGGTCGTCTTTCTTCAGTACATAGGCGATGCGCACTTGGTTTATGCCTGCTCCGGGAGTGGTATAGAATCCAGCGGCAGGAGCCATCATCACCGTTTCTCCCTCGTATTCGAATTTCTCGAGGCACCAACGGCAGAATTTCTCGGCATCGTCGACGGGCAACTTGGCCACGGTGTAGAAAGCGCCCATAGGGATGGGGGAGTAGACCCCAGGAATACGGTTCAGTCCGTCTATCAGGCATTTGCGTCGCTCCACGTACTCGTCGTATACGTCGCGGTAATACTCCTCTGGTGCGTCGAGTGACGCTTCGGCGATAATCTGTCCGATGAGTGGTGGTGAGAGTCGGGCCTGGCAGAACTTCATCACAGCGGCACGCACGGCAGCGTTCTTGGTGATGAGGGCGCCAATGCGGATGCCACACTCCGAGTAGCGTTTCGACACCGAATCGATGAGGATGACGTTCTGCTCGATGCCTTCAAGATGGCAGGCACTGATATATGGAGAGCCGGTGTAGATGTATTCGCGATACACCTCATCAGAAAACAGGTAGAGGTCGTATTTCTTCACCAGGTCCCTGATCTGGTTCATCTCGCGTCGGGTGTAGAGGTAGCCGGTGGGGTTGTTGGGGTTGCAAATCATGATGGCACGTGTGCGCTCATTGATCAGTTCCTCGAACTTCTCCACTTTGGGCAGTGAGAATCCCTCGTCGATGGTCGTGGCTATGGTCTTGATTTTGGCACCTGCAGAAATGGCGAATGCCATGTAGTTGGCATAGGCAGGCTCTGGGACGATGATTTCGTCGCCTGGGTTGAGACAGGAGAGGAAAGCGAAGAGCACCGCCTCGCTACCCCCTGACGTGATGATGATGTCGTCGGCACAGACGTTGATGTTGTATTTTTTGTAATAGCCCACCAACTTCTCCCGGTAACTTTGGTAACCTTGCGACGGGGAATACTCCAGGATGTCGCGGTTGATGTTCTTCAATGCTTCAAGCCCCTCACGGGGTGTGGGGAGGTCGGGCTGGCCGATGTTAAGATGGTAGACTTTGGTACCTCTTTTCTTGGCTGCGGCAGCGAGGGGAGCCAATTTCCTGATGGGTGACTCCGGCATCTCGTGACCGCGTATGGATATCTCTGGCATAGTAAAAAATTGCAATTTGCCTGCAAAGGTAGTGAAAACCGAGCGCAATGCGAAACAAAAACCCCTTTTTTTGTTTCCATTGCCGAGGTGCCTCCTACCTTCGGCCTCTGGCCAAAGTAGTGAAAACCGAGCGCAATGCGAAACAAAAAAGCCATTTTTTGTTACCATTACCGAGGTGCCTCTTACCTTCGGCCTTTGGCCAAAGTAGTGAAAACCGAGCGCAATGCGAAACAAAAAGGCTATTTTTTCCCTCTTGTCTATTCTACGACCAGTTGCTTGGTATCGAACTGTCCTACTCCAGCGCTTTCTTTGCTGAATGATTTCACATTGCCTTTCAGACAGACGCTGCCCGTTCCATTGGCCGAACAGTCAAGTTCCCCTGTGTTGGCGAAGCGGGCATTCACACTTCCCACCCCATTGGCCGATAGCCGAGCATCTTGTGCTGTCACGCCATCAAGGATGACATCGCTTGTTCCTGCCACCTCTATCTCTAGTTTGTCACAGACGATGCCTTTGGTTTGCAGACTGCCACAACCGTTCACGTCGATATCCAGGTTGTCGGTCTTGGTTTCGTCTTGCAACGCCACACTTCCCACACCTGCCACCTCCATCTTGCGCAGTTGAGGCAGCACGACATGGACATTCACTTGCTGATGACGACGCTGTTTCTCATTGTCTTTTTTCTTGATAACAAGCACCCCGTCTTTGATTGCTGCGTTGAAGCGAGCAATGGCTTCTTTGTTGCCATGGAAAGTGACTTGTGCAGAGTCTCCATGGGCAATAGTGAGTTCGTCTACACCCGAAATGTCGATGCCATCAAACGAACCTTCCAATGCGACTGGCTGTCCTGACACGATAGCAGACTCAGTAGATGAAGAAAACCCATTGCCATCTCTCTTACCCACTTCGCATGAGTTGAAGGCCATTGACATGGTCATGATGAAGACATACCACCCGGTCATGATAAATACTTTCATTTTCATTTTTACACAGTTGAATGATGAATGATATAATTGTTTTCTTCTTATTAGACGTAGAAATCTCCAAATTACTACATCAATCTTGTATTTTTTTTTGAAAAAACATGGATTTGTGGAATTTTCATTACCTTTGCCCCTCGAAACTTTAACGAAAAAAGAAAATGAGAACAAGAACAGCAGATTGGTTTGAGACCAAAATCCGTTATGAAAAGACGATGGAAGACGGATTGCCCAAAAAAGTGACCGAACAATATACCGTTGACGCCCTGAGTTTCACCGAGGCCGAGACATCGATTATGGAAGAGATGTCGTCGTATATCAGTGGCGAGTTTGAGGTGGCCGACATCAAGAAGGCAGCCTACAAGGAAGTGTTCTTCAGTGATGCCGACAGCGACGACAAGTGGTATAAGGCAAAGTTGCAGTTTATCACCATCGATGAGAAGACCGCCAAGGAGAAGCGCACCAACGTCTACTATCTGGTGCAGGCCGGTTCGCTCCCCGTTGCCGTGAAACATATTGAGGAGGTGATGGGAACCACCGCCATCGATTATACCATTGCCAGTTTGGCTGAGACGATGATTATGGATGTTTACGAGCATAAGGCCGCGGTAGCCGCAGAACAGTAAGCATAAGGAGATGATGAAGGGAGACGTGAGGCGCAACTTGCGCCAGGTGCTTGACAGTTTGCCCTCGCAGGTGAAGTTGGTAGCGGTGAGCAAGTATCACCCAGCCGAGAGCATCCTCGAGGCATACGAAGAAGGTCAGCGTGCATTCGGTGAGAGTCATGTGCAGGAACTGCAGGCGAAGCACAAGGAGTTGCCCGAAGACATTGAGTGGCATTTCATCGGACACCTGCAGACCAACAAGGTGAAGTATGTCGTTCCCTACGTGGCCATGATAGACGCTGTTGACTCCATGCGGCTCTTGCGTGAAATCAACCGTCAGGCTGAGAAGCACGACAGGGTGGTGAAAGTGCTGCTCGAACTGCATATCGCCGAAGAAGAGACGAAATACGGCTTGTCGCTCGACGAGTGCCGTAGTTTGCTCGCCGACGGTGAGTGGCGCTTGCTCCAGCATGTGAAGATTTGTGGACTGATGATGATGGCATCGTTTGTCGACGATATGAGTCAGGTGCGTCAGGAGATGCTTTTGGCTGCCGATTTCTTCGATGAGGTGAAAGCCAAGTATTTCGCCGACGATGATGGCTTCTGTGAGCGCAGTTGGGGCATGAGTCACGATTACCCCGTTGCCTGCGAGTGCCGGAGCACGATGGTACGTGTAGGCACTTCTATCTTTGGTGCGCGGGTTTACTGAAACACTATCATATATAAATACTACACAGAGGCACAGAGTAATAAAAACTCTGTGCCTCTGTGTTGATATTGATATTAGGGACCTTTAGTCTTTTATCACCACTTTCTTCCCATTTCTTATATAGATGCCTTTGGGAAGGGTGGCGGAGTTGTCGACACGGCGTCCGTCGAGCGTATAGACGTGCTTGTCGTCATTGATGGCACAGCCCTGTAATTCGTGGATGCCGGCAAGGTGGTCGGTGAAATTGGATATGAATTTCAGTGACACAATTCCGTTGCTGTTCTCAGTGATCTCATCGAATGCCTTGTTGAGTGTGACACCGTTGAAGACCTTGAAATTCACATGGTTGGTGGTGTCGTTGAGTGCTGTCACATGACTGGAGCCGGGGAAGGGGTCGCCCGCCAGTTCATCGTAGAAATACTTATTGTTGATGTAAACCCCATCGATGGTTTTTCCTACGTTATATTGGGCAAACAGCAGGTTGTCGGCAGGAACGACAGTCATGCGAGGATGTCCCTTCGTGTTGTTCACCTTGTTGTAACTCATGGAGAACAAATTGGGGTCGTAGTCGATATGGTATACCAGCATGCCATGACCTTTCTGGGCCAGGTTGTGGCCAATGTTCTGGATGTTCTCGATGATGAAATACTCGCGGCCGCTGTTGTCGTTGTCGTTGAGAATACGGTAGGCAGAGCCTTCGTCATCGATAGATTTGAGTTCGAGGTCTTGGTCGTCGATGAGGGTGGGTATTTCTATCCACTCAAAAGCCTCACGCTCCCATGCTGTCATGGCTACTGGTTGATAGCCATTGATGAGGTAGTTGCCACTATCCATCAGGCTCCAGTATTCCATGGCCTGGTTGTTGCCTTTTACCGATTGTCCTTGCTTTCCTGTGGGGTAGAAATCGGGCATGCCCATGGTATGGCAGAACTCATGGCAGAGGGTGCCTATGCCGTTGATGCGCTCCCAGGGGGCAGAACTCCAGCATCCCGGAAAACCATTGAGTTCGGCACTTACGGCATATCGCGACACCGACTTGCCGTCGTAATTTCCACCTGCGACTGTTCCAGACTTTGGCCAGATGCATTCGGCGGAGTTGCCGCTCATCGATTCAGAATAGCCGGCATAGAGGATGATCACCAAGTCGACCTCTCCGTCGTTGTTGGCATCATACTGTGAGAAGTCGAGGCTGTCGTTCATCAATGTGCATGCGTCTCTAAACAACTTGGTCATGTTTTCGCCGTCACCGCCAGAGGTGGTGCCACCGTATACCTTCAACGAGTCGGGCAGACTTACCGGACCGTAGACATCAAACTGTGGTGTGAATGCTCCAAAACTCACGTCAGAGAAATATTTCCCCACGCTCGAGGCATTGCGGTTCTCTCCACGGCCATAGTCGACAAGAGGTTCCTGGGAGTTGAAGTAGTCTTCGAAAGAACGTTTGGCGTTCTCGATGGTAAACGTAGTGTCGGCAAACTCTGCCAGGATGACAACTACGCGAGGGCTGCCGATATGGGGAAACATGTTGCCGCTCGTCTCGATGGGTTCTCTTTGCAGGCGATTGGCATGGGCCTCACTCTCGGCTTTTTGCATAAACAGTGTGATGTCCTGGGCTCGGGCCGCTGTCTGTTCTGCCACACTGCGCTGTGCAGCATTGTGGGCCAGCAGCGTGGTAGCCCTTAGGCTGCCGTCAATCCCAGTGGATGCCACATAATAGCCCCCCCGTTGTTGTACGAGCAGGATGCCGTCGGTGGTGGTGTAGTAATGGAAATCCTCGTCGCCATGGAGCACCACGGTGAGCGTTGTGCCGTCGGCTTGTCTGACGTCTACTGGACATGGGTTGGCTTTCACTGCCCAGATGTTTATGCAGATTATCATTGAGATAATCGATAATGCTGTTCTTTTCATATCTTATGGTTTGTTCTTTCCAAAAAAATACTGTCCCTTCTTCTGTGTTCGTTTGCCCCATTCTATGGCATGTTGTGGGCAATGGTGGTAACAGGCGAAGCAGGTGAGGCAACGGTTATTGTGTGCCCATTGGGGATGACTGTTTTCGTCGATGGCAATGTTGCCGACAGGGCAGACCTTGGCGCATAGTCCGCAGCCTATGCAATGGTGAGTGTCGCACCGGAAAGGCTTGTCGTTTATAAGCCAGCGGTAGAATGCTCCCCCGAGGAACCTGCTGTTTACGCGTGGCCAATGACTCAGGTGGAGTCTTGTCACCCCGTGCTCCCTGTTGAGAATGCTGGTGATGTAGGTAGAGAGGTCATTGCTGGCGGTCGCTTTCTTTTCTCGTTCTCTTGAAAGAGTGTCCACGTCCATGAAAGGCAGTCCCACGTAAGTTTCGGGCATGAGCAGTGAGAATGTGCTATGGGCGTGAAGGCCACCGCAGGCAAGGTCGTGCTGCAAGATGTCGATGGTTTCGCCGATGTCATCGCCCGCAGTGCATAAAGCCCACAAATAATGAGACGGAGCGCCTTGCAAGCGAGTTCCCAACTCACGGGCAAATCTTCTCACCAGCAAAGGAGGGCGCCAGGCATGAACAGGGAAGCAAATGCCGATAGATTCATCAGGCTTCAGCCTCGGCGGTTCTCCCTCCAGCATGTCTGTGATGTTGTAGAGTTTTTCTCCTGTCGCACGGCTCACCTCTTGGGCGGCCCATTTGGTGTTGCCTGTGCATGAGAAATAGAATATCATGCTGCAAAAATAACAATATTTCAAATAACGGCAAAACTTTTCTTGTGATTTCACGGCTATCTCCGTTTTTTAGGACTTATTTCGTTGGCGGTGTGCATTTTTTTGCGTAATATTGCACCCACTTAAAATGATTGTCATGATGTTGAAACTACGATATGCCATTCTTGCTATCACCATGTCCTGCTGCTCCTCTATGTTTGCTCAACGCACGATGAAGGAGTTTTGGACGAGCATGCCCGATTCGCTGGTCGAATACCTTGATGCAACGAAGCGGCGTGAGATGATAGATTTCTATGGCATGGGTGTGAGGGCAGAGGTCTTCAATGTGCTTGAGGGAATAAGCGTGATGGATACGCTCACCACTAGGTTTGCTGCCGTTACGCTATCCGAGAGTTCAAAACTCTCTGTGGCTTTGTTTCCAAAGAATGACGGCGACACGCTTATCTGCATGGTGACAACCTTTTTGGGTCCTCAGCCCGAAAGCACGGTGTCGTTTTACAACACCTCTTGGCAGATGGTGCCCTCCGGCTCCCTGCTGCCCGTGTTGTCGCCCTCGTCGTTCTTTCTTCGTCCCGACACCATGTCAGAGGACGAATATGAGAAGTTGGTTTCGCTTGTCGACCCCGTCATGACATCGGCCACTCTCCATCCCGATGATGATACTATCGTATTCAGCCTTTCCACACCATTGCTTTCCAAGACAGATCGTGAACGGCTCGAAGCCATCCTCGTTCAGCGAAAGTATAAGTGGAATGGAGAATCGTTTGGAAATTGAGCGATAAAGCGCAAACGAATGTGAATTTTCGGCTTGAAGAGTTAAAAAATGTTGCAATATCGTTTTTCTTCAGTGGAAAATTTGATAAAGTGGAAAATACACACTAAATTTGCACCGTGTTTTTCATGGTATTAGATTATTAAGGTTAATAAAGATTGGTTGTCGTGAGACAATCAATTTTTTTATGCCTTTTGTCGGACTGGTTTTGACGAGTTCAGATGTGTCTGAATAGTCAGGCCGGTCCGACAAATTTTTTCTCCCTATTATATTCTTCCTTTATTCTCTTTACATGCCCACGGCGTGCTTGTAGGCCAGAATCTTGTTTTGGTAGTCGGCGAAGGCATCGGTGTGCTTGTCGAGCGATTGTTGGTAGAGCATCTGTGCTTCGAGCAAGTCGCTCATGGTAGTAGTGCCTGCCTGATAGCAGTTGCGGCTGAGTCGAAGGTTTTCTTCCGCCTGACGGATGCTTCGCTCGGCGATGTGAAGTTGCTGGTAAGCCTCTTCTACATCGTTCCATGCTTTCTGCATGCGGATGGTCAGCAATTCGGCATTGTCGTCTCGCTGGTCGATGGCCTGTTGCTGGGCTATTTTCTTGCGTTTGATGGCATGCGAGCCTCCCCACCAGTTTGAGAGCGGTACGCTCACGGTGGCGAATATCATGCCGAAGGTCTGGTCGCTGCCCAACAGGTTGTGGTAGTTGTATCCAGCACCCACTGCTACTGAAGGCAAGTTTTCGCCCACCGCCATTTTCTTTTGCAGTGACGTGGCCTCTACCTGTTTGTCGAGCAATTGGTATTCTGGGGTGTTAAGCAATGCTTGCTGATGGTCGCGCTTGATGGTGAGCGGTGAGATGGCCTCGGTGGTGTAGCGTAGTGTGAACGAGGTGTCACGCAGTCCACAATACTGTGCCAGAAGCATTTTCACGAGAGCCATGCCATTTTGTATCTTCACCTTTTGGCTTTCCACTTCGTTTTGCCGCAGTTCCACTTTCAACAGGTCGTTGCGAAGTGTCAGTCCGGCCTCCACAGCCAAGTTCACGTCTTTATGGATATCGGCGAGCATTTCCTCCACGGAGGCAATGGTGCGTTGTTTCTCTTCCAAGGTCACGAGTTGCCAGAAATACTGTTCTGCTGTAGTTTCCACTTCGTCTTCTGAAAGTTGTTGCCGCAGGCGGCTCACCTCTTCGCCAATTTTCGCCAGTTTGTTGCCGTTGATGATTTGTCCTCCGGCAAAGACCGGCTGTATGGCCGTGATGCTGGCGATGGTGCCATGTTTCATCATCGATATGCTCATCGGGCTGCTCAGTGCCACCAGTGTCTCGGCAGGCAGCAGTTGAGCCAGTGTGGCTCCCAGTTCAGGAGTGATGTATGGCGTGAGGTCCAGTTCTGTTTGCGCCATGCTCTTGTTGGCATTGAACCAAGCCCCTGTGGCGCTCACGGTGGGAAAGAATTTGGTAAAAGCCTCCTTTCGTTGTTCCTGTGCCGCTTCGATGTCGCGCTGGCCATTGCGCAGGGCAATGTTGTGTGACCTTGCCGAGTCAAGCAACTGTTCCAACGTATAGGTATGCTGTGCCCACGCATGGAGTCCGGGAAGGAAACCAAGGATAATGGTGAGGGCTATGTTTCTTGTTCTTATCATATTGGGTTTTATGGTTTTCAGTGACTTGGACTTTACTTTGTAGACACTTTCCAGTAGATGACGGGGAGCATGGTAACCACCATGATGAGTGAGCCTATTCCTCCAGCGAAGATGGTCACACCCACTGGCATCCAGAACGACGACTGTGCGATAATCATCGGCACCACGCCCACTGCCGTGGTGGCTGTGGTAAGGAAGATGGGAACCATTCGCCGGCGGCCAGCCTCGAAGGCAGCCTGTTTCACTGCTTTGTTGTAGCCGTCACGGTCAACGGTCCAGTCGCCATGTGCTTCTTTATATTTCTTGATGAGGTCGATGGCATGTTCGAAAATCAGAATCTCGTTTCGCATGATCATACCCATCAGGGTTATTACGCCCATGATGGAAGTGAGGCCCAGCGTGCGGTTCATCATCCCAAGACCTATCAGCGCTCCGGGCAACATCAGACCGAGCGCGGCGATGCATACCATGGTGATGCCGTATTTCCTGAAATTGAAGAGCAGGAAGAAGAATATGATAATCATGGAGATGCCTATACCACCGAAGATCTGTGGCAAGGCTTCCATATCGTATTCTATCTCGCCGCCCACCTCGGCGCGCACTCCCTCAGGTATCCTTAATTCATTTTCCATGATGTGGGCCACCCGGCTCTCCACAGGGGCAGCATAGACACCATTGGCAAACTGTGCGGTCACGGTGAGGCAACGCTCACCCCCACGGTGCATGATGCGGCTCTCGCTCCAAACGGGTTCCACCTTGGCAATCTGCCGCAATGGCACGGTGCTGGTGGCGGAATGGGTGTTGGACAGGTCGGGGATACCCGCTGAGGCCACTGCCATTGGTGATGCGATGCCGAAGTCTTCAATATCGGCGTATGTGATGTCGGTGTCGTCTTTCACAATGATGGGTATCTCATAGTCGCCTTCCCACAATTGTCCTACGCGCAACTTCCCTGTTGTGGCACTTAGGGCCAGGGCCGCTGAAGAACGTGTGATACCCAGTTGGGCTGTTGCCACGGGGTCGAGGGTGACATCGACGATGGGGTAGGGCTGCAGGAAGTCGGTATGTACCCATTCCAGTTCCGGCATTTCGCGCATACGTGCCATGAGTTCCTCTGCCACAGTGTGGAGTGAGTCGAGGTCTTCGCCGTAGAATCGGTATTCCAGTTCGGGCACCTCCAGGAAGTCGAGGCGTTTGAACCGCACGTAAGCATTGGGGAAAGTCTCGCTCCATTGTGGTTGGTATTCGGCCAGCAGTTCCAGGGTGGCATCCTGCGACGTGGTGTTGACGATGAACTGTGCATAGTTTCTGCTGGCCATCTGTGGAGCGTAGCAGGTCATGAAACGAGGTGAGGAACAGCCGATGAAACTGGTGATGCACTTCACGCGTTTGTCGGCTTCCAGCACCGCTCTCATGGAGTCGGCCAATTCGCGTGTCTCACGGATGCCCTTGCCTTCGGGCTGGAAAATCTCTATGGCGAACTGGTTGCGGTCGGCATAAGGGAAAAGCCTCACTTTCAGCGTGGGAACGATGAGCGTTGACAATACCACTATCCCTATTCCCCCGAAAATCGTGAGCCATGGATGGCGGAACGTGATTTTCAGCACACGGTCATACAGTTGCTGCACGAAGTTGGTGATGGGGCTCTTTTTCTTCTCCTCCCCCGGCTTTTCCGGCTTGATGAGGAGAACCTCAAGGAAGGGGATGACCATCACGGCGAGGAGGAGCGATACGAGCAGGTTGATGGCGATGGTCCATGGGAAGTCGCGCAGGGCATCGTTGAAGGCTCCTTTCATCGTGATGAGCAAGGGAAAGAATATGACGCTGATGCACAGTGTGGCGAGCATCATCGGCATGAAATACTGTTTCGAAGAGGTGATGGCTGCTTCCTTTGGCGCATAGCCCTTTCCGAGATATTCCAGATAGCCGTCGATGACCACGATGCTGTTGTCGACCACCATTCCCAGCACCACGATGAGACCGGCAAGCGTGACGATATTGAGTTCTATGCCAGCCATATACATGATGGCCACTGATATGAAGGTGCTCAGTGGGATGGTGATGGCGGCTACGATGGCTGAGCGGATAGGGAAGAGTATCATCATCACAAGGATGATGATGGCCATCGAGATGAGCAGGTCGCGGAGGAAGTCGCTCACGCTGTCGGCCACCACCTGTGGTTGGTCGGCTATGCGTGTGAGTTTCACGTCGTCGGGCAAAATGTCGCGACGCGAATCCTCAAGTGCCTTGTCCACCTCCTTGCCATAGGCCACGATATTGTTGCCCGGGGTCATCTCCAGCGAAAGCAAGATGCAAGGGTGCCCGTCTTGCTCGATGTAACTGTTGCCGTGGTCGTATTCGCGCACCACTCGGGCCACGTCGCGCACCCTCACCACCTTTCCGGTAACGGGGTCGCTGAAGATAATCAGATTGGCCACTTCCTCCTCGCTGTTTTCGGTGGCCTTGACATGGATGGGCACTTGTTGGTCGTCATCGCTCATGCTGCCGCTCATCATGGTCATGCCTTCGCCTTGCAACTTGACAAAGAGGGCTTGCTGCCCAATACCATAGGCTTGCAGCCGTTGTCTGTCAACGTAGAGACTTATTTGCTCATGCTGTTCACCATAGGTGCGTACGTTGGCCACAGAGGGTATGCGGCGCAGGCGGTCGCTGATGGCATCGCTGTAGTCGTGTAGTTCCCTGTAACTGCGTTCGCCGCTCTCAATGGCGATGAGCAGGGCCGAGGTGTTGCCGAAATCGTCGTTGGCAATGAGCGCGAGCACACCCGACGGCAGACTCAGCTT
The DNA here is from genome assembly GCA_900315455.1 of uncultured Prevotellaceae bacterium. GTDB lineage: Bacteria > Bacteroidota > Bacteroidia > Bacteroidales > Bacteroidaceae > Prevotella. Next base: position 61,272 of record OMZE01000004.1, on the reverse strand, counting down.
GAACATCGCCAGGCCGTGCTTGATTTTCGACCACACTTCGTCTTTGTTGTTCACTTCGTCGTTCAACCTCACCATCACATAGCACATGCCATTCTGCGAGGTGGTGGTGGTTTTCGTGCGGTTCACCTCTTTATAAGTGAAGAGGTAACGTTCCAACTCCCGTGCCACCTGTTGCTCCACCTCCTCGGTGGTGGCACCAGGGTATACAGCAACCACCACTCCCTGTCGGATGGTGAATTGCGGAAACTCGTCTTTCGGCATGTCGTACATGCCGAAAATGCCGAGCACGAACAGCAGGATAATGAGGAGCAGCGAGATGGAATAGTGCTCCAGCGGCCAACGAAGCCAGTTAGTGTTCTTCTCCATGCTAATAGGTGACTTTTGTTCCCTCACTCAGTTTCTGGTAACCTTCCACTACCACGCGTTGGTCGTAGTGCAGGCCTTGTGTAATGGCCACTCTGTTGCCCACGGGCTGTCCGATGCTCACGGGGGTTCGATGCGCAGTGCTGTCGGGTGATATGGTCCAAACAAACAGTGTGCCGTCGGATTTCTTCTGAACACTGGTCACAGGCAATGTGATGCTGCTCTGGTTGGCATCTCCCGTTCCGAGGGTCACGCTGGCCACCATGCCGGGTAGCAGTTTGCGGTCGGGGTTGGATACGTGTATGCGGATGTCGTAGGTGTGAGTGAGTGCATCTGCCTGCACGCCCTTCTCTATCAAGCCACCGTTGACATGACGGTCGATGGCGTCGACCACGATGTGTGAGGGAGTATGCGCAGTGATGCGGCTCATTTCCTGTTCGGGCACCGACACCTTGATTTTCACCGAACTGATGTCGAGGATTGTCACGACCGACTGAGAGGGGAGGGCTGTCTCGCCGGCACCCACCTGCTTGCGCCCGATGATGCCCGGGACGGGGGCGTAGAGACGTGTGTCGGAAAGGTTTTTGCGCACTATTCTCTCTGCGGCGGTGGCAGAGCGCACGCCCGACTCGGCAGTGTGGAGTGCTGTCTCTGCTTGTTTCAGACGTGTCTCAGCCTCTATCCACTTGATTTCGGGCAATGAGCCGTTGTCGTGGAGCAGTTTCATGCGGTCGTAAGCATCCTTGGCCTGGTCGTAGGTGTTGCGTGCCTGTGCCACCATATCGTGAGCCTGACTTGTCGAGGCCTTGGCTGCTTCCACGCTATTGTCCATGCTTGTGGGGTCGAGTTCGGCGAGCAATTGCCCGCGCGACACCATCTGTCCTTCGCTCACGAGCATGCGGCGCACCACCCCCATGCTTGTAAAACTTACAGAGGTGGCCTCGCGTTCTTCAACTATTCCTACGTATTTCTCGCCTCCGTAGGTTCCGGCGGTCGATGTGGTTTCTGTCTTTACACGCACAGGTGCTTTTGTCTCCTGTGCCTTTTTGCTGCAACTCATGCAGGTCAGCACCATTGCCAACAGTACAAGGGTCTTGTTTGTCTTCAGCATATTTGTCTCAGTTCTTGTCGTCAAATCTGTTAATTTCCAAAACGGTGCAAAGTTGGCAATTTTTATTGAATTTTCTTTGTCTTTTTTTGCAGAAAAAATGTCTTTTTTATGCCTTTACCAAATAAATAGTATGATTTTCTGTCCGATTTTTGCATTATTGGCAAAAAATATTCATATTTGTGGCGAAAAAGACAATAAGTGGCATGGAAGAGCAAATAAGAGCCGACCGATATTTGGGCAACGTGACATTGTCGGGTTCTTCTGAGGTGGAATTGACCGTGGGCTACTCCGACGACGACCTCGTCTTGTTTGATAGTGTGAAATTACTGGTGGCACCCCAGTCCTCACGGTTGCAGATGAATATCGTTGCATTCTGCACTCAGGGAAAAATCCAGATTGATTTGAATGGCAGCAATATTGTGTTTGAGGCCAATCAGATTATGGCATGTCCCTCTAATGTCTCATTCTCCAACATCATGATGTCGCCCGATTTTGAGTTCAAGGCACTCTTCATCAGTGACAAGATGCTGCAAGCAATTCTCCGGACGAGAATGAACTCTTGGATGAACCTGCTTTATGTGCGGAAAAGTCATGTGGCTACGCTGGGTGCGGTGGAGATTGGTTTTCTGGTAAGGTTTTACGAGATGCTCAAAGTCACTTTCGACGAACGCGGCAATAACCCCTATGCCACTGAGATTATAGAGTCGTTGCTCAGAGGGGGCTTCCTTTCGTTGCTGGGTTTCCTCATGACGCAATTGGGGGAAAAAATCCCTCCGGAGGGAAGAAAGTCTACAGAAATGGTCTTCCAGCAGTTTCTTGATTTGCTGTCCAACCAAACGGTGAAGCACCGCACTGTGGAGTATTATGCTAAGGAGTTGTGTGTCACGCCGAAATACCTGTCTGCAGTCTGCAAGACCCATTCCCGGAAAACCGCCAATGCATGGATTAGAGACTATGTGCTCGACGACATCAGGTATTACCTCATGCAGACGAACATGAGTATCAAGCAGATTTCAACCCAACTGGGTTTTCCCAATACCTCTTTCTTCGGCAGGTATGTGAAAGAGCATTTTGGCAAGTCCCCGTCGTTGTTTAGGAAGGGTGATAGATAATTACCGGGGTGAAAGCAGTTTGTGGGACGACAGCGATGATTCCGACTGGGATCATCTATAAGATATGATAAACAAAAGTGTCGAGGTAATCACTGGATGACTGCCTCGACGTTTTTTTTGCCACGGGCCAGTCTGACAAAATGAAAAAAGACTCATACCTTTGTCTTCGATAGCCAACCCAGGTGTACCAAATATATCAAACAATCTCTCGATATCTCATTTGCATTCAATGCATCGAGATTCATAATCATATTGTTAACATTTTTCCGATTTGTTATGTATAGTACAATCAAAGTACGTTATCAACTACAATATTGTTTCAATCTTTTAAGCATCCAATGGGTATCACATATACTCCATCTTTTCTCTGATATGCATACTTTCCTACTCCAACTATAACGGCCATGAAAGTGGGAAGGGGCATTTTGTCAGTATCAATATTGTTAGAAAGTCCTATCATACTGGCTGCGCCATTATTGATATGCTCTTCGCCGCCTAATTTCACTTCAAGAAGGGCATAGCTGCCATCACGTCGATGAAGGACGGTATCGCATTCCAAACCATTACTGTCCCTATAGTGATAGAGTTGGCCATCCAGAGCCTCGGCATATACACGCAAATCCCGTACAACCAAGTCTTCAAAGAAAAGACCGAACGATTCCAAATCATTGATCAAATCCTTTGGTCCAAGTCCCAATATAGCTGTTCCGATGCTTGGGTCAACAAAGTGGCGTGTGTCGCTAGTTCTGATTGCTGCCTTGCTACGAATATTTGGATTCCACGCTGCAAGATCTTCGATGACAAATAGTTTTTTTAAAGCCTTAATGTAATCAGCTACAGTATCTTCGTCCAATGTGCTTGCATCATTGGAAAGCATATCCTTGCGAAAGGTTGCGTATGACACCTGTTGTGAGATGTTTCTTGCATATGAGCGCAGGAGCAACCTTGCACGTTCTGGGCTTCTTTTTACTTTATCGACGCGTTGTATGTCACGTTTGGTTACTGAGTCTACATAGTCGAATGCTTGGTCTAAAGCGATGTCCTTTGGTATCAATGTAGCCCAAGGCCATCCTCCTCGGCAGGTAAGATAAGCAATGTCATCTATCTCCAATTCATTTTGTTGTATATCAGGCGTCTTCCCTTCAAACAAGTCCTTCAGACTAATAGAACCTTTTGATTCCCCTGACTCATACAGACTCATTGGACGCATCATTATATGTGCGAATCGACCTGTACCGCTGTGAATGGTTTCATCAGCATCTGGAAGTACGGATGAACCTGTAAGGATAAACTGCGAAGGTTCCCCACGTTTATCCACCTCACTGCGAATAGAATCCCATATCGGAGGCAAGGCTTGCCACTCATCAATCAGACGAGGTGTGGCACCTTCCAACAATGTCTTGGGGCTTATTTCTATCATTTGCGTACTTTGCTTTAGAACAGATGCATCCCCAAGATCAAGTACGCTTTTGGCCAATTGTTTTGCTGTGGTTGTCTTGCCACACCATTTGGGTCCTTCGATCAAAACAGCACCCTTACCAAGAACTTTGCGCTCCAGTATTCTGTCAGCTACTCGTAATTTGTATTCTGCCATATTTCCTTTTTTTTGAGCACAAAGGTACTGCTTTTATATCAACCAACCAAATTAAATTGAAAAGATTCGGTGGTTTGAAGATATTTTATTCGGTGATTTGGAGATAATATATTCGGCGGTTTGTGGACGCTTTATTCGGTGATATATGACGGTGTGAAAAATCATAGAAAGCCGGGAACGACTCCTTATGGCGTTTTTGTTTTAGTGGGGCAAAAGTGGGGCATTTGACCAAATAAAAAATCGCAAGTGCTTTATTTTAAGCGACTTGCGATTATTAAAAGTGACTCCGCAGGGATGGGCGAAGCCCATCCCTTCCCCTGCCACGGGCTAGTCTGACAAAAATAAGAAAAGACCCGTCGTTTGAAAACAAGTTTTCAACTCTGGGTCTTTTCTCATTTTGTGACTCCGCAGGGATTCAAACCCTGGACCTTCAGAACCGGAATCTGACGCTCTATTCAGCTAAGCTACGGAGCCATCACAAAAAGTGTGTGCAAAATTATATAAAAAAAACGAAACCCACAAATAGTATAGCACAAAAGTTGGTGTGACGTTGTTTCTTAGTGTCGCATTTGTTCAACTTGCAGAAGGGAAAGGGAGTTTAAGCGACCAATGTACAGCGGAAGCGTCTTTTTGTGAAGTAAAAATCCGAAAAACGTAAAAAGTCGTGTCAAAATGACATGAAAAATCAAAATATTCTGTCTTTTTGAGATAAAACTTGCCAAAAATTCTTTCATAATAATAAAAATGTATACCTTTGCAGCACTTTTTGAGTCAACCCGTTTTATTGTTGTCTCATGGTAAAAGTACACAAAACAACAAGGTAAAAAGGAAATGAGCAAACTGATTCGTCCCTCACACTATCAAGCGCTTCTTGGAATGCGCCAGACAGAGCAGGGCATCAAACTGATTAAGGATTTCTTCCAGCAGAACCTCAGTACCGAACTGAGGCTTCACCGAGTGACAGCACCATTATTCGTACTCAAGGGCTTGGGTATCAACGACGACCTCAATGGTGTGGAGCGTCCCGTTACCTTCCCCATTAAAGACCTTGGCGATGCCAATGCCGAGGTGGTGCACTCGCTCGCTAAATGGAAAAGACTCACTTTGGCAGAATATGAGATAGAACCCGGGTATGGCGTATATACCGACATGAACGCCATCCGTGCCGATGAGGAACTCGATAACATTCACTCCCTTTATGTAGACCAATGGGACTGGGAGGCTGTCATCAATAAGGAAGACCGTAGCGTGTCTTTCCTCAAGGATGTGGTTCGGCGAATCTATTGCGCTATCCGCCGTACGGAATATCTCGTCTGTGAGACCTATCCCCAGATAAAACCTTTCTTGCCCGAAGAGATACATTTCATCCATAGCGAGGAACTCTTGCAGATGTATCCCGACCTCACTCCCAAAGAGCGTGAGGATGCCATCTGCAAGAAATATGGGGCAGTGTTCCTCGTGGGCATCGGTGGAAACCTGTCGGATGGGCAGCCCCACGACGGCAGGGCTCCCGACTACGACGACTGGTCGACGATAGCCGAAGACGGCCGTCCAGGACTCAATGGCGACATCCTGATATGGTATCCCATCCTGGAAAGGTCGTTTGAAATCTCCTCTATGGGCATACGCGTAGACAAGGAATCACTTCTGAGGCAATTGGAGTTGTCGGATAAGTTGGAGCGTAAGGAGTTGTATTTCCACCGACAATTGCTTGAGGACAAGTTGCCGTTGAGCATTGGTGGCGGTATCGGGCAGAGCCGACTCTGCATGATGCTCTTGCAGAAAGCCCATATCGGGGAGATACAGGCAAGTATATGGCCAGAAGACATGCGCAAGGAATGTGAACGGCTCGGAATGCCGCTGATTTGACCACATTACTTCCATAAATACAACACAGAGATACAGAGGAGAAAAAAGAACTCCGTATCTCTGTGTTTTTGTGTTGATATTCGGGGCTAATCCAGTCTATGCCAGTTCCAGGTCGAGGGCAGCGCGCAACTGCTCCAAGGCATGGTTTTCCTGACGGAGTTTGTCGAACAGTTCGCGTTTCGACAATACAGGTTTCACCTCTTCGACCTTCGCCAGACGTGGTGTGAAATCAATATTGCCATTGTGGAGAGCCAGGGCCATCGTCTTGCGGATACGTCCCTTAATCTGCACCAATTGGTCGAGCAAGTCTTGGTTGTTGATCACCAGTTCGATGTTGGGATAATCCGTTATCTGAGGAGTGACATGCTTCAGTCGTGCTGCCAGGCCTGCCATCGGCTGAGGCATGCGGTTGCACATGGCCAGCCATTCGCGCATGAGGTCGGACTGGCTGAACTGCGTCTGCTCCTCCTTATTGGTCACTTCGGCTTCTTCGGTAGCAGATGTGGTGTGACCCACATTTTTCAGGGTCTTGAACGAAACGGAGAAGTCGCCAATCTTTTTCTTGGAGATGGAAGGCGACGGGGTAGGAGAGGCTGCTACGGCAACAGTCTGGGTGCTTTGCTCAGGATGTGGGGCAGCATCACCCGTGCCAGCCTGAGCATGCTGGCGCGACGGGCGTTCAGTCGCGGCCACCTGCGATGCCGACTGTCGTTGACTGAGCGCTACCAGTTTGTTGAACAGGGATTTTAAACTCTTATAGGGGCTACGCCCCCCCGCTGTGGCATCATCGGCTTGTGTCTCCTGGGCTATCTCTATGAGAGTCAGTTCCACAAGCAGGCGCTTGTTGCTGCTTCCACGGTAATTGATGTCGCACTGGTTGCAGTAGCGGAGCGCCTGATAGAGGAATTTTGCCGGGCATCTCGCTGCCTGCTCCTTGAACTTCTCACGCAGGCGGTCGCTCACTTCGAGCAAAGGCAGTGTGGCATTGTCTTTCGCCATCATCACGTTGCGGAGATGATGGGCGAGGCCATTCACCAACTGACCACCATCGAAACCCTTGTTGATGATGTCGTTGAGCAACACCATCACCTCTGGCACCTTATTCGCTAGGCTGAGGTCTACTATCTTGAAGAAATGCTCGCTGGCGAGAACGTTGAGGTTCTCCATCACCTTGTCGTAGGTGAGGTTGCCGCGGCAGTAGACCACCGACTGGTCGAAGATAGAGAGGGCGTCGCGCATGCCGCCATCCGCCTTCTCTGCAATCAGGGCAAGCGCTTCCTCCTCGAAGGTGATGCCCTCCTTGCCTGCCACCATCTTCAGGTGGTTCACGATGTTGGGAACGTCCATGCGGTCGAAGTCGTAGATCTGGCACCGGGAAATGATGGTGGGCAGAATCTTGTGCTTCTCGGTGGTGGCGAGGATGAAGATGACATACGAAGGAGGCTCTTCGAGCGTCTTGAGAAACGCGTTGAAAGCCTGCGAGGAAAGCATGTGCACCTCGTCGATGATAAACACCTTGTAACGACCCAATTGCGGTGGTACACGGGTCTGGTCCATCAATACCTTGATGTTTTCCACAGAGTTGTTGCTCGCGGCATCGAGTTCGAAGATGTTGAGTGAGCGCTGTTCATTGAAGGCCTTGCAACTCTCGCACTCGTTGCACGCCTCACCATCAGGGGTGGGGTGCTCGCAGTTGATGGTCTTCGCAAAAATACGCGCACAGGTGGTCTTTCCCACACCGCGCGGACCACAGAACAAGAAGGCATGGGCGAGTTTGCCGCTCTTCACCGCATTTTTCAGCGTGGTGGTGAGCGACGACTGCCCCACCACCGAGTCGAAAGTCAATGGGCGGTATTTGCGGGCTGAAACAATATATTCCATATACGTGTTTTTATGAATGAGAAGCCAAATTTACAATAAAAAAATGAAATACGTGCCTGTCGGGGTAAAGAAAATCGTTTTCATTTGAGGAAAGTCGCGAATATGCGTATGAAAGAACAAATTATTCCAAAAATATCCCTTATTTTTTGCTTACTCATCAAAATGTGCTATCTTTGCAAATTAAGATATTGATTAGGAAATCATGAGACATTGCAGACACATTATCACCTTCTTGTTGCTGATGCTGACACTGACTATTTCAGCGCAGACAACAAACATCAGGACTCAACACAAAGTGGAAAAGAGTGAGACTGTCTTTGGAATCGCGAAGAAATATGGTGTAACCATTGAGGAACTCATTGCCGTAAACCCCGAGATGAAGGCACAAGGGTATGAACTCAAGAAAGGAGATACCCTCAATATCCCCTATCCGAAGGCAAAAGACGCTCCTGCCGCCCAGACACCGGCAAAACCGTCTACCCCACAGCAAACCACCCCTGCGGCCCCCACTACGGCACAGCCTACCACCACCACTGTGGCAGGAAGGAAGAACGTGAAGGTGGGTGTGATGCTGCCGTTGCACGACAACGATGGCGACGGCAGGAGGATGGTGGAATACTACCGTGGGCTGCTCCTTGGCGTGGAGCGAGTGAAGAAAGACGGCATCACCGTGGAGATGCAGGCATGGAACGTGCCCATAGATGCCGATATCACCAACACGCTCAAGGAGAAAGGCGCTGCCGATTGCGACATCATCTTCGGGCCGTTGTATACCAAGATGGTAAAGCCCCTTGCCGACTTCTGTGCCAAGAACGACATCATGATGGTTATTCCCTTCTCCATCTCGGGAAATGATGTGGAGAACTACTCGAATATCTTCCAGGTATACCAGTCGCCGGAGGAATTCGACCAGCAGACCATCAAGAACTTCATACAGTGGTTCAACAACTATCATGTCGTCATCATCGACTGTGAAGACGAGAACAGCGGGAAGGGCGGGTTCACCTCGAAACTCAGGTCACAACTCGACAACTACGCCATCAAATATTCGCTGACGAGCCTGTCGTCAAACGAGAAGAACTTCGCCAAGGCATTCAGCCTTTCACAGCAGAACGTGGTGATTCTCAATACAGAGCACTCTCCGGCACTCAATACCACGTTGGCAAAACTCAATGTGCTCACGCAGAAGAACGCCGACCTGTCGGTGTCGCTGTTTGGCTACAAGGAATGGCTCATGTATACCAAGGTATATCTTGACTATTTCCACAAATACGATGCGTATATCCCTACCTATTTCTATTATAACGACGTTTCGGCCGATACGAAGTGGGTGGAGCGCAACTACCAGAGATGGTTTGAGAAAGAGATGAACGCCGACGCGCTGCCGAGGTTTGCCCTCACCGGCTTCGACCACGCCTGCTTCTTCATAGGAGGATTCAGCCAGTTTGGCAGCGCCTTCAACGGTGGGAAAGGTCAGATGACCTATAAGCCCGTGCAAACCCCGTTAAGGTTCAAGGAGGCCGGAAAGGGGCATAAGAATGTCAACTTCATGTTTGTACATTACAAGCCCGACCGTTCGATAGAGTCGGTGAATTACTAAACACAACCTGACAACAGTCCATGACAACAGTCCGTTTGAAAACGACACTCTTCGCCTTCATCCTCTTGGCCATGCCCTTCAGGGCGGTGGCTCAGGTGGGGGAGTATCGCAATGAATTCTCCGTAGGTGGAGGCGTGGGTGTGGCCCTCAACTCAGTGGGATTCACGCCGAGAGTGCCGCAAGGCATGCATATCGGTCCGACGGCGGGTGTTACCACCCGATATGTGTGTGAGAAATACTACAGCATGATTTGCTCGATAGTGGCAGAAGTGAACTTCACGTCGCTGGGATGGAAAGAGAATATCCTCGATGCTTACGACCAGAAAGTCATCAACCCCGTGACGGGTAATGCCGAGGAATACAGCCGCACCATCACCTACCTGCAAGTGCCCATCTTCGCGCATCTTGCATGGGGTAAGGAACACAGCGGGTGCAATTTCTTCTTCAGGGCAGGTCCGCAGTTGGGCGTGATGCTGGGAGAGTCGACATCGGCCAACTTCAATATCAGTGAGGCCAACATGCAGGACAGGTCGAACTCCACCGTACGCCAGTACACCATGGATGTGGAGCGGAAGTTCGACTACGGCATTGCAGGCGGACTGGGAATGGAGTATTCTGTGCCGCGTCTGGGGCATTTCCTGCTCGAAGGGCGCTACTATTATGGGTTGGGCAACATTTACAATGACAGCAAGCGCGACTATTTTGGTAAATCCAACAATTCCACCATTATGGTCAAACTCACCTATCTCACCGATATTTTCAGATAGTTATTAACCTCTTAGCCCTACTACAATGAAAAATATATGCCGCCCACTGTTGCTTGTCGTGTTGTTTTCGTGGTGTGCACAAGTGACCATGGCTCAGACCGACAAATTCCTTGAAATATTGAACAGAAGAGGTTTCTACCGACCTGCCTTGCAATGGCTGGAAGATGAGAACCATGCCAATGGTTATCTGCGGGAAATGAGTGACTTCAGTGACCAGAGCCTGAGGAAGACACTCGAGTATATAGAAGATGAACTGCAAGACGTTCAGGTGATACTTCAGGCAAGGGAGGAAATCCTCGGCACGAAACTCGTGAAGAAACTGGATGGAAAGCCCAAGCAGAAAGACCTTGACGAGCAAGATGAAATCCTTGCCAAGCGCTTCAATGAATCCGACAGGGTAAAGGAGGCCTTTGAAAGAGCCCGCAAGACCCAGACACTGTGCCATCAACTCAAGGCAGGAATCACCAGTGAGTTGGCACACCGTACGCCCAAGGTCATGCCACAAGGAGCCCTCACGCGATTCTTCTACTCCAAGGGGAACGGTTTTGCAGGATACCATCATGAGGTGACGCTGGAAAAGAAGGAGGGTAAGAATATCCTGCGCGTCGAGGAGAGACGTATGAGATACGAGCCCGAGGAAGAAGCACAACCTGTATATGATGTGGTGGTGGCCGACTCGGTGATGAGCAGGGTAAGGGCCATGGTGGAAGAAGGCCAACTATATGACGTGGGGCATTCGTATATGCCCGACTACATGATTATGGACGCCTCCAACTGGTCGATGTCCTTCGATTTCGAGGGAGGGGACATCTCATCAAGCGGATACGCTTCAGGTCCCGACCATTCAGATGCCCTTGGAATGATTCTTCGCTATCTCACCGCCGTTTATGAAGAGTTGAAACCAAAAACTCCTTGAAAAAATTGCGTATGTCATAAGATATTACGATATTTGCCATTAATTTTAAAACTATACACTATGTTCAAAAACCATCCTAAAGGATTGCTCCTTGCAGCGTTAAGCAATATGGGAGAGCGTTTCGGCTACTATATCATGAATGCCGTGCTCGCGCTTTTCCTCTGTTCGAAGTTCGGACTGTCGGATGAAAAGAGCGGTTTTATTGCCGCCATGTTCCTCACGGCTATCTATGTGCTCAGTCTGGTGGGCGGTATCATTGCCGACCGCACACAAAACTACAAAGGCACCATCGCGTGGGGTTTGGTAGTGATGGCCGTGGGATACATCCTCCTTGCCATCCCCGTGCTTGCCACACCCGACAACATCTCATGGCTGTTGCCCTTCACCATCTTCGCCCTGGCACTTATCGCCTGTGGTAATGGTCTTTTCAAAGGAAACCTCCAGGCCATTGTCGGTCAGATGTACGACAACTTCGAGGCCGATGCAGCCAAGGAAGGACCCGAGAAACTGAAATGGGCACAAGGCCAGCGCGACGCTGGGTTCCAGATTTTCTATGTCTTCATCAACGTGGGTGCCTTGGCTGCTCCATTTATTGCCCCGCTGCTGCGCAGTTGGTGGCTGAAGGTGCACGGACTCACCTATAATGCCGACCTTCCCAAACTCTGCCATGAGTATATCTCAGGCAATATGGATGCCAACAACATGCAGAACCTCAATGAGTTGGTGGCCAAGGTGGGTGGTGATACATCCAACCTCGATGCTTTCTGCACACAGTATCTTGACATCTTCAACACAGGTATCCACTATTCGTTTATCGCATCTGTCGTCACCATGCTCATCTCTTTGGCCATCTTCCTGTGGTCGAAGCATCTGTTCCCCACACCGGGAAAGAAAGAGGCTGTGTCGACCGAGGGCTATACCGAGGCAGAGAAGAAAGCCATGGCAAAGGAAATCAAGCAGCGTATGTATGCTCTCTTTGCCGTGCTCGGCATTGCCGTGTTCTTCTGGTTCTCTTTCCATCAGAACGGACAGTCGCTGTCGTTCTTCGCCCGCGACTTTGTGCAGACCGATTCTATCGCTCCCGAGATATGGCAGGCCGTGAACCCGTTCTTCGTCATCGTGCTCACGCCAGTTATCATGTGGTTCTTCGCCATGCTTACAGCACGTGGCAGGGCCATTTCCACCCCAAGGAAGATTGCATATGGTATGGGTATTGCCGGATTGGCTTACCTGTTTCTTGCTCTTTACTCTTCATCACAGGGTTATCCTTCGGCAGAAACATTCACTGCCATGGCCGACTCCGCAAAAGTGGGTCTGAAAGCAGGTCCGTGGGTACTCATCGTCACCTATTTCTTCCTTACCGTAGCCGAATTGTTCATCTCGCCACTGGGACTCTCCTTTGTGTCGAAAGTAGCCCCCAAGAACCTTCAGGGACTGTGCCAGGGACTCTGGCTCGGTGCTACAGCAGTGGGCAACGGCCTGCTCTGGATTGGTCCGTTGATGTACAACAAGTGGCCCATCTGGATATGTTGGGTGGTGTTCCTCGTCATCTGCCTCATCTCCATGGCGGTGATGTTTGGCATGGTGAAGTGGCTCGAGAGAGTGACGAAATAAAGAGAATGCTCTATTATAGTGGCTATAGAAACTATAGTGACTATAGTAACTATAGTCACTATAGTAACTATAAAAACGATAGTGGCTATTTCCACTTAGAAATGAAAAATCCAATGGCATGAGCCATTGGATTTTTTAGTCGAAGAAATCGAAAGGCAACTGGGGCTGGTTGGCATCAGTTGCCTTTACCTTTTTCCGTTTCTTCCTTTTGGGTGGGTCGGTCGTTTCCATGCTGCCATTGCTGTCTTGAATATTGGTGGCAACTGGCGTCAAGGGCGATGCCGACATATCTGCAGTCAATGCTTGCAGGCGTTGCTCCATAGCCAGCAGTTTCGCTTGCGATTCGGAAACCACTTCTCCGAGTGAGGAAATACGCTGCTCCAGAGAGGCCACCTGCTGCTCCAGAGAGGCAATTTGCTGTCTCAGGATTTCATTCTCTGTCTTCAACAACTTGTTCTCCGACACAAGGGCAGTGTTCTTCTCTTCAAGAGCCTTGGTCTCTTCCGTGAGGGCTGCCTGCACCTCGGTGAGTTGCCGGCGCTCGGCACATGTCGATTCCACACCTTGCTCCAAGGTGTCGAGAAGGCTTTCCATTTCGGTAAGGTGCTCGATAATCGTTTCCATGACAAAAATGGTTGAATGAGGCTATTCTTCGTAAAGCGTATTGTCAACAATGCCCGCATCGTGAAGGGCTTGCTTGCGTTCCACGCAGGTGCCGCATTTGCCGCAATGGAGTTCACCGCCTTTATAGCACGAATACGTCTGGCTATAGTCTACCCCCAGGCGTTTCCCTATCAAAGCGATGTCGGTCTTGCTGATGCCCGTATAGGGCGCAAGGATTTCCACGCCTACATAAGTACCGGCACGCATGGCCTCCGACATAGGTCGGATAAACTCCGCACGGCAGTCAGGATAGATGGCATGGTCTCCAAAATGATTGGCAATCATCACTTTCGTCAGTCCGCGGCTCTCTGCAATGCCACAGGCGATAGAAAGCATGATGCCATTGCGGAAGGGCACGACGGTAGATTTCATGTTGGTGTCGTCGTAATCGCCTTCAGGGATGGCATCGGCGCCTTCGAGGAGCGATGACTTGAAATAGCGCGACATAAACTCCAAGGGGATGAGCAGGTGCTCTATCCCCAGCAGTTGGCAATGCTGTTTGGCGTACATAGCCTCACGTTGGTTGTGGTTGCTGCCATAATCGAAGGTGATGGCCAGCGCAATGCGCGCCTGTTGTTCATATAGCAAGGTGACGGAGTCCATACCTCCTGAAAGGACGATGACGGCGTCTTTGGTTTTTTCGTTGCTCATGTTGTAAGGGTTGTGTTATGCAAAAGTAGCAAATACAATCGACCCAGCCAAATTTTCTCCTCTTTGATTGCTATTTGCTGATGTTGGCCTTGCTCAGCCCGTAGCCCTTCTTCTTGTCGACCACCATCAGCACCAGCGAAATGCCTACGGCTCCCAGTCCCAAGACAGCAAAAGTTGCCATTGGGAGTGTGAAGTCGACGTGGCCCGAGTCATCAGTATGTGCGCCAATCACGTTGCCTACGAGCATCGGTACAAGCATCAGTCCGATATTCTGTACGAAATAGATGATGCTGTAGGCCGTGCCCAATTGTTTTAACGGCACGATTTTGGGCACGCTGGGCCACATAGCACTCGGGACGAGCGAGAACGACACGCCATAGAGCAGCATCATAGCCGATGCGAACCAAGTGTGCTGCATGATGGGAAGAGCCAGACACACATGGCAGAAGGTAACGATGACACATCCGATGAGCATCAACAGGCTGCCGCGCCCCAAACGGTCGTAGACCACGCCGAAGAGTGGGGTGAGAACGATGGTGCCATAGGGTAGGATAGAGACTATCCAGCCTGCCGTGACGGTATCGATGCCGTATTTATTGACCAGCAGGTCGCTGGCGAATTTCAAGAACGGGCGGAGGCTTGAGTAGAACAGCACGCACAAGATGGCTATCAGCCAGAAGCCGGGGTTGCGGAGAATACGGAGGAAATCCTTGAAGGTGAAGTTGTCGTCGCTATTGGTAGGACTGGATGATGAACTAGAATCTCTAGATGTTCTAGAATCTCTAGATACTCTAGATTGTCTAGAATCTATCATCAGATAGACGATGAACATGACCAGGCCTGAAAGCAATAAGACTGCCCCTGCTAGAATGGGAGCCGAAATGCCATAGGCATTGGCAATCACCGGACTGAGACTGATGGCACTTGCCGTGCCCAGACGTGCCATGGCCACCTGGATACCCATGGCAGAAGCCAATTCATGGCCGGTAAACCATTTCGTTACAATCTTCGACACGGTGATGCCGGTGATGTCGCATCCCACCCCAAAGAGGCCAAACCCCAGAGAGGCCACAAGCACCTGTGTCTTCATGCTCGAGGGCACAAGTCCGAAGAGGGTGAAAGGCATGTCGACTTGTGTGATGGGCATAATGGAAGCAACGGCATAGTAGTTGACTAACGCTCCGCCAAACATCATGCCTGTAGCCAGCAGACCGGTAAAGCGTATGCCGCATTTGTCGAGGATGATACCTCCCCAAAACAGCATCAGCAGGAAAATGTTGAAGATGCTGTAACTGCCGGCATAGAAACCATATTCTTCGGCTGTCCACCCCATGCCCCCTTCGGATGTGGGTGCCTTGAGTGTGGTCGACAGTGGCGAGACGATGTCCCAGAACACATATCCCATCATCATGACAAATGCCACGATGAAGAGCACGGTCCAGCGTCGGACAGGAGATTGGTTGGTGATGTGCATGAAAGTAGTATCCAAATGATGCGACGGGTCGAACCATGAAGGTTGGTCCGACCCGTCAGTTTGTTTGTTTATCCGATTACTTGATGTTGGGTTCCTCAAGACCGAGACCTTTCTTGCGGTCTACGGCTTTGAGAACCAGTCCGAGCAGCAAGGCAGCGACGCCCAGACATGCCAGCATCACGAGCGGCCAGGTGTAGTTGTAACTCACTGCAGCCTCCTCAGCACTGATGGTGTTGTTGGCCAGACCTTCCACAATCTCGGGGTTGGTCTTGTCGAGCACCTTGCCGATGAGCAGTGGGAACAGCCACAGGCCGATGTTCTGAATCCAGAAGATGAGGGCATAGGCAGAACCGATAACCTTGGCATCTACCAGTTTGGGCACGCTTGGCCACAACGAGGCAGGCACCAGGGAGAAGGATGCACCCAGCACGAGGATGGTGGCATAGGCCACGATGACGCCACCCACGGCGTTGCTCTTGAACATCGGCAGGATGAAAGCGAAGGTGAGGTGGCAGGCGATGAGCAGCAGAGAGCCCAGTACGAGCATGGTGGCTGCCTTTCCTTTATGGTCGACATAACTGCCAAGAATAGGAGTGATGCCGACGGCCAGCAATGGGAACACGGCGAAGATGGTCTCTGCCGACTGGCGCATGTAGCCCATATAGCAGAACACAATGAGTGCGATGACAGAAAGGCCGAGAAGCATGTTGCGCTTGGTCTTGTCTTTCATGAAGTTGCTGGCGAATGCCGAGGCTGCCACCACCAGCATGATGATATACTGTACGATGGTGACTTGACTTCCAGCCCAGAAAGAGTTGGGGTCGACCTCTGTGAAGGTAAGGTTGCACTGAAGCATGTTTACCGCGTATTTCTGGAAGGGGAAGATGGCGGAGTAGTAGAGCACGCAGAGCAGGGCAACCAGCCAGAATCCGCTGCTCGAGAGAATCTGACCGATATCGCTGATTTTGAAGGGGTCGTCTTTCTCTTCTGCCTCTCCGGTCTGCGCATCGAGTTTCTTGTCCATGAAGAAATAGACGATGAACATAATGAGGGCGATGCAGAGCAGCACCACGCCGAACGCCACAGAGCGCGACACGCTCACCACGCCGCCCAACTTGGCGAAGAAGGGTGAGAAAATCATACAGGTGGCCACACCCAGTCGGGCAAGTGCCATCTCCGAGCCCATAGCCAGTGCCATGTCGCGGCCTTTGAACCATTTCACGATACCACGGCTCACCGTGATGCCCGCCATCTCGCAGCCGCAGCCGAAGATCATGAAACCTACAGCGGCGAACTTGGCAGAAGCAGGCATGCCGAGATAGAAGGGCGAGATGCCCAGTTCATCGAAGCCGGGGATATAGTTGAGGTTGTTGGTGAACCATGTTTCCAGTCCGCTTCCTGCAAAACCGTCGCTGACGGCATACCATTTGATGATGGCACCCACCAGCATCACGGCGCCGGAGAGGATGGCAGTGAAGCGCACCCCCATCTTGTCGAGGATGATGCCGGCGAAAATCAGGAAGAATACGAACACGTTGAGGAACACCTCGGAGCCTTGCATTGTGCCGAAAGCGGTGGAGTCCCATCCCCGTGTCTCCAGCATCAGGTCCTTGATGGGAGACAAAATGTCCATGAAAATGTATGAACAGAACATGGCCAATGCCAAGAGCAACAATGCCGTCCAACGCATGGCAGCAGAATCGCGCAAAGTCTTTTGAATATTCTCAGTCATTTTTTTATAGTTGTTTTTTTATGGCGTTTATAGTTACTATAGTGCCTATAGTTGCTATAGTGCCTATAGTATTTTTCATCTTTCATTTTTTATTTAAGCCAACGGTCGAGCCAATTGAAATAGGTGCGTTGCCAGAGGATGCCGTTTTGGGGCTTGAGTACCCAGTGGTTCTCATCAGGGAAGATGAGCAGTTGGGCCTCTATGCCTTTCATTCGGGCGGCATTGAAGGCGCTCATGCCTTGGGTGGCATTGATGCGGTAGTCTTTCTCTCCATGGATGCAGAGGATGGGGGTGTCCCAGTCGTCAACGAACCGGTGAGGAGAGTTGGTATAAGTCTTACGGGCATCAGCCGTCTGGTCCTTGTTCCAATAAGCATCGTCATACTCCCAGTTGCTGAACCAGTTTTCTTCAGTCTCGGTGTACATCGCCTCCAGGTTGAATGCTCCATCGTGAGCAATGAAGCACTTGAACCGTTTGTTGTGATGGCCGGCAAGATAATACACGCTGAAACCACCGAAACTGGCACCTACTGCACCGAGCCGGTCTTTGTTGACGTAGGGCAGGTTGGCGCAGGCATCGTCGATGGCGGTGAGATAGTCGTCCATGCACTGGCCGGTCCAGTCGCCGCTGATTTCCTCGCACCACTCACTGCCGAATCCGGGCAGACCGTGGCGGTTGGGCGCGATGATGACATAGCCTTGTGATGCCATGATCATGAAGTTCCATCGGTAACTCCAGAACTGAGAGACAGGGCTCTGTGGTCCTCCCTCGCAGAAGAGCAGGGTGGGGTATTTCTTATTGGGGTCGAAATGCGGTGGTCGGATGACCCAATACAACATATCCTTTCCGTCGGTGGTCTTCACCCAGCGCTGGTCGACAGAAGGTTTTGCCAGTTGGTCGAGGATATGCTTGTTCTCCTGAGTGAGTTGAGCGACAGCCACTTTCTTGGGAGCCTTCGTATTGGGAGAGATAAGGTATAAGTCGGCGGGTGATGTGTAATTGTGACGCTCGGCGATGATTCGCTTGCCGTCGCCCAGCATCTTCAGAGAGCCGAAGTCGGCCCATGGACAGTCGGGCGTACTCGTGATGATTTGCTTCACCTCGCCCTTCCAGTTGATGCTATACAGATTTTCCGTCGCATGCCATACGCCAATGAAATAAATCAAGGCGTCTTTGGTGTCCGACCAGCAGAAATCGTCGACATTTGAGTCGAAAGACTCTGTCAGGTAACGTTTCGTTCCAGTAGCGAGTTCGTAGACACACAGGCGCATGCGGTCGCTCTCGTACCCGTCGCGTGCCATACTCAGCCATGCCACATATTTGCCGTCGGGAGAGAACTGCGGGTTTTGGTCGTAGCCGGGATTGTTGGCCAGATTAGCAGGCGAGTTCACCGACTGTGTCCGGAGTGTCTTCGTGGGATCTACCTTCGGTGCTACATAACCCTCTGGTTTGCAAAGGTTGCGTGTGGTTTTGTTGGCCACGTCGTAGAGGAAGATATCAGAGTCCGTAGAGATGGAATACTCCAGGCCCGTTTTCTTCCTGCACGTATAGGCAATCTGCTTGGAGTCGCGGCTCCAGTCGAGTTGTTCGATGCCACCAAAAGGTTCCATCGGGCATTCGTAAGGCTCGCCCTCGAGGATGTCGGTGCCGGCGCCAATGCCATCGGCCGTCACCTCTGCCACAAAGGGATGAGGAATGCTCTCCACATAATGGTCCCAGTGGCGGTACATCAAGTCGGTCACCAGCCGTCCTGTTGCCATTGGCAGGTCTGATGGGTTCTCCTTGATGATTTCATGGAAGGGCAGTTGCTTGATATATACCACTTTAGTGCCGTCGGGCGAGAACTTGTAGCCTTCCACGTTGCCATCGGTATGGCTGAGTTGTCGGCGGTCGGTGCCGTCGGCCTCCATGGTCCATATCTCACCCCCGGTGATGAATGCGATGCGGTTGCCGAGCCAGGAGGGGTCGGTCTCGCTGTCGGCCGAAGTGGTGAGTTGCCGTTGGTTGGAACCATCGGCATTGATGATACAGAGCACTTGATGGCTTTTGTTTTCTTTCACACTATAGTAGCCCACCTGATAGACCACTTGTTTGCCGTCGGGTGAGGGGGCATAGCCTCCTATTCGTCCCATGGCCCAGAGTCCTTCAGGCGAGAGGAGGTCGCTTTTGAGCGTGATGTCGTTCTTTCCGATATTCACTTTCTGTTGTGCTTTCATAGGGCAACAGCAGGCTAGTGCGAGTGCTGCCGACAGGATGATGGTTTTATTCATATCATTGCTATTTACGATTAAGGTCTCGCTTTTTGCGCTCCAGTTCCTCGCGCTTGCGTTGCATCTCCTGCTGTTGGGCCTGCATGGCCTCCAGGCGTGCTGCCAGACCCGTGGTCTTCTTCGGCTTGTCCTTGTTTTCGCGGAAGCGGGCTTCAAGGATGGCAAGCAGTTTCTCGTCATTGGTCGTCTTGCGGAGGATGAACATAATGGCGGCGCTGCAGAAGAGTGAGATGAAGTAATAGAAGTTCAGACCGGCGGAGTAGTCGTTGAAGATGAAGAAGAAGAACACCGGCATGAGGAACATCATCCACTGCATGTACTTCATCTGGTCGGCTTGTTGTCCCACCATCTGGTCGCGCTGCTGGCGCATCGTCATCAGGGAGTAGAGAATATTGGCCACGCAGAAGAGGATACAGGTGAGCGACAGGTGGTCGCCGATGGCCCAGTAGTCTTTGCTGAACTCCATGATGGGGTCGTAGGTCGACAGGTCTTTAATCCAGAGGAAACTCTGTCCGCGAAGTTGGATGGCGTTGGGCACGAAGTTGAACATCGCAATCCAGATAGGCATCTGTATGAGCATCGGCAGACAGCCACCCATCGGGCTCACGCCATACTGGTTGTAGAGTTGCATCATGGCCTGCTGCTTTTTCATCTGGTCCTCGGGCTTGTCGAACTCCTTGGTGGCCTCCTCAAGTTTTGGCTTCAGCACACGCATCTTGGCAGAGTTGAGATAAGTCTTCTTTACCAATGGGTAGGTGATCAGTTTGAGAAGCAAGGTGATGAGAATCAGCACGATACCCATATTGAGTCCCAGTTTTGTCAGCCAGTCGAAGACATAGAGCGTGAACCACCTGTTGATGTACCGGAACAATGGCCATCCCAGGTAAACCAGGCGCTCCATCTTAAGGTCCTTCCCAAAAGTGCTCTGTTTCTCCACCGACTTCAGCAGTTGGAAGTCGTTGGGTCCATAATAGAATTCCAACTCTGTAGTCTCTTTCCCGCTGGGGTCGAAAGAAGTTTCCAGATTGGCCTCATATTTCTTCAAATACCCGGTGGATTTGTCGAGCGGAATGCTGGTGAGGCTGGAGTTGGCTGCGAAATCGGTCTTCGCTATCATCATTGCGGTGAAGAACTGGTTCTTGAAAGCAATCCAGTCGAGGGGAACCTCGATGTTCTCGTTCACCTTTTCCTTCATCTCGTTGAGATAGTCGGTGCCGGAGTCTTTCTCCTTGTAGGTAAGCGTGGCGTAGCGGTTCTCGAAAGAGTGGCCGCGCTCCTGTTGCTTGCAGTCCTCACGCCAGAAGATGTCCATGGTGCGGGTCTTGGGAGAGAAGAGTCCCTCCATGCCCTCTACGTGCATCTTGAAATGCAGCATGTAGTCTTTGCCCAGGAGATAGTCGAACACAATCTTCCGTCCACCCCCGGCGTCGGCGGTGAGGGTCAGCGTGCTGTCGCTCTGATGGGAGGGCGTGAAGAAGAGGTCGCCACTCGAGATGTTGCTCGCCTTGCATTCCAGATGATATTCCAGCGCCTGGTCTTTGCCCTCGAAGAGTGTCACGTCGGATGCCCCCTCCCTGTCCTTGAAATTCTTTATCAAGGCCTTGGTCACGGTGCCGCCTTTTGTGCTCAGGGTGAGTTCCAGTTTCTCGTTCTTCAGCACGATATCGCTGGCAGTGCCATTCAGGGCAGTATAGAAGAGTGCAGTGCTGTCTTCGCGTGCCTGTGCCAATGCTGCCTTTTGCTTGGCTGCCTCTGCTTGTTTCTTTTCCTCTGCCTTGCGTTGCTCGGCCTGTGCTTTTTCCACTTGTTCTTGCTGTGCTTTCAGTTCCTCTTCTGTAGGACGGTTGTACCAACTGAAACCGATGAGCACGGCGGCTATCAACACAAAGCCGATAATAGTATTCTTATCCATTTATTCTCGTTTGAATTTGAAGTTGGTGATGTCATTATAATCAAGGTGCAAAATTACACTTTTTTTACGACATGCACAAAAAGTATTCTCTAAAAATCGCATAAGTGTTTCACACGATTGAACATTGGAAAATAAAAATGGAGAACAAAGGTGAATAAAAATGACGTCTCTGCTGTTCATCTGTCATCCGACGATGAAGCCAAGCCATGGCGCCATTTGACTTTTTTCGGAAAGAATAAGGAGATGTTTCGAATTATTTTGTTATTTTTGCCAAAAATTATTAAAACCTTTTAAATCATGAGAAATTTCTTCACTTTATTGTTCGCGTTTGTGGCCATAGGAATGAGCGCGCAGAATAACAGGAGTACAACTCGTTACATCGAGTATCAAGAGTATCAGATTAACAAAAACTATTCCGACTCTCTGGTCGCTTTCCAACAGAATGCCAATGCCGGCACCGAGGATGAAACAGAGCAGGCCGATGGCAGGTTTTACAAACTTTTCGCGCCATTCACCTTCTATCATACCCCAGCCCGGAAAGCCCTCCGCATGAGTATGAATAATGATGTGGAGGACCCCGTGAGCGATGAGATCGACAATACCCTTCTCTCTATGTACCTCAGGCGTCCTGACCTTGTAGTGAACAGCGAGAGCCAACTCCACAGGATTGGTGGGGTGAGTGCCGATGTCGTTGCCCCCATCCAACAGGATGCCGAACTTGTGGATATGGAAGTGTCGGAAATCATTGACCAAGAGGCCGATACCGTAGTGGCACCGGTGGTGACCAAGCCCAAATTCTGGACCATCAAGGGCGACTATTTCTTGCAGGGATTGCAGAGTTATATTTCCGGCAACTGGTATAAAGGCGGAGAAAGCAACTACTCCATTCTTGGAAGCATTACGATGGAAGCCAATTACAACAACAAGCAGAAAGTGAAGTGGGACAACAAACTTGAGATGAAACTTGGCTTCCTCACCTCGAAGAGCGACAGCGTGCACTCTTTCAAGGCCTCTGAAGACCTGCTCCGTCTCACCAGCAAACTGGGTCTGCAAGCCACCAAGCATTGGTACTACACCCTTCAGTTGATGGCGGCAACGCAGTTTACAAGAGGTTTCAAGAGCAACGACCGTAGGACATATTCCGACTTCATGTCGCCTTTCAACCTGAACGTCTCTATCGGTATGGACTACACGGTGGAGGCATGGAACAAGAAACTCACGGGTAACATTCACCTTGCTCCTTTGGCCTATAACTTGAAATACGTAGACCGCAGGTGGTTTGATGAGGCTTGGATGCCCAAGAGATATGGTATCGAAGACGATAAGCATGTGCTGCATGACTTCGGTCCCAACTTCACTGTGGAACTCAAATGGGCGATGGCCGAGAACATCACCTACCAGACCCGTATGTATGGTTTCTCGTCGTTCAAGAGAGTGGAGTGGGAGTGGGAGAACACTTTCACGTTCCAGTTCAACAAGTATATCTCCACCAAGTTGTTCCTCTATCCAAGGTTTGACGACAGCACCGTTCGTGACGACCACCATGGTTACTTCCAGTTCCAGGAGTTCATGTCGATAGGTTTCAACTATTCGTTCTAAATGAAGAGTTAATTGGAAGATAAATAGAAAAGCGGATGGCCTCAGGCCATCCGCTTTTCGTATGTGATGTTATCGATAGTGTAGTGCGATGTCTTATTCTTCTGTCATGTCACCTTCCACATACAGGCGTGTCATCTCCACCTCACCATTTGTGCGCACCGTGATACTCTTCTTGAAGTGACCTGGTATCTTGCCTGCGCCATTGTAAGTCACCTTGATGGTTCCCTTGGCACCCGGTGCGATGGGGGTCTTGGTGTACTGGGGCACGGTGCAGCCACAACTGGCCACGGCCTGGTTGATGACGAGCGGGGCATCACCCACATTGGTGAACGTGAATGTACATTCCTGCACGGGGTTTTTCTCCGAGAAAGTGCCGAAATTATGGGTTTTCTTGTCAAACTCAATCTTGGCTTGACCTTGGGCTGATGCCATTCCAAAAGTACAGAGCATCAGCAGTGTGAAGATAATTGTTCTGCGCATATTGTTTCGTTTTATTAAGTTCATGATATAGTGATACAACCACTTGCATTTTGTTTATTTTCATTCAAACTCCATACCATGTGGTTGCAAAAATAACAATTTTATGCGACAAAGTTCAGAATAGCCCCTTTTATTGGAATAATTTAACAAATGTTGTCATCACTTTTGGTTTTTTCGGTGTTCAAGTTCCCTGCTGTGTGTTCTAATGTTCGTCGGGATAATCCCGATGCAGTGAGTATTAGGAACCAACGGTCGGCGGCCGAAGGGAATTGAAAATTGACGTGCGAAGCGGAAGTCAAAGCCAATTTTAATCCGATAAAGCGCATTGAAAATGCTTATACTCAGTCCGGGCGGATTGCAAATCCACCCGAACGCCCAAATGTTGTCATCACTTTTGGTTTTTTCGGAACCCAAGTGTCCTGCCGTGTGTTCTTTTTATCCGAATAATAAGAAGACATGAAAAATGGCCACGAGGAAACCTCGTGACCATGAATTTGTTGGTGCTTGTTGGGCAAGTAACTCCAGTTTATTGGATATAAGCGTAAGAGTCGGATACCCACAGTATGCGGCCTTTGTAGTTCACTTTCAGCCAGGAGCCACTGTAGCCCAGGTAGGGCACGCGCTGGCCTTTGTTGAAACGCACGCCACTGTCGGCGCCGGCGGGAGCCTTACGCCCAATCACGCTATTGCCGGTAATCACTACATAACTGGTTGGTGCTTGCTGGGCTTGCTGTACAGGTCTGGCGTAACTTGACGACACCCAGCGCACGCCGTTGCCGTATTTCACCTTGTACCAGGAGCCGTCCATGCCATAGCAAGTGAGTTTCTGGCCTTTATAGAACCTCACACCGGTGTCGTAGCCGGCAGGGCCGTCGCGACCGATGACGCTGTTGCCGGTTATCACGATGGTGTAGACACCATTCGTTTCCAATATCTCGTCGGTGTTTTTACTTGAAATTTCTGCTGCCGAAGCAGTGAATGCCACACAAAGCAGCATGATTAGCGTGGTAATGATTGATTTTAGTTTCATGTCGATATAATAAATTGGTTAAACAAATGCTGTAGTCGGATGCCTGAGCCGGTCTTTGTCTCAGGCCATTCAAGATGTTTCGCTTTTACTTTCGCAAAGTTAAGAAAAATGTTTATTTATTTGGCTTAATTTTAGTTAATAATCTTTAACGCGGTACTCGTTTTTGTCATCCCTCTACTTTCTGCACTCAAGATTTTGCAGCCCATATTTCCTGTCGTGTCAAGTTTATCTTGCAAATCACTTGCAGGTTACACGGATTTTGCGTAATTTTGCAGCCGATTTTTAAACAAGGTATAAATAGGTATTGCGACTACTCCGCAACGATAGTTTTTAAGGTAAGACAACATGCAAGACATCAGAAACATCGCCATCATTGCCCATGTCGACCACGGAAAGACGACATTGGTAGACAAGATGATGCTGGCAGGAAACCTTTTCCGTGAGGGAAAAGAGATAGGAAACCAGGTGCTCGACAGCAATGACCTGGAAAGAGAACGAGGGATAACAATTCTTTCGAAGAACGTCTCTATCAATTATAAAGGCGTGAAAATCAACATTATAGACACTCCGGGTCACTCCGACTTTGGTGGAGAGGTGGAGCGTGTGCTCAATATGGCCGACGGTTGCTTGTTGCTCGTCGATGCCTTTGAGGGTCCGATGCCACAAACCCGCTTTGTACTCCAAAAGGCGTTGCAGATAGGACTGAAGCCCATCGTCGTGGTGAACAAGGTCGACAAGCCCAACTGCCGTCCTGAGGAGGTCTATGAGATGGTTTTCGACCTGATGTTCTCGCTCAATGCCACCGAAGACCAACTCGATTTCCCCGTGGTCTATGGCAGCGCGAAGAACGGCTGGATGGGTGAGGACTACAACACCCCCACCAATGACATCACCTATCTGCTCGACAAGATAGTGGAAGTCATCCCTGCTCCGAAGTATATTGAAGGCACGCCGCAGATGCTCATCACCTCGCTCGACTACTCCAACTACACCGGTCGCATTGCCGTGGGGCGTGTGCACCGTGGCACCCTCACCGAGGGGATGAACGTGAGCATTGCCCATCGTGACGGGTCGATGGAGAAGACGAAAATCAAGGAGTTGCACACCTTCGAGGGAATGGGGCATGTGCGTACCCAGCAGGTGGGTAGTGGCGATATCTGTGCCATCATCGGGCTCGAGAGATTCGAGATTGGAGACACCATCTGCGACTTTGAGAACCCCGACCCGTTGCCACCCATCTCCATTGATGAGCCAACGATGAGCATGCTCTTTACCATCAACGACTCTCCCTTCTTCGGGCGTGAGGGCAAATGGTGTACGTCGCGCCATATCAACGACCGTCTGCAAAAAGAACTGGAGAAGAACCTTGCGCTCAGGGTAGAGGAGTTCGACGGCAACACCGACCGCTGGATAGTGAGCGGCAGGGGAGTGCTTCATCTCTCCGTGCTTATTGAGACCATGCGCCGCGAGGGGTATGAACTGCAGGTAGGACAGCCTCAGGTGATCTACAAGGAAATCGACGGTGTGCGTTGTGAGCCGATAGAAGAACTCACCATCAACGTGCCGGAGGAGTCGTCGAGCAAGATGATTGATATGGTGACCCGCCGCAAGGGAGAGGTCACCTCGATGGAGACCCAGGGCGACAGGGTGAACATTGAGTTCGACATCCCGTCGAGGGGTATCATCGGTCTGCGCACCAACGTGCTCACCGCGAGTCAGGGCGAGGCCATTATGGCCCACCGTTTCAAGGAGTACCAGCCTTTCAAGGGTGAGATCTCACGCCGTGTCAACGGTTCGATGATTGCCATGGAGACCGGAACAGCCTTTGCCTATTCCATCGACAAACTGCAAGACCGTGGCAAGTTCTTCATCGATCCCGGTGAGGAGGTGTATGCCGGACAGGTGGTAGGCGAACACGTGCACGACAACGATTTGGTCATCAACGTGACCAAGGCCAAGCAACTCACCAACGTGAGGGCCAGTGGAAGTGATGAGAAGGCGCGCATCATCCCCAAGGTGGTGATGAGCCTTGAAGAATGTCTGGAATACATCAAGGGCGACGAACTCGTGGAGGTGACGCCCAAGAGCATCCGCATGCGCAAGACCATCCTCGACCACAACGACCGCAAGCGCAGTCAGAAAGAATAGTCATCCTTTCGGATAAACCATATTTTCCTCACCGATGTTGTCAAGCACTTCGGTGAGGAATTTTTTTGCTTCCCAGCGAGCCATCGGCAGGTCGTGGAGGAGCCAGTTGCCGCAGTCGCGGGCGGCGGCGCCCGGCACCTCGCCCTCATACTCGCTCACGAAACGGAACGTGCGGCGCATCAGAGGCACGATATCCTGCGGGGCATAGTCGCCGGAGAGCAACAGGTAGTTGCCGGTGAGGCAGCCCATCGGTCCCCAATATACGATGCGTTCTTTCCACTCCGGGTCGTTGCGCAGATAAGTGGCTGCAAGATGTTCGATGGTGTGGAGGGTGCCGGGATGGAGTGCGGGTTCACGGTTGGGTTCCTTCATTCGGATGTCGAACGTGGTGACCACGCTATCGCCAATCACATCCTTGCGTGATACATAAATCCCCCGCTTCAGGAGGGTGTGGTCGATGGTGAAACTGGGTATCTTGTCCATGGTTACAATTTTTCAATGAATGATTTGGTGACTTCGAAAGAGCCGTTGGCCATGCGGCTCCAGAAATCAAAATACTGTGACGCCTTGTGGTCGCTCAACGGCACGTCGCTGATGATGCGGAACGACAGGTATGGCACTTGGTAGATGTAGCATACTTGGGCAATGGCGCAACTCTCCATGTCTACGGCCTTGGCATCAGGGAAATGCCCTAATATCTCGCGCATCTTCTCGCGACTGTCAACGAACCAGTCGCCGCCCACCATCAGTCCGCCATGCACCTTCGTGCCGCAGTCCAGACTCAGGGCTTTCTCCAGCAGATTCGGGTCGGCGGGGAAGGTGGCAGGCATACCTACAAACTGCCCGTAGTCTACCTCACTGCCGCAATACACGTCGTGATAGGTGTAGTGGGTTCCCACCACCACTTCGGTGACGTTGAGCGTGGTGTCGGCACCCCCGGCGCAGCCTGTAGAGAGGATGATGTCGGGCTGGTAGGTAAGCAGCATCTCCGTGACGCCAGAGGCGGCATTCACCTTGCCGATGCCGCACTGCTGCATCACCACGTGGTGCTTTCCTATCTTGCCGATGTGGAAAACCTTCCCGTGCCGGTGTTCTTCCTGTGGTTCACTGAGCAGTTGGCGCAACTGTGCCAACTCCTTCTCCATGGCGATGATGATTCCGATTTTCATTGTTTGGGTTATATTTGTGGATGATAAGGGTAAAAGCACTTTGCTGCTTTGGCCTTGCAAAAATAAAAAAAAAAAGGGAAAGCGTGCTTTACTTTACCATTTTTATGTGTATGACAGTGTTTGTTTTTCTCTATATCGAGTCAATCAGCGAATAGAAATCCCCGACAGAGCCATTTTTCTTGGCAATCTTGGTATAGAGTCTAGTATTTCCTGGAAATGCCCCCAAGGCTGCCAGTTGCACCACGCACCTGCCAAGGGCATGTATATACAAGATGGCAAGAAGCGGGTGGCTTTTTGAGGGAAAAACGGGGGCTTCAAAACTTTTTTCACCCTTGCGATGCCTTTATTGCAAAATAATCACTACCTTTGCCCATATAAAACCAATATAACACAGGAATATGAAAAACTTAGATTGGGCAAAGTTGTCGTTTGGGTATATGCCCACCGACTACAATGTGAGATGCTACTATCGTGATGGCAAATGGGGTGAGATAGAAATCTGCTCCGACGAGTATCTGAAACTCCACATGGCAGCCACCAGCCTTCATTATGGCCAGGAAGCCTTTGAGGGGCTGAAAGCCTACAGGTGTCCCGACGGCAAGGTGCGGGTCTTCAGAATGGACGAGAATGCCGCCCGTCTGCAGAGCACATGCCGTGGCATCATGATGCCCGAGGTGCCCACACCTCTCTTTGAGGAGATGGTGGAGAAGGTGGTGAAACTCAACCAGGAATACATCCCTACCTACGAGAGTGGTGCCACGCTCTATATCCGTCCGCTGCTCATCGGTACCAGCGCACAGGTGGGCGTACATCCGGCAAGCGAATACCTCTTCCTGATTTTCGTCACCCCCGTGGGACCCTATTTCAAGGGAGGCTTCTCCACCAATCCGTATGTGATTATCCGCGACTACGACCGTTCGGCTCCCCTTGGCACGGGTAAATACAAGGTGGGCGGCAACTATGCCGCATCGCTCTTCGCCAACAACCTGGCCCATGAGAAAGGCTATGCCTGCGAGTTCTACCTCGACGCCAAGGAGAAGAAATACATGGACGAGTGTGGTGCTGCCAACTTCTTCGGTATCAAGGACAACACCTACGTCACACCGAAGTCGACCTCCATTCTCCCCAGCATCACCAACAAGAGTCTCATGCAGTTGGCAGAAGACTTCGGCATGAAGGTGGAGCGCCGGCCCATTCCCGAAGAGGAACTCGCCACCTTTGAGGAGGCAGGTGCCTGCGGCACGGCAGCCGTCATCAGCCCCATCTCCTATATCGATGACCTCGACACCGGCGAGCGCTTCACGTTCAGCAAGGACGGGAAACCGGGACCCATCTCGAAGAAACTCTACGACACGCTGCGTGGCATACAGTATGGCACGGTGGAGGACAAGCACGGCTGGACTAAAGTCATCATTGAATGAGCAAAGGTAAACTGGCGAAGTTCGCCGACATGGAAACCTACGAGAACGTGTTCCAGTGCCCCTATTCGGCACTGGAACATGCTGATTTCCACCTCAAGGGCCATTGGCGGGAGGAGTATTTCCACAATGACAACCCCATCGTCCTTGAGTTGGGATGTGGCAAGGGCGAGTATGCCGTCGGACTGGCGCGGATGTTTCCTGACATCAATTTCATCGGTGTCGACATCAAGGGCGCGAGAATGTGGACGGGAGCCACCCAGGCCCTGAAGGAACGGCTCGGCAATGTCGCTTTCCTGCGCACCAATATCGAGATTATCGACAAATTTTTTGCTGCCGACGAGGTGCAGGAAATCTGGCTCACCTTCAGCGACCCGCAGATGAAACATCCAAGGAAGAGGCTTACCAGTTCTTTCTTCTTGGAGAGATACCGCAGGTTTCTTGCCGACGGCGGCATCGTGCACCTGAAGACCGACTCCAACTTCCTCTTCACCTACACCACGCTGTTGGTGGAGAAAAACCAGTTGCCCGTGCTCTTCCGCACCGACGACCTTTACCACACCGACATGCTCGACCCGCAGACCGAACAGATTCTTTCCATCCACACCTATTACGAGAACATGTGGATAGAGCGGGGACTCAACATCAAGTACATCAAGTTTGAGTTGCCCCGTATGGGTGAACTGCAGGAACCCGACGTGGAAATCCCCCTCGACGAATACCGCAGTTACAAGCGCGACAAGCGCAGCAGCCTGGAGAAGAGCAAATAGTGGCTATTTATCTTATGATGTAAACATAAGGTCAAGGCGGGGCTCCAATAAGCCCCGCCTTGATTCATTCCATCTGTTTGCGCTTGGTGATATCCGATGTCCAGTGCTCGTTGGTGGGGGAACCATACACTCCTTCTCGCAGTGCTGGGTGTTCCAAATGGCATACGAGGTGGTGGAGCCGCTGGTCAGTGCAGAAGAGGGGCGACATTTCTTCTTTTCTCTTTTCTTCACGAAAATGAAAAGGATTTTTTTGTGTTTTCATTATAATTCACTAAATTAGCCACCGAATTTGGATTCATTGCAGTTCTTTCCCGTAACTGCTGTAGTTGATAAAGGTGATATAAGTATGAAAAACGTATTTTGGTCAATCCTCGTCTTGCTGCTAGCCGTGACAACTGTCTCGGCACAGACGCATAATGTCACTCGAGGTTCCAAACCGTCAACGACAAAGCCGAGCACCTCGACGAGCAAGCCGAGGACAACGACTCCGACGAAGAGAGGCAATGCTGCTTCGTCTACCAGGAAGTCGGGGGGTAACCGACAACAAGGAACTACAGGTTCGTCTACTTCTTCCCGTACACAGTCTTCTGCAAGTTCTACATTGTCAGCCGAGAAACGCCGTATTATTGATAATCTTATCAGCAATATGGTCTATGTTTCTGGCGGCACGTTTATTATGGGAGCAACTTCAGAACAGGGTAGTGATGCCGAAGACGATGAGAAGCCTGTCCATCAAGTGACGCTCTCGTCATTCAGCATTGGTCGCTATGAAGTTACTCAAGAAGAATGGGAAGCGGTGATGGGGAGTAATCCTTCTCACCGCAAAGGTGCCAAACACCCTGTCGAAAATGTGAGTTGGAATGACTGTCAGGAGTTTATCCGAAAACTCAACGCCCTTACGGGCAAGCAATTCCGCTTGCCAACAGAAGCGGAGTGGGAGTATGCGGCAAGGGGTGGCAACAACAGCCGTGGCTACAAGTATCCAGGCAGCAATGATATTGGCTCCGTAGCATGGTATTGGCGTAACAGTAATCATCAGACCCATCCTGTGGGACAGAAAGCCCCCAACGAGTTAGGCTTATATGACATGGCTGGCAACGTAATGGAGTGGTGCAACGACTGGTTTGGTGCATACGGCAGTTCTCCCCAGACTAACCCCAAGGGTCCATCAAATGGCTCTTTTCATGTGTTTCGCGGAGATAGTTGGATTCCCGGTTATAGTGACCATAATGTGTCGGGCCGGAGCTACGGCGAACCCGACTACAGATTCCGCGACCGCGGTTTTCGCCTCGCTCTTTAGTTCTTTCAAAATGAAAAGAAAGTGCTATAAAAGTCATAATATGTCCGTATAAGTATTTACATATTCTTTTAATAAATCCTATTTTTGCACAAAAGAACGATAATTATAATAATCTCTAATGCCTGAAAAAATCAGAATCAGTTGTATGCTTAGGAAAGGCACCATACTTCATGGTGTCTATCGGATCGATAGCTATCTTTCCTCAGGTGGCTTTGGCAACACCTATGTGGCTACCAATGTGGAGTTTGAGGAAACGGTGGCCATCAAGGAGTTCTTTATGCGGGGAGTCACACAGCGTGATGCCAATAATACCACGGTGAGTGTGAGCAACTCCGAAAATATCCAGCAGTTTGAGGAACAAAGGGAGAAGTTCAAGAAAGAGGCACGACGATTGCGTAGGCTAAAGAATGAGCATATTGTTCGAGTGCACGATCTCTTTGAGGAAAACGGCACGGCATATTATGTGATGGACTATATCGATGGTGAGTCACTGGCAGAAAGGTTGAAGCGGACTGACAAATCTTTTTCAGAGACTGAGGTAAGAAAACTACTCCCACAACTACTTGATGCATTAAAAGAAGTACATCAGAATAAGATTTGGCATCTTGACCTAAAACCAGGAAATGTGATGCTCGACAATAACGGGAAGGTATATTTGATAGATTTTGGTGCCAGCAAACAGATACGCACCAATGGAAGCATAACGACTTCTACAGCACTTTGCTATACACCCGGCTATGCACCCAACGAGCAGATAGGCCAGATGTATGACCGTTTTGGTCCATGGACCGACATTTATGCATTAGGAGCAACCATTTATACGCTTCTGACTAACAAAAAAACTCCCATGGCTATAGACATCGAGGAAGACGGTGAAGATGCCTTTATCTTTCCCACGGATGTCTCAGATGAAATGCGTAAGATTGTTATATGGATGATGCAGCCCAAGAGAAAAGCAAGACCACAGTCTGTGGATGAGATTGAGGAATGTTTGAACGCGGCTAAGATTGGGAACAAAATGCCTAAGGCAGTAGACAATAAAGATGGAGAAGAAACCATTAAGATTACCTCGCCTATTCCTATTTCTTCTTCACCCTCTGGATCTTTTATTGAAACAGAGGACATTGAGCCCACTGTTAAAGTATTATTGACAAACATTAATCATCCCAATCCAATCATCCAAAATCTTCTCAACAGCATGGTATTTGTTGAGGGGGGCGTTTTCACGATGGGAGCAACTGAAGAACAATACCATAATGCCAACAGTGATGAAAAACCCGCTCACCAAGTATCATTATCATCATTCTATATCAATCGCTATGAGGTGACTCAAGAGGAATGGGAGTTTGTTATGGGTAATAACCCCTCCTATTTCAAAGGAGCAAAAAAACCTGTGGAACATGTCAGTTGGAACGACTGTAAAACCTTCATTTGTAAACTTAACACTATTACTGGTCTGGAGTTTCGCCTGCCAACAGAAGCAGAATGGGAGTTTGCTGCTCGTGGCGGCAATAGCAGTCGTGGGTGCATATTTCCTGGTGCAAATGACATTGGGTCGGTGGCTTGGTATGATTCCAACAGCGGAGACCAGACCCACAATGTGGGCACTAAGTTACCCAATGAATTAGGACTTTATGATATGGCTGGCAATGTGTGGGAGTGGTGCAGTGACTGGCATGGAAAATACAGTTCATCCTCTCAGACCAATCCCAAAGGTGCAGCGTCTGGCTCATGCCGTGTGTATCGAGGTGGTGGTTGGCGCAACTTCGCCAGTTGCTGCCACATGTCCTACCGGTGCTTCAGCACATCTGGCTACCGAAACTATGACCTTGGTTTACGTCTTGCCCTTTAGTTTTTTCCTAAATAACACTCGTGAAAACAATAATATGCACCATGAAATTACCTATGATTTATAAGATGAAAAGCATATTGGCAATCTTCGTCTTGCTGCTAGCCGTGACCACCATCTCGGCACAGACGCATAATGTTACTCGGGGCTCCAAACCGTCAACGACAAAGCCGAGCACCAATACGAGCAAGCCGAGGACAACGACTCCGACGAAGAAAGGCAATGCCGCTTCGTCTACCAAGAGGTCGGGGGGTAACCGACAACAAGGAACTACAGGCTCGTCTGCTTCTTCCAGCATACAGTCAACTACATTTTCTTCATTGTCTGCCGAAAAACGCCGTGTCATCGATAATCTCATTAATAATATGGTTTCTGTTTCCGGCGGCACGTTTACAATGGGGGCTACATCAGAGCAGGGTAGTGATGCAGGTTACAACGAGATACCAACCCACCAAGTGACGCTTTCTTCGTTCAGCATTGGCAAATATGAGGTGACTCAGGAGGAGTGGCAGGCCGTGATGGGGAGCAATCCGTCTAAATTCAAAGGTGTCAAACGACCTGTTGAAAATGTGACTTGGAACGACTGCCAGGAGTTTGTCCAAAAACTCAATGCTATGACGGGCAGGCAATACAGATTGCCAACTGAAGCTGAATGGGAGTATGCTGCAAGGGGCGGTAATAACAGCCGTGGCTACAAGTATGCAGGCAGTAATAGTATTGGCTCTGTAGCGTGGTATGATGGTAACAGTAATAACCAGACCCACCCAGTTGGACAGAAATTCCCTAATGAGCTCGGCCTCTACGATATGTCTGGCAACGTGGATGAGTGGTGTAGTGACTGGTATGGTTATTACAGTTCATCCTCTCAGACTAATCCTAAAGGTGCAACATCAGGCTCTTGGCGTGTGTATCGTGGTGGCAGCTGGGGACCCTTCGTCAAGGACAAACGTGTGTCAAATCGGACTTTTGATAGCCCCGGCGGTAGTAGCCCCGGCCGTGGCTGCCGCCTCGTCCTATCAAGTATTGAAGAACAGGATACCTCGCAAATTCGTAAGGAAAAATCTGTAACATCCCAAACACAAAAACCAGTCAGTATTTCTTTGTCTGCTGAGAAACGCCTTGTTATTGATAATCTTGTCAACAACATGGTTTTTGTAAATGGTGGCACGTTCAGTATGGGGGGTGGTTCAGAACCTGACGACAAACCAATTCATCAAGTTAATCTCTCCTCATTCTATATTGGTCGTTATGAAGTGACTCAAGAGGAATGGGAGGCGGTAATGGATAATAACCCATCGTTTTTCAAAGGTTTGAAACTACCTGTTGAGAATGTCAGCTGGAATGATTGTCAGGAGTTCATTAGAATACTCAATAAACTAACCGGCCATCTATTTCGCCTGCCTACTGAGGCTGAATGGGAATATGCTGCCCGCGGTGGTAATCGGCATCAAAATTTCAAATACAGTGGTAGTAATGACATTAGCTCTGTGGCATGGTATTCCGACAATAGTAATCGCCAAACTCACCTCATAGGACAGAAAATTCCCAACGAGTTGGGGCTCTATGATATGTCTGGAAATGTTTGGGAAATGTGTTCAGATTTGTATGGGAGCTATAGACCCTCATTACAAAGCAATCCCAAAGGAGCTTCTTCTGGTTCTTATCGAATTTGCCGAGGGGGAAGTTTTGGTAATGACACATCACGCTGTAGTGTTGTCTATCGGTATCACAATCCTCCAACCTATTGTAGTCGCAATTTAGGTTTTCGTCTAGTTGGATTGCCACAATAAAGAGATATTATTGGTATTATTAGCCGACACTTTGATCAGGAACTAATCACTGCAATAGATACACGGCTTGAAGGGAGGCAAGGAGATACGAACAATTGGAGCAGCTTGTCTGACGGGTTAACAATGCCTTGGTATTTTCAAGATGTCAACCTTGGAAATAGGAGACTCGCTCCACTGCATCAACAGCATATCTCCTCAATCGGCAGGAACTTCCTGCGGTTGCCGTAGGTAAAGAAAAGAAATATCACAAACATTATTAGAAAGCCCAGCGCCATTTTTATCACGACAGTGGTGGCTATTGGTCATCCTTGTGGAATATCTAGAAGGAGACCCCATAGTAAAGGTCTTTTTCTTTTTTTCACTTTTTTTGCTCCCCTTTTAAGAAAAAATTGTATTTTTGTAGTCTATATAATACCATTGCATAACAGGAATAGAGCCTTAGCCTATATGAACCACATTGTCATTAACTCAAGAGACCAATTACTTAGACTCGAAATCTCCAAAATTGTTTATTTCGAGGCTGATGGTAATTATACCAAGGTCGTCATGGCCAATAAACTGAAATCGGTGTTACCTCTCTGTTTGTCGAATATGGAGAAAGCCCTTTCCACTCAACTTGGTGAGGAGGCAACAACTTTTATGAGGGTCGGTAAACGATTCATCATCAACCGAAGGTACATTTATGACGTGAACATCTCGAAACAGCACCTTGTGCTCACCGACTTTTCGCTCTTTGCTTTTCAACTGCCCATCTCTAAAGCGGCACTGAAAAGCATCAAAGCATATCTTTCTCATAGTATGGAATAATCAAACTATTATCTATTATGGATATTACAATAGGACGTGACGGAGCAACCTCTGGATTAAGTATCACTACGGGGCAGAACACTAGTGTTGTCGGCGCACCGCAGAGTGTTCCACTGAGTGTGAGTAGGAAACACTGCACCATCACCATCAACAATGACGGGACGATGAGGATAAAGAATATCAATCCCCAAAATGTGACCTATGTAAACGGCACAAAGGTGATGAGCATGGCCATCAATCGTGGCGACCGGATAGAGTTAGGGCAAGAAAGATACCTTCTCGATTGGAATACTGTTAATGCAGGACTGCCGAAGGTGGCAGACATTAGGCCCCTTCGTCAGGTATGGGAGAATTATACTAACAATAACAAGGAGATAACACAAAGCACTCAGCGTTTCCAGGTTCTCAGAAGTCTTGTGCCACTGCTTACTATGGCCGCTGTACTTATTGGCTATATCTCTGGAGGAAGAGGAGAAGTCTTCTACATCCTGTATGGTCTGGTCCTTATCCTTACCATTTTCTTTTCCCGTAAGGCATGGAAGGACATAGGCAACAACGATGAGCAGCGGGAAAAAATCAAAGATCAATTCACCCACGACTACTGTTGCCCTGAATGTGGTTATTTCTTTGGATTTACTGACTATAACATTTTGACGAGAAACATGGATTATTGTCCTAAATGTAAAACGAAATTGCAGAAATAACATTTCTTCACGTTATGGTAACATTTCATCATCGAATTCTACCATTTCATGGATAATATGAGTGAATAATTGGAATTACCTTCATTTTATGCTATCTTTGTATCAAAACCTAGAAAAACAACGATTATGAACAACGACAACACAATCCGATTAGGCGAATTCGCGAAAAACGACCCGTTTATGAAAGACAATGCCAAAAACAATCTATGGAAGAAAGTTACCTTCGGCACTATTAGTGGCATCTTGCTTGGAGCAGGAGGCATACGTGCCGTGGACCATCTTGAAACTGTGTTGAATGAAGAGGATACAGATGCATCGGCAAGTGAGAATGGTGAGGATGCCAACTCGGCTCCCGTATACGCTCAAGCCCCCATGGCTCACGTTAGCGACAGCATGTCGTTTGACGAGGCTTTCGCAGCCGCCCGCGCAGAGGTAGGCCCAGGCGGAGTGTTCACTTGGCATGGTGGTATCTACGGCACCTATTCTGCTGACGAATGGAATGCCATGAGCGATGCCCAACGGACAGCCTTTGCTGACTCCGTACATCCCGAAGTAACACCACAGTATGTGCAGGTGGCACAGATGAGTGAGGCACATCCTGATGTGGTGCTTACCTCCGCTGTAGAAGAAGCACCTGTGCAGAATGAAGAGATAGAAGTCCAGACCACGAATCTGAGCAATGGCAGTGAGATGACCGCAGATAACACCACTGATGCCGATGTTCGCATTTTGGGACAAGGAGAGGTTCAAGGACATAGTGCGGCGGCGCTTGACCTCACAGGCGACAATGAGGCCGATGTGGTGGTTATAGATGTCGACGACTCCCTGACACTTAACGAACCCGATGTTGTGATTTTCAGAGAAGGAGCCGTGACAACTATGGGGGATATTGCCGAAGGTAATCCTCCTGTATGGATTGATGAAGGTCCGGCAATGACAAACATGGAGAACCCCGACGTGGCTCCCGATATGCCCGACTATATGGATGATGCAGCAATGCCTATGTAAACATGTGAAATGAAAGCGACCTTCATGTGGCTTCTGATACTGTTGGCAACAGTTGCCCACGCCCACAACTATGTGGTGTGCGTGGGCATTGCCGATTACCCCGGCAGACAAAACGACCTGCGGGTAAGCGCCAATGATGCTATGGCTATTCAGAAGATTTTTGCCACCAACGGGCATTCCAACGTGAGGTGTCTTACCAATGGAAATGCCTCTGTTGCTATGGTGAGAAAGGCGATGGCCGAGACCTTCAGCAAGGCAGGAGTGAACGATGTGGTGCTGTTTTTCTTCAGCGGACATGGCGTTCCAAATGGTTTTGTGTGTTACGACGGTTCTCTTCAATATCGGGATGTGGTAGCGGCAATGCAGCACTCTAAGGCGAAGACCAAGATTGTTGTGGCCGATGCTTGTTATGCAGGCAAGATGCGTTCCACTTCCCAACACGACAAGTCATATGGAACAAAAGACACGAATATCATGTTCTTCCTCTCTTCACGTACGACGGAGAAATCATTGGAGACTCCTTTTGCCAACAGTTTCTTTACCATTTTCCTGGAAAGAGGACTGAGAGGCGGAGCGGATGTCAACCGAGACAGGACTGTGACGGCCAGAGAACTCTACGATTTCGTACACAATGGAGTCGTAAGGGAATCCAGAGACCGGCAGCATCCTGTGATGTGGGGAAACTTCGACAAGAACATGACGGTGATAAAGTGGTAACAACATGGAAAAGAAAAATGTGAAATGCCCTGCTTGTGGGGTGGTGCTCGAAGTGAAGAACACGATGAATGAGGCGGTGAAAATCATCACATGTCCCCAGTGCGGGGCATCACTACGGGTTAGATTCCAACAACAGGCTGCCAATGAACCATTGGATGCACGCACACATCTGGTTGGAAGCGGTGGAGGTTATGAAACCCAACTCGTCATGGGAAAATCTACTGAAGGAAAGGCGTTCATCGTATGCGAGGGCAAACAATATGAACTACAGGAAGGACGAAACATTGTGGGACGCAAAGCGAAATCGTCAACTGCTGATATTCAACTCGAAGTGGACGACCTTTATATGAGTCGACAGAACGCCATGATGAATGTATATAAAACAAGTGGCGTTGTTACGGTGACCATTTCCTGTTACAAGAACAAGAATTCCATTATCATAGGGAAGAAGGAATTGCTCAATGGCGATGAACTGGTACTCTCCAACGGCGATGAGTTCACGATGGGTGCCACGAGGATGACCATGAAGATAGAATAATAGAACTATGAACATCAGAATATACCCACTGCTGTCCATCCACGAGTTGGGCAATCGTGACAATCAGGAGGATGCATTGTATCCCGAAAATGACAAGGCTTCGGAAAACGAACGTGTGTTCGTGCTATGCGACGGCATGGGAGGTCATGAGCATGGCGAGGTGGCGAGCCAGACGGTGTGTCTGGCCATATCCAAGTATATGGACAGCCATTGGCCGAGTGATGATAGGGTAGACGACCAACTTGTCCTCGATGCCATCAATGCTGCTTTCGAGGCACTTGACGACAAGGATGATGGCGCAGCCAAACGTATGGGCACAACCCTCACCCTCGTGGTACTGCATGCTGGGGGATGCACGGCAGCGCATATCGGTGACAGCCGAATCTACCATATCCGCCCATCAGAGCATAAAGTGCTCTATCGTAGTCGCGACCATTCGTTGGTGTTTGACCTTTTTCAAGCGGGCGAAATTTCTTATGAGGAGATGAGCACGTCGCCACAGAAAAACATCATCACCAAGGCGATGCAGCCGGGTGAGGACAACCGCGTGCGGCCTGACATTGTGCATATCGGAGACCTGCAGCCGGGCGATTACTTGTATATGTGCAGCGATGGTATGTTGGAAAGAATGGATGATCAGCGGCTGACGGACATTCTTTGCTCTGAAGATAGTGATGCCAAAAAACAGCAACGGCTCATTGACGAGACAGCCGGCAATAACGACAACCATTCCGCACACCTCATTCACATTCGCGAGGTAGGGAAGATAGACGGTGAGATAATAGTTGACGACGAGGGCACCACGAGATACAATGTGCTCAACATCGTGCCAACAACAGTGGATGCTATTGATGTGGATGAGGAGCCAACTGGCAAGAAAAAAACTCAACCATCTACCCGTATGATTGGTCTTAACGACTGCAAGTGGTTGTGGCTGATGTTGGCTGCCATCGTGTTGTTTGCCATCCTTGCATGGCTAAGTCTGGGCAAAGGGGATGACGATAATCAAAAAAAACAGCCAGAACCTCAAACAGAAATGGGAATAAAGCCAATCTTACACAAGCATGAATAATAAAATCAACCAAGGTGCCATGCTTCCAATTGGAAGTATGCTCAGAGGGATATACCGCATTGAGAGTTACCTTTCTTCGGGTGGCTTTGGCAACACCTACGTTGCTACGCATGTAGAGTTTGAGGAAACAGTGGCAATTAAGGAGTTCTTCAT
This sequence comes from uncultured Prevotellaceae bacterium, assembly GCA_900315455.1. Lineage (GTDB taxonomy): Bacteria > Bacteroidota > Bacteroidia > Bacteroidales > Bacteroidaceae > Prevotella. Next base: position 21,191 of record OMZE01000004.1, on the reverse strand, counting down.
CAAAGGAGTGACACAACGCGATGCCAACAACACCACGGTGAGTGTGAGCAACGCGGAGAACAAGAACCTCTTCCAAGAACAATTGCAGAAGTTCAAGAAAGAGGCGAGGAGATTGTGGCGGTTGAAGAACCAACATATCGTTTCGGTTCATGACCTTTTCGAGGAGAATGGTACAGCCTACTATGTGATGGACTACATAGATGGCGAGAACTTGGCTGAAAAGTTGAAACGACAACTAATGCCATTATCCGAAACAGAGGTGATGAGTTATTTGCCACAAATATTGGATGCTTTGGCATGTGTGCATCAAGAAAATCTGTGGCACCTTGACCTGAAACCCGCCAACATCATGGTTGACAGGGCAGGGAACGTTACTCTTATCGACTTCGGGGCAAGCAAGCAGCGCAGTACAACGGGTGGTGCCACCACTTCTACCGCAGTGAGTTACACCAATGGCTTTGCTCCTCGAGAACAAATGGAGCAGAACCTGGAGAAGTTTGGTCCATGGACAGACCTTTATGCGCTAGGGGCGACTCTTTATAACCTATTGACTAGCAAAAAACCACCATTGCCATCAGATATCGATGACGACCGCTCTGCTGACAAACACCTCGCCCTGCCCATGCCCTCTACTGTTTCGGAAAGGACCAAACAACTCATCCTCAGTTTGCTGACCACCGACCGTCTCGACAGACCTCAGTCGGTGACAGAAGTAAAGAAGTTGATGGAAAAGAAACCAAAAACTTCGGGTAAGGATGTGGAAAAGCCCAAGATTTATGACGCGGATGAAGTGACTGTGGTTATTGATGATACTCCACGAAAGACTGTATCGACGCCTATCACTCCTAAACCTAAAGAGCCTCAACCTGTTAAGCCTACTCCGATAAAGCCAAAACCAGTTTCCTCTGGATATAAAGCACCTGAAAAACCTAAAGTGGATGTAAAAGTGCCTGTGGAAAAATTGAAAAATAGAAATGATGGGCTTTATTACGTTATCTTTATACTATCGTTGGTAGCGATTATTTTGTTTTCATTAAAGTTTTGCTCTTCGTTCAATGACACCATTGTTGACGAAGCAGTTCCTTCTGGAGAACAAGTAACAGAATCCACTTCAGATGATATTGATTCAATTGTACAAGCGGTTGCTGATTCTGCTGCGGCTGCTGTTGAAGCAGCGGCTGAAGCAGCGGCCGAAGAAGCAGCAGGTAGATCGGGAAGATATTTCAGCAAAAGACTTGGTAATTATGAATATGTAGGAGAGTACAATGAAAATAATCTTCCAAATGGTATAGGCGAAGCGACTTTTGATAATGGTAGCATATATAGAGGACCTTTTATCAATGGTATTTTGGAGGGAGAAAATGCAGTTTTCAAATTTATTAATGGAGATGTCTTCGAGGGTTCATTCAAGAATGATGAATTCTACTATGGTAAATATACTATATCCCGAACCCGAGAATATTTCATCGGTTCATATAAGAACGGAAACCCCTTTCATGGTAAATGGTATGACAAGACGGATAATGTGGTGGAGGAGATTTGAAAAATCAATTTGTAAACAATTAACGAATGACAATGATGAAACTGTATTTAAGATTGATAACATTATGTATTCTGTTGACGACTGTTTTTTCGTGTACTAAACAGTCACCAGCAGATGGCATTGTTAAACTTATAGATGAGACTGAGAACAATCTGTATGAGACTTCTTCAATAGAAGAAATGGGGCAAATGCAATTTGATCTGCTTGATAATATAACTGGCTATCTTGATAGAGAGCAGAATGGCTACAGGTTTTCTGAAGGAACTGAAGACTATCAGCAAGTCATAAGCCGATTTGACAGATACAATGTCATATATTGCCGAGCAATGAGTAGGTTCAATCCAGAACTGAGTACAGAGAGAGGTGACCAAAATAAAGTAGTCCGAACTATAGCCTTGATGAAGAATATGGAGAGTAAGGCATTGGTAAATCCAAATGGTTTTAACCCATAAATGCAAAGCAGAGACCATGGTCAGACTATACTGCTGATAACCTTAATAAGAAAGAATAAATCCTAAATCAAAAAGCCGTTGTACATGAGTCATAATATCATTCAAGATTCCATGCTCTCGGTAGGAAGTATCCTTAGGGGTATTTATCGCATCGACAGTTATCTTTCATCTGGAGGGTTTGGCAACACCTATGTGGCTACCAATGTGGAGTTTGAGGAAACGGTGGCCATCAAGGAGTTCTTCATGAGGGGGATTACTCAGCGTGATGCCAACAACACCTCGGTGAGTGTGAGCAACATTGAAAACAAGTGTCTTTTTGATGAACAATTGCAGAAATTCAAGAAGGAGGCACGACGGCTTCGCAAACTAAGGAACGAGCATATCGTATCGGTTCACGACCTTTTTGAAGAGAATGGAACGGCATATTATGTGATGGACTACATTGACGGTGAAAACCTGTCTGATAAACTGAAACGCATACAGAAACCACTTCCTGAGGCGGAGGTGATGAGATACTTGCCCCAGATTCTTGATGCCTTGGCATGTGTGCACCAAGAAAACTTGTGGCACCTTGACTTGAAGCCCGCCAATATTATGGTGGATAGAAACGGTAATGTTACCCTCATCGACTTCGGGGCAAGCAAACAGCGCAGTATAACGGGAGGTGCTACCACCTCCACGGCAGTGAGTTATACCAATGGCTTTGCTCCACGTGAACAGATGGAGCAGAACCTGGAGAAGTTCGGGCCATGGACGGATCTCTATGCCCTTGGTGCCACCCTCTACAACCTGTTGACGAATAAAAAACCACCTTTACCATCAGATATCGATGATGACCGCTCCGCCGATAAGCATCTCGCCCTGCCGATGCCGGCTACTGTTTCAGAAAAGACCAAACAGCTCATCTTAAGTATGTTGACCACCGACCGTCTTAATAGGCCTCAATCGGTAGAGGACATTATAGTCATGATGGTCAATAAAAGCAGAGAGTGTGTAAATTTGTTTCAAGCCAATGACATGGATGAAACCATGTTGATAGGAATAGAGAAAACAGATAAGACTAATAGGAAAAGGGAGGAGGGTATGCCCACTGATTCATATGATAAAGAAAACAGTGATTACGATTTTGAAGAAGAAAAGAAAGAAGTAGATGTAAGAGCTCCCATTAAGTGGTATTGGGCATTTGTCATTTTTGGTTTGTTTTGGCTTTTTAGCTTGATTTTTGGATACCTGTCCCGTCTGTTGCATTAAGACATGTTATAAGAATCTTTGTAAATAGATCGTATGGGGAAAACAAAAAACTAACTTTGTAACAAAAAGTCATGATGGTTAAAAAAGAGAGATTTTTAAAGATGGAAAAGTTGTATCACTTCACTTCTTATGATACAGCACTTATTATTATTGAATCAAATCGTCTAAGATTTAGCAGACTGACCAACATGAATGACATTCATGAGAATGACAAAATTGTTTTTGTTAATGCACAAATAAACAGTATTCCTTCTGAGGTGTTTGATTCTTTACATAACGAGATATATAAGTACCGTCAAATAAGTCTTACTGCAGATGATAAGGAAAACGATAAGGATGGTTTTGACCTCCACCAAATGTGGGGCCTGTATGCTGAAAAAGGAGAAGGGGTGTGTTTAGTTTTTGACAAAAAGGAATTAGAAAAGAGTCTTGTTGATTCGAAAATACATAGGCAACGCATCGCTTATGATGACACACCTGAATTAGAATCATTTGTGGTTTATGAATCCCAAAAACCAGAAGCTGTTTTAGCTGAACTTGAAAGTCGGATTCCCGATATCTTTTTCCACAAAAGAAAGGAGTGGGAACATGAACAAGAATACCGATTGCTAAAAAGGTGCCCAGATGAAATAAAGGAAGAGTATTTGCTATTAGGTCATGCATTGAAGTACGTTATTATGTCTTCAAAACTTAGAACTGTTGACGAAGTGCGTTATTTCAAGAACATAAAAGACATTGCTGAAAAGGTGGAAAATGTCGAGAAAGCAAGGAATATAGGAGAAGAAGGAGCTATCTCCATTCTTATATATGGCAATGGCTTATTTAACTATACCTTAGGTGACGCTAATGGTAATTATGAAATTTGGAATTCTAATGATGGATATGAGACCCTTTAATATTTTGAAACGAAGAGCAATTTATGTATATGTTTGAATACACATTAATAAACAACTCTTCCCTGCAAGGAGGGAAATACAATATCATCCGTGTAACACCAATAATACGACTACTGGAAAAGTAATAATTTTGAATCAACTGCAACTAAATACAAAACTACAAGACGGCAAATACGTCATCAAGAAAGTCCTTGGCCAAGGAGGCTTTGGCATCACTTATCTTGCCGAGCAGACCATGCTGGGCAAGCAATTCGCCATAAAGGAGTTCTTCATCCGTGACCTCTGTGCGCGTGATGACTCAGCTACTGTATATTCTGTCACGCAGTCGGACATGGTTGACCGGTATCGCCTAAAGTTTATTAAAGAGGCACAAATCATTGCCCGTTTCAATCATCCGGGAATTGTAAAGGTATTCGACATCTTCGAGGAGAACGGGACTGTGTATTATGTGATGGAATATGTAAAGGGAGAAAGCCTTGCCGAAATTGTTAAAAGAGAGGGTCATTTGTCTGAGCAGACAGCCTTACAATACATCTATAAGGTGTCTGATGCATTGGATTACATTCATCAATCGAATGTGAACCACCTTGACATCAAGCCTAACAACATCATGATTCGCAAGGCTGACAACGAGCCCATTCTCATCGACTTCGGTGTGTCTAAACAATATGATGAGAAGAAAGACCAAACAACAACTACTCCTCCAGGAGTAAGTTACGGTTATTCACCACTCGAACAATACAAACCGGGAGGGGTTAGCATATTTTCTCCACAAGCCGACATCTATGCGCTAGGAGCAACACTATTCAAACTCCTAACAGGCACCACTCCACCAATCGCTTCAGACTTACTCAATGATGGACTTCCGCCAATACCAAATGTTTCTCCTAACCTAAGAAAAGCTATAGAAAAAGCCATGCAACCACGCATTAGCGAGAGGCCAGAGAAAATCAGTGAATTTGTAGAAATACTAAAAAATACATCTAAAAATGAGGAACAGGAAGAGTCAATAGATGATGAGACGGGGATATTAGGAGCAAAAACCGACAGTGAAAGGGAAACCGACAGTGAAAGGGAAACCGACAGTGAAGGGGAAACCGATGGTGAAGGGGAATATGACAGCGATGACAAACGTGATTATAAGCCTCTCATATTCATTTTATTATTTGTATTTGTAATTCTATTTACAATTTTCCTTATTCATGTTAATAATAACGACGATACAACTACAACAGAAGAATCAACCCATCCAAATGAAAGTGTTTCAGATAGTACAGGAATAGGTTTTTATGACCAAGAATACTCCACTGATTCAGAAGAGGAAGTTTTCGATTCTTCACATATTTTCAGTGAAGTGGAACAGCAACCGTCCTTCCCAGGTGGCCAAGGAGCACTTCTCTCATGGCTTAGTTATAATATCCACTATCCTCCCGTAGCTGAGGAGAATGGCATCCAGGGTAAGGTTGTTGTGTCGTTCGTAGTTGAGCCTGATGGAAGCATCAGCAACGTAGCCGTTGTACGTGGTGTTGACCCAACCCTTGACCAAGAGACCGTGCGCGTTGTGAAGTCAATGCCTAAGTGGAATCCTGGTAAGCAAAATGGTCAGGCGGTACGTGTAAAATATAATCTACCTATTACCTTTGAACTAAAATAAAAACGTTAAAAAATCGGCGCATTTTTACTACTGTCCAAAGAAATTTTCCCATAAGGTCAGTTGCCATCATCAGTTATCTGGAGACGGGGCGAATTGGATAACCGGTGTAGCGATCACCGTTTGTATACCATGATGGACCATCCGACCTAAAAGTGGGTTGGTATGCATGGCTTATGATGTCTGGATTCTGAGTAGAGGAGTGGTAGTTGGCGAATTCACCGGCATAGTCTAGTTTTTTGTCCCGAAAGCCTGCAGCAGGGAAAAAGACTCTTTTCCCATTATTCTTGCTGGTAAACATGCAACCTTTCACGCCACTTATAGTTATCCATGTATAATTGCAATGTTCAACTAGTTCCTTTATTTGATCACGTGACGGCATTCGCCAAGACCCACCCCACTTCACGTGAGCCACATCATATTGAGTGCCGGCAATGTCGCTACCAAGGTCATGACATGTTTTGTAAGTACCATTACAGTATTTATATGTGGTCCAATCGTAGGAGGATTTGGTTTCCGTCTCTCCCCATGCATAGTACTCACCGTAACCTTCAGGCTTGTTTGCCCCCACATTACAACATGCCCATTTTGTGCCAGAAGGCAGCTCTAGGTCAATGGCATGCGGATGACTATTGTCTGGACATAAAGATAAGGATTGTCTTGGTTGAGATGTCTGATGGCCTTTATGCGATTGACTTCTCTGAGTGCTCTGCTTACCTTGCGATTTCGTCTTTGTCTGTTTATTGCTACTTTTTGGTGTGTTTTGAGCCACTTTTGCCGTTTTACTAGAAGAAGACTGCCTAGTAATTATTTTTGTCTGACCGTTTGTAGAGATAACAGCCAGCAGCATTATCATTGAGATAAGGATTCGTCTCATATCCATAGCTTGTTTTGTAATTTTCATGGTAAAATTAGTGTTTTTTAAAGATACCACCAAAACTTTTGTGAGAAAAAATCTAATACTTCGAAAGAGTTAAGAGAACGGCAATAAGTTGGCGAATAATGGTCAACGAACAGCGGCCAAGAACAAATCGTCAAACAAAAAAGTTCCAGCAAATCAATTCTTCATTTTTTTTGTATTTTTGTAGCACATTCTTTGTTGAAAGAACTGTGGATTTCGTTAGTTGACCTAAGGGAAAGAGTAAGAAACTTTGCAAAATCTGAAAATAACTTTACTTTTGCAAGAAAAAAGAAAAATGGACAAAGAATTATTATTGACGACTAAGAAAAGATTAGAGGAATTGTATGCTGAATGGTATATTGCCAATCAGTGTAAAGATTTAAGAAGCCGCAATAAAAGAATCAGAGAAGCTTGTACGGCAATTGGCAACTATGCAGACACATTGCCCCCTGAGGTGTTAGGTCTTTTTGACACAAAAGTGGCACGAGCCGCATTGAGTCCTCAGTTTGCAGGGGATGACATTTTACCATGCATTCAAGTCCTTGAAGAGAAAATAATAGAATTGGCATAAACTTTTTGTTATGACTGACAAATTATACATAATAGGTAATGGTTTTGACCTCCATCATGAATTGAGGACTTCGTATGCGGATTTCCGCGATGATTATGTAAAGAAGAGTTCTGTTTTATGGAACGACCTTCTTGATATTTACGGTGATGCTCCCCAAAATGATAATTTATGGTGGAAGGATTTTGAAAATATGTTGGGGAAGGTGGATTATGAGTGTCTATCAAAATCACGTAATGATAAGTCCATTGGATTTATGAAGGTTAGAAACCTCATGAAATGGAAACTTCCCCCATTGTTCGGAAGATGGATTAAGGCTGTTGATAGTCAGATAAATTTAAATAACATCAAATTGATGGATGGCATAGATGCCCGTGCCTTGTTCTTCACCTTTAATTATACCTTGCTCTTGGAAAAGGCGTTTCATGTGAACGAAGAAAACGTCTGGCACATTCATGGGTCAATTAAGGCTCCAGACGATATTGTTGTTGGACATGATGCTGAAGCAGGTCAATTGGTTAAATATACTCAGGAGTATAACAAAGACCAACTAAGGATTTCTCCATCATATGCAGATTATATCAATCAAGAAGCATTGAATGGAGCTAAAAAGGTTATGAATAGGATATACCTTCAAGAAGATAGATTCTATAAGTATTGTGACATCAAGCATTTCGTCGCAATGGGATTCTCTTTTAATGACATTGATATGCCATATATTGAAAAGATTGTCAGTGTAAACAAAAACATTGCAGATACAGATTGGACGTTATACTGGCATACAGGTGGTGAGTTTAGTGTCATGAAGGATAAACTCCTAAAATTGGGCGTGAATGGTGACAAGATTAAGCCAAAAGAATGGTAATTTTGCACTTTTTTCTTCAAAAGATTCAAAAATAGATTGCTTATGAAGCGCATATACGAATACAATGACATACAACCGATGCTTGAACAACTAATTGCTGATAAGGAGTCAAGCGAGATAGAGTTCAAGTCTTCGAAAGGTGGGTTCCCACAAACCTTCTGGCAGACATATTCTTCGTTTGCCAATACCAATGGTGGAACCATCATCTTTGGGGTGAAGGAGAGGGATGGCCAATTCTACTTGGATGGCATCACAAGAGAGCAGGCGGAGAAATACAAGCGCGATTTCTTCAACAACATGCACAGTAAACAGAATGTGAACATTCAACTGCTCACTGAAGATGATGTGCAGATTGTAGGTTTTGATGGCACGTATTTTCTGTTCTTCTATATCCCAAGGGTGAACATCAACCTTAGGCCTGTATTCTGCGGCCTCGACCCTTATACGGGAACATACCGTCGTGACCTAGACGGTGACTACCATTGTTCGCGTGAGGAAATTAACAGTACGTATGCCGATGCCAATCTGGCGAGTCCCGTTGACGGAAGAATCCTGAAGAACTACAGCAAGGAGGACTTGGATGGCGAGTCAATCAAACAATATCGGCGACTTTTTGAAAGTGCTAATCCTGACCATGTGTGGATTTCGCTTCCGGAAGATGAGTTCTTGGAGAAAATCAATGTATTCAGAACAGACAGAAAGACTGGAGAGAAAGGGCTGACGTATGCGGGTCTGCTGATGTTTGGCACCTATAGTGCCATTATAGACGAGAACCCGAATTTCTTCCCTGACTATCAGGAGATAGAGAATCCCAAGGACAGATGGGTAAACAGAATCTATCCTGATGGTAACTGGGAGTCGAACTTGTTTCAGTTCTATCGCAGAATACTTCCTATCCTGCAGAATTTCCTGCCCAAGCCTTTCCGTTTGGAAGGTAATCAGCGCGTCAACGAAACTCCTGCACACGTCGCCGTAAGAGAGGCGCTTACCAACCTATGCATCCATGCCGACCACACAGAGAATGCCACGTTGAATGTATACAAATATCCAAACAAGATTGTGTTCTCCAATCCAGGCACCATGCTTATTTCTCCTGCTCAATACTACAAGGGTGGTGAGAGTATTTGCCGCAACAAATATCTTCAGACGATGTTTATGTTTCTTGGCTCACCGGAGAAAGCAGGTAGTGGAACCGACATAATCCTTCATGGATGGGAGAAACAGAATTGGAAGAAACCATACATTATGGAGAGAAGCCGTCCAAATAAGGTATTGCTCACTATGCCTTTAGAGTTGTTGATGGACGAACATGTCATCGATGCTTTGAATCTTCATTTCGGCAAGAAGATGGAGGGACTTTCTCGTCCACAACTCACAGCACTCGCTTTGGCTTACAGCGAGGAGGAGATAACCAACGAACGGTTGCAACATGCGTTGGATATGCATAGGGCTGATATCACCACGATGTTGAGTGACATGTGCTCACAGCAACTATTGGAATCATACGGATATGGAAGGGGAACGAAGTACCATGTTTATGGAATAAAGGTGGCAACCTCGGATAGAAAGGTGGCAACCTCGGATAGAAAGGTGGCAACCTCAGGTGGAAATGTGGCAACCTCGGACGGAAATGTGGCAACCTTAAAAAGAAGGATGTCAAGAGAGGAATTGATGAATATGATTCTGGAGGTATGTGACGAATGGAGAACCCTTGATGAAATATGTGTACTTGTAGGGAAAAACTCAAAATACTTAAGAAACAGAGTTATTCCACAAATGTCCGACATCCTTGAAAAGAAGTACGAAAACATCCCTAATCATCCAAGGCAAAAATATAGGGCACGGCAAAAAGAGGAATGAGTCCTATCGATAGTTGTCGTTTCCTTATCTTTCCATTGCTCTGATCTGTACCATATTTGTACCATCCTGGCATCGTTAAGGTTTCTGACATTTTTGAGGAAAATGGAACGGTGTATTATGTGATGGAGTATGAGGAAGGAGAGAGTCTCGATGAAATAATCAAGAGAGATGGCGTTTTATCAGAACAGCGTGCCCTAGGCTAATTATTTAATGGGAATCTCTTCTATTACAGGATTTTCCCCTCAAATTGGATGATTTTACTTTTTTCATTCAGTTATTTGCTTTTTTCTTCTTACTTTTGCACCAAATACCAAATAAAAATAGAAAGAATATGAAAAGACTTTTGATGACCATGGTGGTGATTCTCTCTGCCACTATGATGTTTGCCAAAGACATTCGCACACTTGTGCTGACCACCACTCCGCAGATGCATTGCGCGCGGTGCGAGAACAGGGTGAAAGCCCACATGAAAGACGTGAAAGGCATCAAGTCGATAGAGACCAGTGTTGCCCAGCAGACGGTGACCATCAAGTATGACGCGAAGAAAACCTCTGATGAGAAAATCATCGCTGCTTTCGAGGGCTCAGGGTTCTCGGCAAGACAACTCGCCGAGGGAGAGACCATCGTGAAAGAGCCGCACGAGTGCAGCGAAGGTAATGCGGGAGATTGTAAGGAATGACACTCTATCCCAAACTCATTACCGACGCGCTGGCCACCGTCTCCTATCCGGGCACGAAGAAGAACCTGATAGAGAGTGAGATGCTGGCCGACAACATGCGCATCGACGGCATGAACGTGTCGTTCTCGCTCATCTTCCCGCGCGACACCGACCCCTTTCTCAAGTCTACCGTCAAGGCTGCTGAGGCCGCCATACACTACCATGTGAGTCCCGAAGTGAAAGTGACGATTACCACGGAGTTCAAGTCGAAACCCAGACCCGAGGTGGGTAAGATGCTGCCACAGGTGAAGAACGTAGTGGCAGTGAGTTCGGGAAAAGGTGGAGTAGGGAAGAGCACCGTGGCTGTGAACCTTGCCATAGCCCTCGCAAGATTAGGGTATAAGGTAGGACTTCTCGACACCGATATCTTCGGACCATCGGCACCGAAGATGTTTGGGGTGGAAGATGCCCGTCCATACGCTGTCAACAAAGACGGCCGCGACCTCATCGAACCCATCGAGAAATATGGGGTGAAACTGCTGAGCATCGGCTTCTTCGTGAATCCCGAGACCGCCACACTGTGGAGGGGAGGAATGGCCTCCAACGCGTTGAAGCAACTCATCGCCGATGCCGACTGGGGAGAACTCGACTATTTCATTCTCGACACCCCTCCGGGAACGAGCGACATCCACCTCACGCTCTTGCAGACACTCGCCATCACCGGTGCGGTGATAGTGAGTACGCCACAGAGTGTGGCTCTGGCCGATGCCCGCAAGGGTATCGACATGTATCAGAATGAAAAGGTGAACGTGCCCATCCTGGGACTTGTGGAGAACATGGCGTGGTTTACGCCTGCCGAACTGCCCGAGAACAAGTATTACATCTTCGGTAAGGAGGGATGCAAAAAACTCGCCGAGGAGATGAAAATTCCTCTCCTGGCACAGATTCCCCTCGTGCAGAGTATCCGCGAGAGCGGCGATGAGGGGACACCCGCGGCGCTGAACATCGATACTGCCACTGGGCAGGCCTTCATCAACCTGGCACAGGCTGTGGTCACCATGACGCGTCGGCGCAACCAGGAACTGCCACCCACACAGATTGTTGGCGTGAAGTGACATCGTTTGCCCATCCAATAACAGCCGCCCCCAGTTTCCATGAGAATCTGGGGGCGGCTGTTTGGTAGTGAGTATTCTCTTACTACAATGTGTTTGCGGTTCCCTTCACCGACTTGCGCATAGTGGCCTTGATGTCGTTCATGCGGTCGATGGCATGGCGGTGGGCGGTGATAATCTGATAGCGGTAGACGAGGCAGGTGAGGAAGAAATAGAGCAATACCTGACACCACATGGCGTTATATTCCACCTGCACGTCACCCAGGGTGGCTCCCATGGAGTTGACACGGACGAAAGCCCGTATGCCGAAGGTAGAGGGGATGAGGCAGCCTACTCCTTTCCAGAAATGGGGGATGCTGCTGCTTGGCCATGACACCCCGCTGAGGAACAGGAAGGGCACAGAGGTGAACACGATGATGAGCAGCACATTCTCCCGATAGCGGATGATACACGAGATGAACATTCCGAAAAACACACAAGCCAGGATGAAGGGCACCATGATGCCCAGCAACGCATAGGGATTGGCGATGTGAACGAAGTGGAAAAGGCGGGGAATCACCAGCACCTCGTAGGCGGCAAGCACGGCATAGACCATGGTGTAACTGAGTGACTTGCCGAAGACGATGCGGAAGATGCCGTTGTAGTGACGGCTCACCGGCACAAGGTCGCGGTAGCGGTTGCGCTCACGTGCAGTTCCTGCCGCGAGTCCGATGCCAAGGAGCAATGTCTGCTGGAGCACCAGCATCAGCACTCCCGGGATGATGAAACTGCCATATCCCCCGGCACTGTTGAACATCGGCACCTCCTCGAATGCCAGCGGTTGTGTGCCCACTTCGTCCTCGCGGTTGGTGGGGTTTCCGGAAAAGGCAATCTGGATGTGCTTGTTCATCTTTCCTGTCACCGACGTTGCCGTTTGGTAAATGGCCTTGTAATAGAGCAGGAAACCCATGTTGCAATAAATGCTGATGGTGGATTGCTCCATACGGTTGAGACGGGTGGAGAAGTCGGCAGGGATAAAGAGAATGCCGTACACTTCTTGTTTGCCTACCAGGCGCTTGGCTTCCTCCATGTCGTTGCAATAGTATTTTATCGAAACGTCGGGCGAAGCGTCAACGCCACGCGTGAATTCACGGCTCAGTTGGCTGCGTGACTGGTCGACAACGGCCACAGGCACGTCGCGCGTCACCTCGTTGTTGTAGCACCAGGCGTAAAGGATAGGATAGATGAGCGGAACGAGGATGAAGAAAATCAGTACACCCTCGTCTTTCAGCACAGAAACCGTCTCCTTGCTCCAGATGTATCCTACGTCGAAGATACCTTCCTTGATTCGATATAGCAGTCGTTCTTTCCTTTCCATGGCTTCAGGGGATATAGACATATTCCAACATGGCCTTGCGGATGATGTGGACCACGAAGAAAGGCATGATGATGAACACGACCAGAGCGCCAAAGTGGACGACGGCATCCGTCCAGGGGAAACCGTTGAGTATGCATATCTGGTAAATCATATAGTAGTGCCGCAAGGGGAAGAGTTGGGCCAGGGCTTGGATGGGTGTGTCCATGGCGCTCAGCGGGAATGCGGCACCCACTGTCGTGAAACTGAGTACAGCCCACAGCGAGCAGACACTCATCGACATACGCAGGGAGGGCAGCAGGCCAAAGACGAAGATGCCAAAAGCCTGTGATGCCAGTATCGTAATCACCGTCAATGCGATGAGCAACCATTGGCTGCCCGCATTGGTGAAGTGGAGCACATGGAAGACGTAGAACTCGAATCCCAGCATCATGGTCAGGAAGATGAGGAACTGCGGCAGGAACTTTCCCGCCAGGGCGACATAGATGTTGCCGTTGGCAGCCGCCATCCACTCCTTGGAAGTGTCGAATTTCAATTCCGTGCCTATCGAATAGGCGGAGATGAGGAAAATGAACAAGAGCATTGCGCCGGGGATGAGCATCACGCTCAGATACATGTTGTAGTTCACCCAGGGGTTGTTGATGGGATGCAGGTCGATGGTGATAGGTTGCAGAAACGTGCTTATCTGCCTGCTGGTGTAGCCCTGGGCGCGCATCTTTGCGCTGCCGACGCCAGCCGACCCCAGCATCGATATCGTTTTCAGGTCGCGGAAAAGCAATGAGCCCGAAGTGAGCGTTGTGAAGGAATAATAGAACGAGACCTTGGGCTGCCGTGCTGCAAGGAGGTCGCCCGACATGTTCTCCGGAATATAGAGAAAGGCATAAATCTCGTTGCGCTGCATAGCCTTGCGGGCATCGTCGATACCAGAGTAATGTCCTACTACCCGGGAGGTCTCAAACGAATCGAGTTTGCGTATGAGTCCGCGCGACGTTGACGAATTGTCAAGGTCGACCACCCCCACAGGCATTTCAGTGGGTAAGCCTTCCCCCATGACAGAGGTGAAAAACACAATCACCAAGAGGGGAAAGAGCACCATGCTGAAAAGGTAGATGGGGTTTTTCAGGAAAAAACCACATTCGCGGGATGCTATCTTCAATATTCGGCCAATCGTTTTCAATGCCCTTAGTTTTCTCTATTCACTTCTGTTGCCTATTTCTTCCTGATGATTAAAGACATGCCGGGACGCAAGCCCTCGAATTTCTCCACCGGACGCGCGCGCACCTCAAACGTCTTCAGGTCGTATTGGCCAGTGGCTTTCGTGGCCTTCCATACCGAATAACTGCCTTGGTCTTTCAAATAGTAGACCTTCATCTTCAACTCCTTGTTGAACGCGGGGGCGAAAGCGGTGATGACGTCACCCACCTTCATGCCGGCCAGTTGGTCTTCACGCACGTTGAACACTCCCCAGAGATTGTCGATTTCGGCGATGTTCATGATAGGCGAACCTGTGCCTACCAATTCGCCCACTTTGGGGTAAACCTCTGTCACCTCACCGTCTTTCTGGGCTCGTTGGATAGTTTCCTTGATGTAGGAGTTGACTTCGGCAATGGCACCGCTCGCCTGGTCGACCTGTGCTGATGTGGCCTTGCGCTCTTCCTGGCGGGCACCGTTGCGTGCCATGTCATACTGGCTCTGTGCTGCTCTCACCTGGGCAGTGGTGGCATCTACGGCGGCCTGCGCCTCATCACGGCGCTGGGCAGTGACGACCCCCTCTTCGAAGAGGTTGTTCACCCGCTCGAATGTCTTCTTGGCGATGTCGTTGGCAGCCTTTGCCTGTTGCAGCAGTTCGAAGGCAGTCTCGATGGTTTCCTCACGGGCACCATTGTCGGCCATCTCGTTCATGGCAGAGGCGGCACGTCGGGCACTCTCAGCCTGTGCCCGCTTGGCCTGTATTTCGGGCACGTCGAGAATCGCTACGGTGTCGCCGGCATGCACGAAGTCGCCTTCCTGCACCCGGAGTTCGAGAATACGTCCGGGAACCTTACTTGATACACGGTATTCCGACACCTCCACCTGACCTTGTATGATGTCTTCTTCCTTGTCGAGGGTGAAATAGCCTATTGCTCCTACTGCTGCCACCGTGGCGATGATGCCGAGAATGGCCAGTAAAATGTTGTTGTGTTGCTTCTTTGCTGACATGAAATTATCTGAGTTGTCCAAGGGCCTTGCGAAGAGCCACTTGGGATAGTTGAACTTCTATTTCTGAATCGATTTTCTCGGATTGGGCGGCCTGCCATGCCGTCTGGGCGGTCATCACTTCGGTGAGGCTCATCACGCCCTCACGGAAGCCGACAGTAGCACATCTCAGGTTCTCCTCGGCACTGGAAACATGTTTCTTGCTCATCTCCATGCGGCGAAGGGCCTCACGGTATCTGAAGCGGTGCTGTTCCACCTGCAGGTTGATTTTCTCAAGGAGGTCGCTGCGCTCCAGTTGTGCTATCGTGGTGGCAGCCTTCGACGCCCGTATCTTGTAACGGCCTTCGTGCCAGTCCCAGAGCGGCATGCGAACCAAGAGTCCGATGTTCCACACCCCGCTGAACTTGTGCTCGAAACCATTGTAGAGGTTGGGGTTCGACAGCAGGTAGCCTCCCGTAAGGGCAATCTGCGGGCGGTAGTAGGTGGCGGTGAGAATCTTGGAGGTTTGCTCTGAGATGTCGATGCCTACCTGGAGCATGCGTAGTTCGGGACGGTCGCTCGCTACATCGGCATCGGCTACTACCGAGGTGTAGTCGGGTATGGGGTCCTTGTCTTCATCGGCCAGGGTGATGGGGTAGTCCATAGGCAAGCCGCAGAGTTGGCAGAGCAGCATCTTCGACAGTACGAGGTTGTCATCGACCTTCATCTTTGTCATCTCTGCCTCATTCACCCTGACGTCTACGCTGAGGCCTTCGGCACGCGTCGACACCCCTTGGTCGATCATCTTGTGCACGTCGGTGTTGAACTGTTTCACCAACTCCAGGTAACTGTCGGCCAGGCGTTGCTTCTGTTTCAGCGACACCACCAGCCAATAGGTGGCGTCGATTTCGTAAAGGGTGTTCTGCACAAGCATGTCGTAGTTTTCCGAGGCCAGTTGCTCGTTCAGCTCTGCTATGCGGTTGATTGCCGTAATGCTTCCACCCATATAGATAGGTTGTCTGAACATGACCGAACCCGCAATGGTGTTGCGGTTGTTGGTGCGGAAAGCCTGACGGATGGTGCTGCCCAGTTCGTTGCCCATAGCAGCCAGCGAGTTGCCCATCCCGCCGAGGTATTGTCCCAGCGACTGGGCGAGTTGTGGCGTCAGGATGCCTTTTTGTACCATGTCGGTCATTATCGTGTTGAGGTTGTTGCCTACCGACGACATGGCCGTTGTGCCAAGGTTGTTGAGGGCGTCCTTTTGCTTGTCGTTCAATATGGAAATCTCCTTGCTCATGAGTTCATAGCCAGCCATGGCATCCACTTTCGGCAGGTAATGTGTCCGTGCTGCTGCACGGTTGCTCGAAGCGATGTCCTGACCGAGCCGGGCTACGCTCAGTTGCTTGTTGTTATTGATGGCTAATTGACGGCAGTCTTCCAAAGTCATCTTTTCTTGGGCCTGGACCAATAAGCCCAAAGTGAACGCTATCGCAAGGATTGATAGTCTTCTTGTCATGTGTTTAGTTGCTAAAAAATGGTGTGGATTTCCAATAGGGAAATCACTTTTTCATGCAAAGATAGGACAAATCATTTGTTCCATTTCACTTTATCAGTATAAAAAAAATAAAAATGAGTAGAAAATAATATTTTTGGGGATAAATTGAACAATATTGGAATTTTTCTTTTATATTTGCCGTGTTGTTATCCTGGTGCATTGCCGGGGTGTTAATGTAAAGTGTGAACCCATGAAAAAGTCATCTTTTTTCTATAGAGTCTTCGACCTCTATTACGAGGGGTTCAAAAACATGACCATAGGAAAAACACTTTGGACGGTGATAGCCATCAAACTTTTCATCATCTTTGTCGTCATCAAGTTGCTCTTCTTTCCGGATTTCATCAAGTCGAGAGCAGAAAAGGGGCATGAGGCCGACTTCGTGGGGCAGGAGATGGTGGAAAGAGCCCATGACTGAAAAATTCATCAAAATACTGATATGCTATGCAAAACCTACTATTAGACATCGATGCCGGTATGGTTGACTGGGCGAGGGCGCAGTTTGCGCTCACTGCCATCTACCATTGGCTGTTCGTCCCCCTCACGCTGGGACTGGCCCTCATCATGGGCATCTTCGAGACTTGCTACTACCGCACGAAAAAGGTGTTCTGGAAAGACATGGCAAAATTCTGGCAGAAACTCTTCGGGGTGAACTTTGCCATGGGCGTTGCCACGGGCATCATCCTGGAATTTGAGTTCGGCACCAACTGGAGCAACTACTCTTGGTTCGTGGGCGATATCTTCGGCGCCCCCCTCGCCATCGAGGGCATTGTGGCATTCTTCATGGAGTCGACCTTCGTGGCGGTGATGTATTTCGGATGGAAGAAGGTGTCGCCCGGATTCCATCTCGCTTCCACCTGGCTCACCGGACTGGGAGCCACCATCTCGGCATGGTGGATTCTCGTGGCCAACTCTTGGATGCAATATCCTGTGGGGTGTGAGTTCAATCCCGATACCATGCGCCATGAGATGGTGTCGTTCTCTGAAGTGGCCCTGTCGCCGTTTGCCATCGACAAGTTCTGCCATACCGTCACCTCTGCATGGATCATCGGTGCAATCTTTACCGTGGCGGTAAGTTTCTATTACCTGCTGAAGAAAAGGGATCAGCATTTTGCTGTCGAGAGTATCAAGGTGGCTTCCATCGTAGGTCTGGTGGCATCGTTGCTCACTGCTATCACGGGCGACCATTCTGCCTATACCGTGGCCCAGGTGCAGCCTATGAAGTTGGCTGCCATGGAGGCTCTCTACAATGGCAGTGAGGGAGAAAGCCTTACTGCGATAGCCCTCGTCAACCCCTTCCAGCAACCCGATTATGCCTCTGGTGAGGAACCCCCGATGAAGATAGGTATCCCCAAGATGCTCTCTTTCATGGCCACTCACGACTTCAACGGTTTTGTGCCCGGTGTCAACGACCTGATTAAGGGTGGTTTTACCAATGCCGATGGACAAGTGGAATTGTCGCTGGCAGAGAAGATGGAGCGGGGAAAGAAAGCGATTGCCGCTTTGGCTGATTACCGCAGAATCAAGACCGAGACAAAGGGACAACTTTCCGCTGCACAGGAGAAGGACCTGGCAGACAAAGCCGCTTATCTGAAAGAGAACATGAAGTATTTTGGTTATGGGTATATCAAGGATGCCGATGAGGTGGTGCCTTATATCCCGTTGTGTTTCTATACTTTCCGCATCATGGTGGGTCTTGGATGTCTGTTCATCCTCTTCTTCGCCGTTACGCTGTTCCTTGCCTACAAGAAAGACATTACTGCCGGAAAATGGTGGAAATGGCTGGGTATCATCCTCTTGCCATTGGGATATGTGGCCAGTGAGTCGGGATGGCTCGTGGCGGAGTTTGGCAGGCAGCCGTGGACCATCCAAGACATGATGCCCACCTGGGTAGGTGTGAGCGACCTCTCGTCAAGTGCGGTCATCATCACTTTCTTCCTCTTCCTTTTCCTCTTTACGGCACTGCTTGCCGTGGAGATCAGTATTCTTTGCAAACAGATCAAGAAAGGTCCTGAGTATTCAAAATAACCTTTAAACCATTATCATTATGACTTACGAGTTTATGCAAAAATATTGGTGGTTCCTGGTGTCTTTGCTTGGGGCCCTGTTGGTTTTCCTCCTGTTTGTGCAAGGGGCAAACTCTCTGATTTTTGGACTTGGCAAGAATGAGCAGGAGAGGAAGATGGTCATCAATTCTACAGGACGGAAATGGGAATTCACCTTCACCACCCTTGTCACGTTCGGAGGTGCTTTCTTCGCTTCGTTCCCACTGTTCTACAGCACGAGTTTCGGCGGCGCGTATTGGCTTTGGATGATTATCCTGTTCTCTTTTGTCGTGCAGGCCGTGAGTTATGAGTTCCAGAACAAGTTGGGCAATTTCCTGGGAGCAAAGACATTCCAGATGTGCCTCATTATCAATGGCATTGTCGGTCCGTTGCTGCTTGGAGGTGCCGTAGCCACTTTCTTCAATGGCTCCAACTTTCTCGTCGACAAAATGAGTCTCACCGACAGTGTGCAACCCGTCATCTCAAGATGGGCCAACGCGTCGCACGGACTTGATGCTTTGCTCGACCCCTGGAACCTGGCGCTCGGACTGGCCGTCTTCTTCCTTGCAAGAGTGTTGGGCACGCTGTATATTATGAATAATGTAAACGACGAGAATATCAGGTGCAGGGCATCGGTGAAACTGGTGGGAGCAGTAATTCCTTTCCTGATTTTCTTCCTGGCTTTCCTTATAAGGACGCTGCTCAAAGACGGGTATGCCTATGACCCGGCAACAGGCGTCATCTCCATGGAACCCATGAAATACCTGCACAACTTCTTGGAAATGTGGTACTTGCTTATAGTATTGCTCTTGGGTGTAGTGCTCTTGCTCTATGCCGTGATACGCACCATCAAGAGCAAGACTTATGTGGGCGGCATCTGGCCTGCAGGCATTGGTGTGGTGCTCGTGGTGCTCTGTCTGCTGCTTTGTGCGGGGTGGAACAATACCGCCTATTATCCCTCTAACGCCGACCTGCAGAGCAGCCTTACCATAGCCAACAGTTGCAGCAGTGAGTTTACGCTTCGTACAATGACGTATGTGAGTCTTCTCATTCCCTTCGTGCTGGCGTATATCTTCTATGCCTGGAGAGCCATCGACAAAAAGAAAATCGATGCAGAGGAAATCACTGCCGATGACCACCTCTATTAATATATAGGCATTAAAATGGGAGTTTGTTTCGTTCTTGGCCGAAAGATACAATAAAATAATGATAGATGAAAAAGGGTAGACTGCGTGTTGCATGTACAGCGAATCTGCCCATAATGAAAAAAAGTATGCAATGATGAAGAAATGTCTATTCCTCTTGTTGGCTGTGTGCATGGCGTTCACTGCCGACGCACAGTCAGCAACCGATACCTTGAGGCATGAAGTGCTTCTCAATACCACATTAGGGGATATCAGGATCGTGCTCTATAACGAAACACCCAAGCACCGCGACAATTTCCTCAGGATGGTAAGGAAGAAACTCTACGATGGGGTGCTGTTTCACAGGGTAATCAAAGACTTCATGATACAGACCGGAGACCTCGCCACGAGAAAACCCGGAAAAAGGCTGGTGCCCGCGCCGCCGAAGACGCAAATTCCCGCCGAAATCGTATTCCCCCAATATTACCATAAGAGAGGGGCAGTGGCGGCTGCAAGGGAAGATGACAACGTGAATCCCAAGAAGGCTTCTTCATCCACGGATTTCTATATCGTCTGGGGAAGGCAACTGCATGAGTCGCAAATCGACTATTTCCAACACCGACTTGATACGCTCACGGGGGGAAAGGTGCAACTTACACCTGAAATCAGGGAGACGTACAACAAACTCGGTGGAACACCTTTCCTCGATGGACGATACACCGTCTTTGGTGAAGTGGTAGAGGGAATGGACGTGGTAGAGAAAATCCAACTTGCCGAAACAGGTGCTGCCGACAAACCCAAGGAGGAAATCCGGATTATCAAGGCTACTGTGGTGAAATAATACGCCCAAGTAGGTGAGACGACGGGCCGAAAACATGTCTCCTCAAAAGATACAGAACTTTTGTTCCTTGTCTTTTGGGGAGATGTTTTTGTTGTTTTGGGAATTAGTTTGTTATTTTGATTTGATTTATGTCAATTAATCAGAAAACTTTTCGATTTTTCTAAAAATAATTGCCGAAAAATTTGGAGGTAAACATAAATGGTTGTACCTTTGCATTCGCTGCGCTTGAAAAAGCGACAGATTTAGAAGCGTTCTTTGAGAGATTTACATGGAAGACAAGTAGTACAAGAAGCAGCGCCGCGCTGTCCCCTCGGGGCATGGTGTGGCGTGGGTAGAAGATACG
>OMZE01000017.1 GCA_900315455.1 uncultured Prevotellaceae bacterium | reverse complement strand
TTGGTCTACAAGGTGATGCCTGACAGTACAGCCAAGGCTATCACAGTGACGACTACGGATGCGGGCAACGGCAAGGATGTCATCATCAATACCGGACTCGGAGAAGGCGACTGTATCGTGGCTGTTGGAGCCAATAACGTGCAGGAAGGTCAGAAGGTGGTGTTCCGTGCTGGAGAGGAAATCAAGGAATAAACTATGAAGAACAACATTTTCATCAACAGATATGTGATGGCGTGCGCCATCAGTATCGTCATTGCTTTGGTAGGCTATATCTGCATGAACAGCCTGCCCATCGAGCAATATCCGAATATCGCACCGCCCACTGTGCGTGTATCGACCATGTATACCGGCGCCGATGCAAACACCATCATGAAATCGGTGGTGCAGCCCCTGGAGGAAAACATCAACGGTGTGCCCGACATGACCTACATGACCTCTACGGCCAGTTCTTCAGGTGATGTGTCTATTGTGGTTTATTTCAAGCAAGGCACCGACCCCGACATCGCCGCCGTCAACGTGCAGAACCGTGTGACGAGGGCTTCGGCGCTGTTGCCGGCAGAAGTGACGAAAGTGGGCGTGCAGGTGTTCAAGATGCAGAGCAACATCCTGCAGATTGGCGCCTTGAGAAGTGTCGACGGCAAATATGACGACGACTTCGTGGCCAACTATATCGACATCAACGTGAAGCCCCGACTGATGCGTATCACCGGCGTGGGCGACGTGATGTCTTTGGGCAATACCTACGCCCTGCGTATCTGGATGAAGCCCGACGTGATGGCACAGTACGGACTGGAACCCAACGACGTGTTCGCTGCTATCAGCGGACAGAGTTTCGTCGCTGCCACAGGTTCTCTCGGTGCCCAGTCGGAGAACAACTACCAGTACACGATGGAATACAAGGGCACGCTGAAGTCTATCGAAGAGTTCAACGACATCGTGCTGCGAACCAGCGACAGCGGACACCTGCTCCACCTGAGCGACGTGGCCGATGTGGAAATCGGTGCCATGAGTTACAACTTCCTGTCGAACATCAACGGCAAACCGGGCACCATCTTCATGGTGTTCCAGGCTCCGGGTGCCAATGCCACGGAGGTGAACGCCCGTATCGACAAACTCTACGATGAACTGAAGGCAACCATGCCGGCAGGCCTGGAGTTCGTGAAACTCGAAACCTCCGACGACTTCCTGTATGCAGCCATCGGCAATGTGGTCGAGACGCTCATCATCGCCATCATCCTCGTCGTCCTCGTGGTGTTCTTCTTCCTGCAAAACTTCAAGGCCACCATCATTCCGTCCATCTCTATCATCGTGTCGCTGCTCGGCACGTTCGCTATCGTCACGCTGGCGGGGTTCTCGCTCAACATTCTGACGCTGTTCGCCTTGGTGCTCGCCATCGGTACGGTGGTCGACGATGCCATCGTGGTGGTCGAGGCTGTCATGGCCAAGATGGAAGGTGGCATCAGCGATGCCAGACAAGCCACTCGTGAAGCCATGAGCGAGGTGTCGGTGGCGGTCATCTCATGTACGCTGGTGTTCATGGCAGTGTTCATTCCCGTGGCGTTCATGCCAGGCACATCGGGCTCATTCTTCACGCAGTTTGGTGTCACCATCGCCTCGGCGGTGGGTCTGTCGTGTGTGTCGGCGCTGACACTCTGCCCCGCCCTCTGTGCCATCATGCTGAAAATATCGGAAAAGGGAGAGCGCAAGAGCCTGACCTACTACACGAAAAAAGCATATACGGCCAGTTACAATGCCATTTATAAGAAATACTCGAGAAGTGTGCAGAAGTTCATCAAGCGACCCTTCTTGGCATGGAGTCTGTTGGCCGTTGCCGCCGTGCTGCTCGTCTTCTTCATGAAAAACCTCCCCTCAGGCCTTGTGCCCCAGGAAGACCAGGGCGTGATTCTTGCCGAAGTGCGTGCTCCAGAGGGAACGACACTCCATGAGACACGGGAGATAGTGAAGAAGGTAGAGGAGATGGTGAAAGATATCCCCGAAATGGAGAGTTTCGCTACGGCCTGCGGCTATGGCATGATGTCGGGCTCGGGGCCCAACTATGCCACGATGATTATCCGACTGAAACCATGGGAGGACCGCGAGGGCTTCAATCACTATATCGACTTGGTCATCGGCCGCTTGTATTTTGCCAGCAAGAGTATCAAGAATGTGCAGGTGATGCCCTTCCAGTTGCCACAGGTGCCGGGATACGGTTCGAACAACAGCGTGAACCTGGTGCTGCAGGACCTGAACGACGGCGACCTCTCGGAGTTTGCCAAACTGACCAACAACTTCCTCACCAAGTTGGGCGAGCGGCCGGAAATCAGCATGGCAATGACGTCTTATTCGGAGCGTTTCCCGAAATACCAGGTCAATGTAGATGCTACCCAGTGCGACCGCGCCGGGGTGTCGCCCGCTTCGGTGCTGAGGACTCTTGGGGCCTACTGCGGCGGCTCGTATGTCGGCAACTACAACCAGTTTGGCAAGGTGTACCGCATCATGGCCAGTGCTGCTCCAGACTATCGTCTCGACCCTTCGTCGCTGAACAACATATTCGTTAGGGTGCGTGGCGGGAAGATGGCACCTATCTCCGAGTTTGTATCATTGAAGGAGATTGTAGGAACATCGAGCGTTGAGCACTTCAACTTGTTCCAAAGCATCACCTGCTTCGTGCAGGCAGCAGGCGGCTATACCGAGGGCGATGCCCACAAGGTCATCGCCGAGGTGTTCAAGGAAACCATGCCCAAGGGCTACAGTTATGAGTACAGCGGCATGTCACGTGAATTGGAAGAGGCCTCCGGATCGAATGCCACAGCCCTCATCTATGTCATCTGTGTCATCCTCATCTACCTCATCCTCGCCTCGCTCTACAACTCATGGTTCACGCCATTGGCAGTGCTGCTCAGCGTTCCGTTCGGACTGATGGGAGCCTTTGTTTGTGCCTACCTCGGCTCGCTGCTCCATCTCCCGGGCATGGACAACAATATATACTTACAGACGGGTGTCATCATGCTCATCGGTCTGCTCTCCAAGACCGCCATCCTGATTACGGAGTTCGCTTCAGAGCGACGTGCACAGGGCATGAGCATCCGCGATGCCGCCTTCGAGGCTTGCAAGGAGCGCCTGCGCCCCATCCTGATGACTGTCGTCACCATGATAGCAGGTATGATTCCACTCATCATCGAGGGTGGTGCCGGTGCCAACGGCAACCGCGCCCTCGCCTTCGGTGTCGTGGGCGGCATGACAGTGGGCACCATCGCCCTGCTCTTCGTGGTTCCCGCCTTCTTCATCGTGTTCCAGAAACTACACGAGAAGTTTCAGGGTGGCAGCGTGGAAGCAGCAGTAGTTACTGAAGAAATAGCAAAAGAAAATATTAACATAATATCTGAAAACAAATGAAAAGAACATTTTATTTGAAATCAATCTTCCTGCTATGCCTATTATTAGCAGGGGCTGTCAGCGCACATGCAGATGGCTTTGATTATGATTGTGAGAAGATTACCGACCTTTCGCAGGTAGGTGATGGCGAAACTGTGCTTTTGGTAGATCAGAGTAAAAATCTCGCTCTATCACCCAGTGATGCAACCTATGGTTTAAAAGGTGTAGAAATAGCCATCGGTGAAGATAATGTTATAAGAAATATGCCTGCCAATATTATTTGGACATTAGAAAAATATGGCGATAATTCGTTCTATTTTAAAAATAATGACAATTATCTTTGGGGCAGTATGACAACTCCCAGCGTCGGCGTGTCGAATCCTACTACTAATGTTGTTTATGAGTTTTTGCTGGGAGATTATGGTGACGATGGTGGCAAGTTGTATTATGTTGGTGATAATGGCCCCGCTTATTTCAGTTGGAGCCAAAATGAAGATAATTTGATTTCTATTGTTGATAATACCACAGACCTCTTCACTCTTTACAAAATATCAAAAAAGAATTATGTAAAATGGAAAAAGGTTGGCATTGTTGAGATTGAAGAGGGCGATACTGTCGCGATTGTTGATTTGACTACAGCGACAGCCATGTCGAACGACAAGGCAGACAAAGACCCCGATGCTGTGACCGTGACACTGAATGACGACAAGGACCGCATCCTTGATGAAGTGGCAGCAAAATTAAAATGGAAAGTAGAAAGAGATGCTCAAGAAGACGCTAACTCTAATAAAAGAAGGTTTGCTACCGGTGACAATAAGTATCTCTATGCCGACGGCGAGCAACTGAAAGTTGGCGAAAGCGAGAACAATCTTTTTTACCCTTTTACTTGGACCCATTATGATGACAACGGTGAATATCAAATAATACCATACTTGTGCTTCAGAATCGGAGACGATCGTTATTTCGCCGGTGTAGAAGAGGGCTTTATGGGTATGGGTAACACATGGAAATTGAAAAAGTATGAGAATGGAAAGGTCGACGACGCTGTAAAGGATACCCGCTTTGCATACTTCAAGAAATTTGAGGATACCCAGAGAATTGTAAAAATAGAGTTACCCGAATACTACAACTATGATTTGAAGAATAAAGACCAATATACCTGGATTTCAATGAAAAAGTCACAATCACAGGAGCAGAAAAATCGGAAATAAATTGGACGAGCAGTAATCCGGATGTAGCAGAGATCAACCCACAAGGCGTCATAACACTGAAAAAGCGTGGCTCTACGGTAATCACTGCTTCCGTGAATTTTAACGATTATCACGACAAGGCTTCTGCCAAATGTACGGTGATAGTCGATGATAGTGAAACACCAGATCTGGGTACTAAGAATCATCCTTTAACTGTTGCTGAAGCCAAAGAATTAGCAGAGACAGGAAAACTTATAATTGAAGACATTGAAGTACTTAAATTGGAAGAAGGTGTCCACTACTACATCAAGGGCAAGGTGAGCAAGGTGAACTCCGGCATGATGGCCATGTTCGGCGACATGGATTTTGGCGAGATGATGGGCGACAGTGGTAGCGGCATGAATTTTGAAGATTCGATGGATGATATGGACTTCGATCCGGAAGATATGGAAGAATCGGGCTTCGACATGTCTTCCATGGGCTTCGATATGTCTTCCATGGGCTTCGACATGTCTGCCATGTTCGGCACCTCCGACAAAGTGACCTATTATATCTCTGACGATGGCACGAAAGACGGTCAGATGAAGGTGATTAATGGTTGTGGCACATTATCGGAAGAAAGTACCGGCGGCACAATGGTCTTTAATCCAATTCCCAAACTGAGTGCTGGCGACTGCGTGGTAGTTTGCGGACCACTTGTTTATACAGAGGATACAAGCATGTTCTCTGGCATGATGAGCAATAATAGCAGCGACGAGCCAAAAATGTCCGGAAAGGTTGATGAGATGAATTACCTGGCTGTATATGACCCGACATTGCTTGTTGAAGATCAAGAGATATATGTCGACGAGACATTGGCTGTTGAAGATGGAGGTTATACCGACTATACATTGAGCAAAGGCATCTATTCTATAGATAATCTATTTAATAAATTTGATGGATACAATGATGAGGTAAAAATTTCTGACCTCAGCATGATAAAAGAAGCCACTTTCAAGTCATCCGACGAAGAGATTGCCAAGTGGGATGAAGAAAAGAAGCAAATCATCGGTGTTAAGGAAGGTAAGGCCAAAATCACCGTCAAGGTAAAGGTGGTGCTGCAGGAAAAGGACGACAACGCGGATCCTAAAGTCGAGGAGAAATCCTACACCATGAAGCGCAAGTTCAAGGTGATCGTGAAGACGAGAGACCTCGACCCCGCTGGTTATTACGATGGTGATTATGTATTGACAACGAGCACCGACGACCTGGAAAACGGAACCCGTCTGATACTTGCTGGCACGAGAGTGAAGGAAGACAAGGAAACTTCCGAAAAGACTTATACCGACTACATCATGGTTGAAAACAACGCCATGATGGGTGGCGGCAAGAACGGCAGCAAATATGTATTTGATGATGATGACGTTACAAAGGAAAAAATTCCGTGTGAAAAGCGTCCAAAAGGCACCTTGGAGATTGTTCTTGAACAAGTTGAAAATGAAACCGGCAAATGGTATCTCAACGTAGGTGAGGACGAGAATGGCACACCGCTCTACCTCTATGCATCCGACTCTTCAGAAGTAGAAGAAGAAAGTGAAGGAGATGAAGAAGAAGGCAACCAGTTCGACTTCAGCAAGATAATGGAAATGTTCTCCTCAAGTTCTGGCTTGAAAGTGGGTACAAAGGCTGAGGCAATCAGTGAAGAAGGAGTGGATAGTTGTATGGCTACCATCACCTTCGATGGCGACATTGCCACCATCAAGTTTATCAATGTGGTTGGTAAAAACAAAGCAGGCGAGACGGTAGACAAGAGCAACACCATCATGCTTTCCAGTTCGTTCGACATGGAGGAGATGATGAATATGTTCAGCAGCACGGGTGAAGGTGAAGGCGAAGGCCAGGAAGGCCAGGAAGGCCAAGAAGAAAGTGGCAGTACCTTCGACATGGGCTCCTTCGATATGTTCATGGCTGCTTTCAACACCAAGAAACCTGGCGATGAGAAGAGTTTCATGCCACGTATCTACCGCTTCGTACCTGATTCGAAATTCGACGTGTCAATTGGCTCAACAGGATGGAAAACCATCGTTACTTACAAAGACGTGGAGATTCCCGAAAACGTCAAGGCATACGTGGTGACCAAAGTAACTCCAGACGAGAATGACGACAGCAAGGCACATCTGAAAGAAATCAAAGAGAAACGACTGAAGGGCGGTGAACCCTACCTGCTCTACACCGAGGTCATAGCAGATGGCTACACCATGACCCTGCTGAGTGATGAGGATTCTGAAAATCTTTCGGCTCCCGAGAAGAACATGCTTGAGATAAGTGACAGGAAGACTTCTGGCGAAAAAGGCAACACTTCGGTCTATGTGCTGGCCAACAAGGCCAAGGGTGTAGGGTTCTACAAGTGGACAGGTGGAAAACTCGGTAAGGGACGTGTATACCTGCCCATAGGAGCCAGCGTGGGAGGTGCCGGTGAGTTCTGCGCATTCACCGATGATGACAACCAGCCCAATGCCATCCAGGAAATCGACCTTTCTGAGTTGAAGGATGTTCCGTGTTACGACCTGCAAGGCCGCCGCGTGAAGACATTGAAGAGAGGTGTGTATATCGTGAACGGACAAAAGGTAATCATCAAGTAAATGTTCGAGCAAGTTCGGCAGAATGAGCATACTCGTTCTGCCGGACTTGAGAACTTTCAACATAGCAATATGATTATTGAATAATTAAGGAGAAACACTATGAAGAAAAAATATATAGAACCCGAGATAATCTTGCTAGCACTTATCGGTAATCAAGCACTGATGCAAAACAGCACATTGGACGCCTTCACGGGTGACCCAAATGATGAAACTGATGAGGACGAGGTGGGCGATATCGATGACCTTTTGTCGAATCACGGCAGCCGTCTTTGGGAAGAATAATTGTCTATAGAAGAGTTGAGATAGATATTTGTTGAGGAGGGTGTTCTCATTCCAACACAACAAAAAGCAAAGACACTTCTTAAATCATAACGAATGATGAAGAATGCTTCAAAAATAATGATTGCAGCAGCCGTGAGCATCTCGCTCACGGGCTGCAGTTTGTATAAAGAGATGCACGGCACGTATGAGTCGCAGGCTCAGATTATTGGTGATGCCTATGGCAAAAGTCAAGACCTGAAAGATTATCCAACCGACGGCTCTCTGGGAGACATCTCATGGCGCGAGTTTTTTACCGACCCTCTGTTGCAAAAACTCATTGACCAGGTTCTGGCCAACAACACCGATCTGAACTCCGCTTGCATTGCCGTAGAAAAGAGTATGGAATCGCTGAAGGCCGCCAAGATGGGATACCTGCCATCACTCTATTTCTCACCGTCGGGTTCTCTGTCAAGTTTTGATTTCAGTCCTGTCACCAAAGCCTATAATTTGCCGCTTCAAGTCAGTTGGGACGCCGATTTGTTCGGTTCCATCACCAACAAGAAACGTGCTGCCAATGCCGTGCTTCTGCAGTCACAGATGCGGGTGGAATCCATGCGCTCCAATCTTGTATCTGCCGTTGCCCAGCAGTATTACATGCTGCAACTCCTCGACCGGCAGTTGGAAATCCTTACTGCTACCGACAGTCTATGGAATGCTTCTTTGGAGACAGAGAAGATATTATGGGAAAATGGAAAGGTATATTCCACCGCTGTCAACCAGATGGAGTCGTCTTATCTTAGTGTGAAGACCCAGATTGTTGATATCCGCCGCAACATACGTAGCGTGGAGAACGCCCTTTGCCGTCTGATGGCAGAAACGCCTCAGCATATCGAGCGCAGCAAATGGGGCAGCGCAGCCCTGTCTGAAAGTACAGACTCCTCCACTGGTCAAAGGATGTTCGACATGAAGTTCATCAAAATAGGTGTTCCTGCCGAAGCGCTTCAAAGGCGTCCCGACATCCGTATGGCCAATTTCGCCATGGAGGAAGCCTTCTACAACACCCAGACAGCCCGCGCGGCATTCTTCCCCAATATCACATTGCAGGGTGTTGCCGGATGGACCAACAGGGAAGGGGCAGTGAACCCCGGCAAGATATTGCTCAACGCCGTCGCCCAACTCACTCAGCCCATCTTTGCCCGAGGCACCATTAAGGCCAACCATAGAATTGCCCAACTCACCGAGGAAGACTTGCAACACAAGTATGTGCAGATAGTCATTGACGCCGGCAACCAGGTGAATGAGGCTTTGGCAGATTGTCAGGCAGCGCGTGAGAAACATGCCTTCTACCATCGGCAGGTGGAAGTGCTGGAAGAAGCCTATTACGGAACACACGAACTGATGGACAACGGCAAGGCCAACTACCTCGAGGTGCTTACCGCCCAGGAGTCTCTCCTCAGCGCCCAACTCAATGAGGCCATGAACATGTATAACGGGGCTCAGGCGGTCATCGCATTGTATATCGCTCTCGGCGGAGCCACGAATTAACCCCCAGCACGTTTATTGAACGATGTCGGAACTCGAACCGCTGATAGCCGACCTGGCGCTTATCCTCATCTGCGCGGGGGCCATGACGTTGCTCTTCAAGCGATTGAAGCAGCCAGTGGTGTTAGGATATATCGTGGCGGGCTTTATCGCCTCCCCGAATATGCCCTATATGCCCAGCGTCAGCGATATGGAGGGCATACATCTCTGGAGTGAAATAGGCGTTATCTTCTTGCTTTTCGCTCTCGGTCTGGAGTTCTCGTTCAAGAAAATCCTGAAGATGGGCACTGCACCCATCATTGCGGCTTGTACCATCATCCTCGCAATGATGCTCGTAGGTGCATTCACCGGACATGCCTTTGGGTGGAAACAGATGGACTGCATCTATCTGGGGGGAATGCTGGCCATGTCGTCGACGACCATCATTTTCAAGGCCTTCGACGACATGGGCCTTCGCCAACAGCGTTTTGCCAGTTTGGTGCTCAGCGTGCTCATCATTGAGGACATCCTGGCCATCGTGCTCATGGTGATGCTTTCCACATTGGCAGTCAGCAAGGAGTTTGAGGGCACACAGATGTTGATGAGTATCCTCAAACTCGTATTCTTCCTCATCCTCTGGTTCGTCGTTGGCATTTACCTCATCCCGTTGTTGCTGAAGAAGACGAAGTCGCTGATGAGTGAGGAGACGCTGCTTATCACGGCTCTGGCTCTCTGCTTCGGCATGGTGGTCGTGGCGTCGGCAGTGGGCTTCTCTGCCGCCTTCGGCGCGTTCATCATGGGCAGTATCATGGCAGAGACGGTGGAAGCAGAGAAGATAGAACGGCTCGTCAACCCAGTGAAAGACCTCTTCGGCGCCATCTTCTTCGTCTCGGTAGGCATGATGGTGGATGTGGCACTCATCGCACAGCATATCGTGCCTATCCTCTGCATCATCGCTGCCATCATGCTCGGGCAGACCTTGCTGAGCACCGGGGGATTCCTGCTTGCAGGACAACCGTTGAAGACAGCCATGCAATGCTCGTTCTCACTGACACAAATCGGAGAGTTCGCCTTCATCCTTGCCACACTGGGCACCTCGCTGGGTGTCACCAGCGACTTTCTCTATCCCATCGTCGTGGCGGTGTCGGTGTTCACCACATTCACCACTCCCTACATGATTCGTCTGGCAGAACCGGCCTACGGATTCTTGAAACGCATTCTGCCTGCTTCGCTCCTCTCAAGGTTGGAGCGTTACGCTTCGCAGGAGCCTGATGTCGTGGGACAGACAAACCACTGGCATGCCTACCTCAAGCAAGTGGGGGTCATTATATTGATATATAGTGTGCTTTGCATGGCTATCGTTGCCGTGATACTCTATTTCGGCGAACCGCTCCTTACCCGTCTGCTGGCTCATCCTTGGTGTGAAATTGTCACGGCAGCCTTGGCCATCATGGTCATTGCACCTTTCCTGCGCCCCTTGATGCTGAAACACCGGGGGACGGAATTCCGTGCTCTATGGAATGACAATTATTTCAACCGTGCCCCGCTGGTGGCAGTGCAGTTGTTGCGCTTCATCTTGGGCGCAGCCTTTGTGAGTTATATCCTTGGACATACAGTGCATTGGAGCAGCACGTTGGGCATATTTGTTGTCATAGCCGTTGTCTTCATGATTATCTTCTCACGGCGGTTGAAGAAAGAGAGCGACATTTTGGAACAGACCTTTACCGAGAACCTTACGCAGCGTGAGCGCCATAATGCCCAACAGGCTGGCAAGCCGAAGTTCATGAACAGCCTGGTGGAGCGCGACATACATCTCTCTACCTTCAACGTGCCCATAGGTATAGAGTGGGGTGGGAAAACGCTTGCCGAACTGGCTTTTGGAAAACGCTATGGCATTCAGGTGGCGGGCATACAGCGTGGTCAGCAGCGCATCAACATCCCTTCCGGCAAAACCCTTATCCTCCCTGGTGACCGTCTGCAGGTCATTGGCTCCGACAAGCAGTTGGCTGACTTCGGACATGTCATGGCAGCCATGAGTGACGAGTCGGCACAGCAGCAGTCGCCAGAGGAGATGACTCTGCGCCGAGTGGTGCTCCTCGACAATTCGCCTTTCGTTGGCAAGACCATCAAGGAGAGTGGCATCCGTGACCAGTACCAGTGTCTTGTCGTCGGAGTGGAGTCGGAAGGTGAAAACGAATTACTTCAGCCTCATCCCATGCGACAGTTGCAAACTGGCGACATCATCTGGGTAGTAGGTGAAGAGGCCAATATCAAACAACTAGAGACTTGAAAGCATAGCCAAAGTCAGAAGCGTATGCTATATGCAAAAGGTATGGTGTATATGGCATAATCTTCAATTTTCAATCTTCAATTTTCAATAAATAAAAGTCATTTCATGCCGGTTCGACTGCTGAAGTTGATGCGTACTCCCTTGTCATCAACCATCATGTCGTTGCCTCCGTTGTTACCGTTGCTGGCAGTCGGCTTGCGCTCACCGTCTAATATCTCACGACACATGTTCTTGATATCAGAAACACGTTGGAGGGTCTCCAGGTTGTCGCCACTGTAATGACCGGGGAAGAGAAAATGGATGTCATACTTCTTCATATAGTTCTCTATCCTCTCGGCGGTGTACATGACGGTAGAGAGGTTGGTGAATACCAATAGGTTGGTCGAGCCGAAAGCATCGCCGCTGAATCCATAATGATTGGCCTTGTCGAAGAAAGTAGTGCTTCCGGCAGTATGACCGGGAGTAAAGATAACCTCTATCTCTCTGCCACCAAGGTCTATCACTTCACCATCGTGGAGATACTTGATCTGCCCCTTGTAGTTGCGCATGTTATTCGGAACGATAGGCATGTCACCTGCATTCAGGTAGACCACAGGGAATGGCCCCACACCACCCACATGGTCGCCATGGGCATGGGTAGCCATCATCGTGACAGGCTTGGAGGTAATCTTTGCCACAATCTTGTCCAACTCAGGTATGTATGTCCCCGCGTCTATCAGAAGGGCGCGCTCATTACCCTCGACGATGTAGAGAGATTCATTATAGACTCTATGTCCGTTGCCTATCCATGTATGCTCATCAAGTTGGCGGAACACCACTTCGTCATCCTGGTATACCACCTGGCCGCGTAGGTCACGGCTATTGATATCTGTTCCCTGTGCCTCCACCGTATACGGTATCAGGCCAAGCAGCATTGCTGCAATAAAATAGATGTAGGTTTTCATATTTATAGAGATTGTTGGTGTGATTATTCTCTTTCGTAATCTTTTGTGCAAAAATAACAAATAAAATGAAAATGGAAAGGGAAAACCACTATAAGCATCATTATTTTCTTTTATTTCACTCATACTTTTTGCCATGACAATCATATTTGCTATATTTGCGAAAGCGAAACATGAGACAAACCAATTATCCTCCTAACAGTATGAACGAGAATAACATGAACAATCCTCCGTCAGATAACAATCCTATGTCAGAGGAATGGAATAATCAAATGTCAGACAACCATACGGAACCGTCATTCCCTGACCTTAATGATGACAAAGAGCCCCGGGAAGGGTTTACCTTCAAATGGATTAACCTCTTTCTGGGAGTGGCCATCTTTCTCTGGCTGTCTCAGGGAGGCAATGTGTTTACCGACGATTATTCCTTCTATATCTATCTGGCCATCGTCGTGGTCATTCACGAACTAGGACATGTGATTGCCGGCAAGTCTTTTGGGTGCTTTATCAAGGAGATGCAGGTGTTCTTCCTGCCATTTGTCAGTTATAGACCCAAACAAGATTCAGTAACCAACTCATGGCGGGATATCAAATGGAGTCTGGGTGTGCTTCCTCTCGGTGGTGTCACCGTGTTCAAATCACGCGCATCAGACATCGCGGATCTCACGGATAGTTGGGAAATGGGAAAGATGGGAATAGGGCAGGAACCTGCCGCTTCTCCCTATATCGAAGATAAACCTGCATGGCAACGTCTGCTTATCTCTGCAGCGGGGGTGTTGTTCAACATCGCCACATTTCTCATCCTGTACATCGCTTTGCCGTACATGTCGGATGGATGTTATGACATTTGCCGGCCTTTGGCGGCGTTGTCTCTTATTTTAGCCGTACTGAACATCCTGCCCGTTTATCCTCTCGATGGTGGGGCCATTGTGTTTGCGATTTACGAGATGATAACAGGCAAGAAGCCGTCGCCTGGCTTCACCACTGCTTGCGGCTGGATAGGCTTTATCTTTATTGTCCTGTTCTTCTGGGTGTTCCCGGATTGGTTGAACGGCATTTTGCACAATGTGTTCGGACTGTTCTTCTGATTGTATCGAATGGTCATGACTATCATCATTGCTGCCGTCCAGCGTGTCAAAACACCAATCAGTGCTGTCGCGTGTCAATACCTCTGCTGGCAAGCATCAATCAAATCCCCGATTTTAACATAATAGACATAGAAGTAAAAGACCGAAGATGAAAGAACGAATAGCGTTTGTCGACTACATTCGTGTGGTAGCCTGTTTTTTGGTGATGGTAGTCCATTCAGCAGAGAATTTCTATTGTGTTACCTTCGACGAGACGATGGTCGCCACTTCTTCCAATCGTTTCTGGGTAAGCCTTTACGATGGCTTCTTCGGACGTGTGTCGGTGCCGCTGTTCATGATTGTGTCGGCTTTCCTGCTGGTGCCCATGCGCGAGGGGATGACGATGA
Organism: uncultured Prevotellaceae bacterium; assembly: GCA_900315455.1. Taxonomy (GTDB): domain Bacteria; phylum Bacteroidota; class Bacteroidia; order Bacteroidales; family Bacteroidaceae; genus Prevotella. The sequence continues at coordinate 166,488 of OMZE01000017.1, read as the reverse complement.
CACAGTTCTATAAACGCCGCTTCATGCGTATCCTGCCCCCGATGGTGTCTTTCCTGCTGCTTTATGCACTGCTGCCACTGGCTTGGGGAGGCACTACCTGGGAACAGGCCATGAGCGACTTGCGTATGCTGCCGTTCAACTTCCCGCCAATGGCTGGTCACCTATGGTTCATGTATCCGCTTATCAGTATTTATCTCATCATCCCCGTTGTCTCACCATGGCTGGAGCGGTCGAGCAGCCGCGATGAACTCATCTTCCTCTTTCTCTTCGCATGCTCCACACTGATGCCTTGGCTGCATCATTTCGTTTCGCCATATATTTTCGGCGAATGCCACTGGAATCAATTCTCTGCCCTATGGTATTGTTCTGGCTATCTGGGCTATTTGGTGCTGGCGCATTTCATCCGTGTGCATCTGAAGTGGTCGAGGCAAAAACGTGTCACCGTCGGCCTGTTGTGCTTTATCATCGGTGGCGCATTCACGGCATGGAGTTTTTGGTGGAAAGTCCAACCGGGATTGCAGATGCCGACTCCCGTGGCTGAATGGTCTTGGCAATTCTGCACCCCCAATGTGTTGCTCGCTACGTTTGGAGTATTCTTGCTCTTCTCGTGCATTCGCCGTGCACCATCGTTTGTCACTGGTCTGGCCAAACTCACTTTCGGCATGTACCTGATGCATATTTTCTTCCTCGTCCCAATAGCCGGTTGGCTCATCGGCGATGAGGTGGCCAACCCATTGTTGCCGGTATGGATAGCCATCCCTGTCATCGGCCTGCTCACGTTTGTCAGCGCTGCCATCACTACAAAACTGCTTTCTTTGATTCCGGGCAGTAAATATATCATCGGGTAACTCAACATTATTCACGACAGTTATGACCCGGCTTATGATTTTGAGGACAATCTTTTTATCGCTTGCCACCTTTTGCCTGGTGTCTGCCGATGCACAGTCTTTCAAGGATGTTGAAGGCCTGTGGCGCAAGCCAACAGCGGAATACCGCATGAAGACGTGGTGGTTTTTCGGTTATGAGCAGACCACCGATGAGGGTATTACCGCCGATGTGGAGGCTCTCAGGGATGCCGGTTTTGGCGGCGTGGTGTATTACGACCAAAACCATGCCAAGGATGCAAAGGCAAATGGGGCGGAGGATGCCTTCAGCCGGGAGTGGTGGAGGCATCTGCGCCTGGCTGCTAACGAAGCAAGAAGGGCGGGACTGTCGTTTGAATTGAACATCTCCAACGGCTATTGCGCCGGCGGGCGATGGATAGACCCAGAGCATGCCATGCAACGGGTGGCCGCTGCTGAGATAGTGGTGAGCAGGGGTGATGACGGGGCATGGCATACAGAAGAGGGCGACCTCGTCATCAACGGACCTGAAGGGTATGTCAAGGATATCGCACTTATCGCCATACCCTGCAGCGATGATGGCAGGATGCGGCACATCACTGCCCGTTACAATGCCGAGGGAAAGGGGCGCAACGGAGCCATGCAAGGACCGCCAGAGGGCAATGAAAGGCTAAAAAAGAAAGACGGGTTCTCGGGCTATGGATTCGAGCCCCTGCCAGATATCGGCACGTTGCAGGTGAGCGACGACAGTGCGACGTGGCGCGACGTGGTGGCACTCCAACCCATGTACCGCAGCCAGGGAGGCTACTTCGTGCGCACCAATGCCTTTCCCGCTACAGAGGGACGGTATTGGCGCATCCACTACACTGGTGAGACAAGGCTGAGAGAATGGCATGTGGGAAGTGGAGCCATGCTCGACCGTTGGGAAGAGCGTGCCGCATTGCAAAGCGACTTTGCCGAAGAAGATGCCACGCCCAACTACTCGGCACAGGAGATTGCCCATATCCATGAAAACATCGTCTGCCTTTCTCCATCACAGGATGAACTACGCACGCCCTCCTCTATCCTGCCACCACAAACAGGAATATGTAGATGGCGTATCCTGAGACTGGCAGCAGTGCTGACGGGGGCGAAGTCGAAGCATGGACGGCAGAATCTGTTGGGCTATGAATGCGACAAACTATCAGAGGAGGCTGCCAACCTGCATTGGGACAGTTACCTGCAGGTGCTGCTCGACTCCCTGCCCCGCGATGCTGTCAGTGGCATCGCCATGGATTCGCATGAGGGCGGTTCGCAAAACTGGACACCGATGATGCTGGAGGAGTTCCGCCAGCGTCAAGGTTACGACTTCACGCCATATCTGCCAGTGCTTGCAGGTTATATCGTAGAGTCAAAAGAAAAGACGGCGCAAGTGCTCTATGATTACCGGCAGACCATAGGTGCTCTCATCCGTGACAATTATTTCGGTACCTTCCAACGGCGTGCCACAGCACAGGGACTTACCTTCACGGCTCAAGCCATCGGCAACGCACTCTGCATCACCGGCGATGCCATCAGCGTGAAGCAGGTGGTGGACAAGCCGCAGGGTGAGTTCTGGACTTACCAGCGGCAAGGTGCCTACGACATAAAAGATTGTTCAAGTGCTGCACACCTTTACGACAAACCTATCGCCTCGGCAGAAGCCATGACCGACTGCGAATACAAGCATTCTCCCGCCGACCTTCACCGTGTGGCCAGCATCGCTTTCTCGATGGGTGCACAGGAGTTCGTGGTCTGTGCCACGCCTCACATCCCCTCGGCAGAGGTCACCCAACCATATGTGGCAGGACGGGAGTATGCCATCAACCGCAGCAATCCCCGATGGCTGGAGATGAAGCCTGTATGGCTGCAGGCCGCTCGTTCCATGGTGATGCTTCGTCAGGGCAAGGCTGCTCCCGATGCTTTGGTCTTCCTCGGTGATGATGTGCCCATCAAGACCATCACCAGCAGGTTGCCCGACGGTATCGACGGCCTTGACTGGGATGTCTGCACAGGCGATGCCCTGCAGCACCGTCTTCAAGCCATCGACGGGAAACTCTATACGCCCGATGGCGTGGAATACGGTGCGTTGCTGATAGCCGACAAGGCGCATGTCAATGAGGAGTCGCAAAGGACGATTGACGCATTCCGTTCAGCCGGTGTACCGATACTCCGTTCAGGAGAGGGAATCGTCCGTCCCTTGGAAATCCTGACGAAACGGGAATCAGTCGTCCACACCCACAGGAGGACGGAGGATAGTGAGTTGTTCTACTTGGCCAACCTCGAAGACAGCACCATTACCGTTCGCTTCCGTTTACTGGCCTATCCACGAAAAGTCATGGTATGGCACAACCTCAATGGCCGTCATGACAAATTGAAAAACCATCGCGATGGAACTTTTTCTCTTACGCTACAACCTTGCGAATCCGTCTTCTTGACGTTTCGCAGACGATAATAAACCCTCAAGCCTATTTGTGGTAGTGGAAATACTACTGTCCCGCAAATGGAGGATAACACTTCATGGGTCTTATTTTAACCGCGACTTTATCCATTCCATCTGTTTGCGGTTGGTGGCATCCGAAGTCCAATGCTCGTTGATGGGAGTGATCAGGCACTCCTTTTCGCACTTCAGCGTGTTCCATACCGCATAGGATGTGGTGGGAGGGCAAGTGTTGTCATTGAATCCCCAAGTAAGGAAAGAAGGACACGTGATGTGGCGTGCGAAGTTTACCACGTCATAGTAAGCCATCGTGCGCATGTTGGCTTCGGTATACATCCCTTCTTCCTTTTTGAAATGCGGGTAACCACTGGTCTGCCCCGTGCTTCCTGCCGCCATGTCGCTCAGTGCCGGATGGTTGGCCACACACAGTGTCACACGGTCATCAAGAGCAGCGGTGATGAGCGAGAGTGCACCTCCTTGACTTCCACCCATCACGGCGACATTCTTGCCATCCCACTGAGGAAGGGAGCACAGGAAATCGATGCATCTCACCAATCCCAGATAGACATGCCGCATATAGTAATGGTCTGGATTGTCGAGTCCCATCTCCAAGTATTCGCTGAATGCAGAACGTACATCCTCGAAATCTTTCTCATCGAGCGTGGGACGTAGGCCGTGAATCTCTGTCACGAAACGTATCATGCCCTCCTGCTGGTAATATGGGCGAGAAGTCACCTCCTTGATGGTCTTCACCCCCGCACCGGGAGGAGTAAGCACAATAGGGTGCGCACCCTCTTTCATGTTCTTGGGTGTCAGCAAATAGCCATAGAGCCAATGGCGACGGTCTACACGCAGTTTAATGAGGAAGACATCCTGATTGTTGTCGCACATCTCCTCCACTTTCTCCGAGGTATACTCCATGGGAATCTTTTGGTTCTCAGCCAATGCTTCCTTCCAATAAGAGAGGAAATCCTTTGGCTCCTGGGTGAATGGCTTGATTTTTTCGGGCGAGAAGCCAACTTTCACATGGTGGGTGTATGTGGTGTCATCGACTTTGGCTGTCAGCCTCAGGTCGCGGAAGCCAGGTGTCTGGCTCGTTCCCATGTTGATGACGGCTCTGCCGTTTCTGAGTTTCACCTTTCCGTTCTTGTCGCTTTTGAGCAAATCCGTTCCGATGCTGTATTCCACTTCCACATCGCGGGGGATGCCGTATTTGTAGAACTGTATTTCTACCTTTGCCTCCTCTCCGGTCTTATACAGCCAGTCGGTGTGGTCGGGAACGGTTACCCACAGGCAGTCGCTGCGGTAAGGATAATTTTTGCCTTTCGACGAGATAGCCATGATGGCCAAAAATAATAGGAGTAATACTTTATTCTTTGTCATAGTTGTGGTGATAGTGATTCTTACAAAAGGCATTTTGATGGGGAGCAGACGGATGTTCACTGGCCAAAGACGTCATCAAACCGCATCAGATAAGTGTCATACTGCTTCTCAAACGGATGGAATGGTGACGGGATGTCTGAAGGACTCATCAACAGGTTGTGGAGGCTTGAAGCGCCGTCATGGCCATTGATGCGGTAGATGCGGAAGTGGCCTGTAAGGGTGCCCACGTCTTTTGATATCACGGGGAAAGCAGTGCGGGAAAACTTCGGGCCTTGACCCGAGACGGCGGCATTGATGGTAAGGACGATGCCGCGGTCGGTCTGTTCGAAGTTCAGGTTCAGACTGTCGCCCACGAAGAGCAGGCCATTGCCGTGACTGTCGCTGACGTAGGCGGCATCCACGTCCATGCGGTTGCCCTCAAAATACAGGTCGTCCTTGTGCTTGGCCCAGAAACCATAGCGGTTGGCCTGACGACGGCCCGGATACGATGGGAACGGCCCTTGTCCTATCCACTGCACACGGTCGAGACGGCTGTCGAGCAGGAAGGCGACACCCAGTTCGGACAGGAAACGCGAGGTGGTGTCGGGTGTGAGTTGATAACTCACTGTTACACCTGTTTCTTCTGGGGTCATGGCCACATCGGTCTTGACATAAGGATTCTCCAGCGGTTGAAGATATTTGTCTATGCGGGTGTCTTTCACTTTCAGCATTTCGGCCATCGTCGGCTTGCGCCCCACACGGATGAGTGGCCCTTGCTGTATCAGCGACATCGGGTCGCCGTTGCCCGTCCATTCCTCTACGGGTTTGTGGAGTACGAAACTCTGGTGGAGGAAGGTATGTCCTTGGGCATCTTCGATGTCAAACTGAAGGAGGCTGAGACCATTCTGTTTGGGAAGGTCCAGGGCATAGGAGACTGAGGAGTGGGGTTGGCAGTCAGGACTGAGCGCTCCGCGGAGCACGGTGTCACGGTCGTTGGTCAGTGTCCAGTGGAAGGTGACGTCGTCCTTCAGATTGAGGAAGTCGTAGCGGTTGACGATTTCAAGCGTGCCATCCTTCACTTCCTTCACAAAAGCACGGGCGTAGTTGTGTTGCAGTTCGTAGTAATTGGGTAGCGGGGTGCGGTCGGCATAGAGCAGTCCGTCGGTGCCTTTGTTGCCGAACATCTCAAAACCGCCGTCGTGCGAGGTGAATACACGCTCCTCATAACCATAACGGTCTTTCATGGGTGCCTTGAACGGCATTCCCTGGTCTACCCATTCCCATACGGAGCCGCCGGCGATGCCTGGTGTGTGCTCAATGATCTCCCATTGGCGGTCGTGGTCTTCGAAGGAAACGCCCAACGAGTGACAATACTCCGTGAAGATGACGGGGCGGTCTAAATGTTGGTAGAAGCCGCCAATCTGTCCGGTGGTGGGATAGTGGGGCGTGTAAATGGGGGCGTTGGAGGGGAATCCTTTCCCGTCGCCCTCGAAGAAGCGGCGGAAGTAACTGCCTACCTGGGGATAGCAGAAGGGGCGAGTGGGGTCAAGTTCCTGGGAGACATATTCGCCCAATCGGATACAGATGTCGGTGAGTGGGTTCTCGTTGCCTAGGCTCCAGATGAGCACCGAGGGATGGTTCTTGTCGCGGCGGATGGTGGCCTGAGCCCTTTGTTGCAGCACAGGATAGAACGTGGTATCTGAAAGGTTCTTGTCGCCATAGCCGAAGGGCACTTCGTCGATGATGTAGAAACCAAGCGAGTCGGCCAGTTCGTAAAAGCGTGGCTCGCGGGGATAGTGCGAGGTGCGGATGTAGTTGACCGAGGCCTCCTTCATCAGTTTCATATCGCGCAGGATACTGGCCTCATCGATGACCTTCACCGTCGAGGGGTCGGTGGAATGGCTGGTGACACCACGCAGTTTGATGGGTTGGCCGTTCAGTTTCAGTACGTTGCCGTCGATGGTCAGTTCGCGGAAACCGAACTTGTGCTCGAAGACCTGTAGTGTCTTGCCTTTCTGCGTCAGTGTGGTGCGCAGCGTGTAGAGGTAAGGTGTCTCTGCCGTCCACAGATGTGGATGCGCCACTTTCATCGTGCCTACGACCTGTCTTTGGGCGTCGAGAATCTCATGCCTGACGGTCGTGCCTTTCTTGGCGTTCGCTATCTCCGTGTCCACCTCCACTTCGCCATTCAGATGGGTGTGGATGGTCAGGTCTTTCAGGTGGGTCTCGGGCACGGCGAAGAGGGTTACATCGCGAAAAATGCCGTTGGGAGCCCAGTCGTCGTTGTAGTCGAAGTCGGAACCTGGGAATTGTGAGATGACGCGCAGGGCGACTTGTTGCGCCTGGCTCCATCCTTTGCCCTTGGATTTCGAGAGTGAGGGCTTGAGATAGTCGGTGATATCGAAAAGGGCAGTGTTGTAGCCCGACCTCCATTGTCCTACATATTGGTCGTTGACCCATAAGTCATAACCATAGAGCACACCGTCGAGACGGAGGATGATGCGCTGGCCTTTCCATTCCTCTGGTATGGTGAAAGTGGTGCGGTAGAACCCGGTCAGCGGGTTCGTACTGTCATACTTCGGCTTGCAGAGTCCGTAGGCCTCCCAGCAGCCTGGTACGGGTATCTTGGTCCAAGTGGAGTCAATGCCTGGCACGGGTTGATGAAGAACACCTTCTGCGCAGACGACGATTTCCTCGGACACCTTCACGTCCCACACTCCGTTCAGGTTCTGTATCATCTGCGGGTCTGTCACCGGCAATATGCCTTGAAAGGCATCTGTTACTTGTGCCGTACAGAATGACAAATGAAAAATGACACCTAAGATAATGAGCCGTATCCGCTTCATGATTCTCTCTTTTTTGCTTATAGTTTCTTGTATATCAAATCAATCTTCGTGTATTTCCGCTCCTGTGGGTTGTTCCAGTGTTCGAAGAGTCCAAGGGGTTTTTCGAGTGGCTTGCCGTCCTGCATGTAGGTGGTGCCGCTGGGGGTGTTGGGTATGCTGGCAGCCTCGCGCAGGTATTCGTCGCAGTAGTTCAGACTGCCAAACTCGGGCCACTCACCGATGATGATGTCCATGGCTACGGCGTCGCAGGCCACCTCGTCTTGCGAGACGATGATGGAGCATGCCCAGTCGCCGTTGAAGGGTTCCTTCATCCATTTGGGGTTCGGCGCTCCATTCACATCACGTGAGCCGTATGTGCCGTCAATGAGGTAGAGCAGTGCCTTCTGCCCCATGTCCTTGTGCGACATCCAGTCTACGAAGGTCTTGTAGCCGGGTTTGCCGTTGCGCTTGTCCTGACTCACGTTGTTGTGCGCGTTCTGTCGCCAAAGCAGGTTGATGTCTGTCGAGCCATACCAGTTTTTGGCCGTCAGCGTCACACCCGGACCCGAATGTGTTTTCAACAGGGCGCTGTTGATCAGGTAGTCGGCATCTACGATACATTTCGCCAGCCCGCGTGCCATCTTCCCGTTGTCCACGGAGTAGACTATCTGTTCCGGATAATACTCACACTTCTCACGCCCGTCGCCGCCGATGTTGTCAACGAAACGTACCAGGGGAAACTCACGGTGTATCTTGTTGTAAATACTGTCGGTGATGGCGCGGCTGGGTTCGCAGAGCACGATGTCCTGTTGCCTGATACCGCCGTCGTGCACCATCGAGCGCACCAATGCCAATGTCGTGAAGGGTGACGAGTTCAACTCCACGGTGTCGCGGTGGGTGATGGCGTTGTTCATGTTCAGTTTCACGGTTATCATCTCACCCTTTTTATAGCCTCGGTTGCCTCGGCCATGTTCGCGATTGAAGTGCTTGAATAGTGCACGCCATGCCTTCTTCGCGGTCGGCTCGCCTGTCAGTTGCATCACTGCTTCTGGTATCATGGCGTCGGCTCGCGACTGGTCGTTCCAGCGGTCTTCTACCCAGAGACCGGTATGCCCGTCCCACTTGGCCACGCCGGGGTGGTGAATCCATGCCACACGGCCGGGGTGGATGCCGCGCCCAATGCCTATCGGTTGGTTGGGGGCGACGAAGAGTCTGGGATGCCTGCCATTGAACTCCCCAAAGAATAGGTTCTCGCGTTTCACGGGGTCGCTGAGCAGTTGGATGGTGGTCGACGGACCGAGGTCGGGGGCTTTCCATGCGCGGAGTTGCCACACCACCTTACCGTTTTGGTCTACTTCTATGGCCTGGACAGGGGCGTTTGCCGTGTCCATCGGTTCCTTGTTCCATTCGTTGTACCAGTTGTTGATCAGGTGCCCTCCATCTTTCAGACGAATGGTTTTCTGGGGTTGGGTCACGCCGTATTCCGTAGTGTTCATCTCCCATACGGTCTGTCCTTGACGGTTGATTTCCTGGATGTGGCCTTTGCGTCCTGTAATCAGCAGGTTTCCCTTCGGGAGTTCCTGCACCGACCACGGAAGGAAACCGTCCCATCGGTCCACCTCCTGACCAAGGCTGTTGTACTCATGGATACAGCCTAATGCCATGTTGGCAATGAGCAATGTTCCGCGTTGGCTGAGTCTTGCGTTGCGGAACTGTCCGTGAACGGAACCTTTTTCGTTGGTGGGTAACTCAAATTCCCTGACAATATGGCATGATGGGATTTCCATCACCACCGCCTTTGCCGGACGTCCGTTCTGCACAAACACCACGTGTGACGTTCCTATGGGTTGGATGGTGTGGATTTCGGTGCCCTCAGGAGCAGAATAACTCCATACGGTCTGCTGGTCTTGTGTCACCTCGGCCACACCATACTGGTGGGCTACCAGTATATGACCGTCGCTCATCAGTACCGCGTCGCTGATTTCACCCCGTTTCAATCCATCTTGATACACCCAACTCACTTGTCCATCCTTCACGATAAACATCCTTCGTTGTTTGCTTTGTCCGGCATAGAAGAAATCATGCCGATTGAGATTAGTGTTCACAGTGCTTTGTGCTTCTGCACCGCAAATCGCCAGCAGCATCAGAAGCACAGCCATAACCATTCTTTTCATCATCATTTTGTTAGTAGTTTGTGTTCATCTGCAAAATTACACATTTTCCTTCATTTCCACAAAATCATCAAACAGATAAATTTACTCAACTCTATTCACACCACTCATCAGCAAGCGTTCGCATGCAAGGAAAACATGGTTTGGGGAGGGCGTCGTGGAAATGGCCTGAAGGGTGCAAATCACTCTGAAGACATGAATAATTGAGAAGTGGAATGAATATTCTGTGAATTAAACCGTTCCTTCTCGATGCGAATGTGCGGAATTGTTGTATCTTTGCATCATCTTGTGATGGCAAAGCCCATTGGAAGAGAAAATACTGGATTTAACAACTACTACATGTACAGTCTGAAATACAAAGTGACCACAAGTGTCTGTGATAGCGAAGGACGCTTGAAATTATACTCTGCCCTGCAGATGATGCAGGACTGCTCGGAAATGTGGATTGACTCAGAACCTGGTGTCAGGCAGTTTTTCACCGACCAGAACATGACACAGTTGCTGGCCTCGCGCCAGGTGGAAATTATCCGTGTGCCGAGTTATAAGGAGGAACTGACAGTGACAACCTCGGTCTACGGCATGAAGCCAATGTTCGGTTTCCGCAACACCTTCATCTACGATGCAGAGGGACGTCCCTGCTACCGCACATGGAGCATGGGTGCTTTCGTAGATAAAGCCACCGGAAAACTGAAACGTGTGGATGACCCCACCATCGCCTCGATGACATTGGAGCCGAAGTTGGAGATGAACTACGGCGACCGGCGCATCATCTTGCCTAAAGATGGCGGCATAGCCCATGACCCCATCCCCGTGATGCGGGCCGACATCGACTATAACCGCCATGTGAACAACGCCAATTACATCCGCATGGCGATGGAGTTGTTGCCTGACGATTTCGAGATAAATGGCCTGCGGGTAGAATATAGAGTGGCCGCCAAATTGGGCGACACGCTGATACCTGCTGTTTACCGGACCACGGACAACACGTTTGCAATCTCACTCTCCATCAACACCGAGGTTTGTGCAATAATCGAGTTCCAGTCACATCGGAAATAAACGGTGTTTCCTTTCATTCCATAAGTTGATTGAATGCGAAACTAACGGGGCTAAAATATCATAACATTGTAATACTAATCCTTATTCGTTTAGGGAAATTTTCATTATTTTTGCCTGAAAATGATGGTGGCTTATGAAAATACTTGTTGTGGACGACGAGTCGGATATTTGTGAGATACTTAAATACAATCTAGAAACAGAAGGCTATGAGGTGATGACCGCTTTTTCGGCCGAGGAAGCACTTGAACTGCCCCTACAGGAATACTCGCTGATTCTGCTTGACGTGATGATGGGTGAGATGTCTGGCTTCCAGTTGGTGCGCAGGTTGAAAAACGATGTCTCTACGGCTCGGATTCCCATTATTTTTATCACAGCACTCGATGGCGAGGATAACCTGGTGAAAGGATTGAATATCGGTGCGGACGACTATATTGTCAAGCCACTGAGCATGAAAGAGGTGATGGCCAGGGTCAGGGCTGTTCTCAGGCGGTCGTCCCAACTTCAGCAGACAGTGGCTGCACCCGATGACAATATGATTGTCTTTGAGGGTATTGCACTCGACATCAATGCCAAAACGGTCACTTGTGACGGTCAGAAGTTGGTTCTTACCAAACTTGAGTTCGAACTGCTCTCTTTTTTTCTCCAACATCCCAACAAAGTGTTTTCACGAGAGGACCTGCTGAAATATTGCTGGCCACAGGATGTGATGGTGCTCGACCGCACGGTCGACGTGAACATCACCCGGCTGCGCAGGAAGATAGGCCGTTATGGCAAACAGATAAAGACACGAGTAGGCTATGGCTACTGTTTTGAGAAGTAAGTCTTTCCAACGCAATTTGTTGCTGAGTGTTGGCGGTGTGTTCTTGCTCTTTGCCGTCTGCTTCAGTGTTTATCAGTATCAACGCGAAAAGGAATACAAAATCGACATCTTGCACTCGCGCCTGCAAATGTATAACTACGAGATGGCGCAGACGCTCGGCGAGGACAGCCTGACCAACAGCCAACTGTTTCGGAATTATGTGGAACGTCATCAGGTGGAAGGTCTCCGCGTGTCTTTGATAGACCTGAAAGGGCGAGTTATCCTCGACAGTTACGACACCAACGTCGATTCCTTGGGCAACCATCTGCAGCGCGAGGAGATACAGCAGGCACTGCGTGATGGCAATGGTTACGACATCAAGCGTATGTCACAATCCACCCATGAAACCTATTTCTATTCTGCCACACGCTTCGGCGATGTCATCGTGCGTGCTGCCGTGCCTTATTCAGCCGAACTGACCCGCTCGCTGCAAGCCGACAACACCTACATCTACTTTGCCGGTGTGCTGACCCTGCTGTTGGGCATCGTGCTTTACTACATCACCCACCGCATCAGCCGTCATATTGGCTATCTGCGCGAATTCGCCGTCAAAGCCGAAGAGGGTGAGGAACTCGACCGCGAACTGGAACACCGGCTTCCCCACGATGAACTGGGCGACATCAGCCATACCATCATCATGCTCTACTGGAAATTGCGCCATTCTGAGGAAGACAAGTTGCGCATCAAACGCCAGTTGACGCAGAATGCCGCCCACGAACTGAAGACTCCTGCCGCTACCATCCATTGGTATTTGGAGAGCATCCTCGACAATCCCGGTATGCAAGAGGATAAGAAGAGGCATTTCCTGGAGCGATGCTATGCCCAAAGTGAACGCATGAGCAAGTTGCTGCTCGATATGAGTGCCCTCACCAAACTTGACGAATTGGATGACAACAAGACCATCACCCGACAGGCATTCTGCCAGGTAGATGTGCTGCAGGTCATTCAGAATGTGCTTGATGATACTTCTCCACAACTCCATGACAAGGGTATCACACCATCACTCCAACTGCCTCGGCATGTGGAAGTACTGGGCGACCAGAGCCTGATTTACAGCATTTTCCGCAATCTTATCGACAATGCTATAGTCTATGCTACCGGAGCATCGCATTTGGAGATTGTTTGTAGCGAGATTGAAACCGACGGCCGGCATTTCTATGAGTTTCTGGTGAGAGACGACGGGCCGGGTGTGGAGGCGCAGCATCTGGAGCACCTTTTCGAGCGCTTTTACCGGACCGACAAAGGCCGTTCACGCAAACTCGGAGGTACCGGTCTTGGACTCGCCATTGTGAAAAATGCTGTCGCTGTCCATGGTGGGACAACAACAGCACTTTCTTCTCCCGGGGGAGGGCTCACCATCAGGTTTACACTCGCCCGGTTCTAGAACGGTACATCATTCGGCATTTCCTCAAAGTCATTATTCCGTTTCTTTCCTGCCTGCACCACATTCATCACATAGTCGCCTAGTTTCTCACACTCTGAGATGAAGTCAACGTAGAACACTCCGAGTTGATAGTCATATCGGCCCGAATTCACGTCTTGCAGGTTCTGGTTCTTCAGTTGCGTGCGGTAGTTGTTAATCTCATGCTCTATGTTGAAGGAGGTCATGATGCCTTTCTTGGTCGTGGGCAGGTCTATCTGCTTCAGCATTTCTGCCAAAGCACCATCCACGAGTTGCATCATCGTGAGCATGTGCTGGTTCTGGTCTGCGGTAAACGCTTCCTGACAGTGCATGCGGTGGCGGTTCAAGGTGCGGCCGAGGTTGTACACCGAGTCGCCGATAGACTCAAGTTCTGTAATCTGCCGTAGCATTTTCTGAATCTGACTCTTTGATGCATCAGACAGCCGGCCTTTACTCACCTTGCTCAGATAACTGGCAATTTCCATCTCCATCGAGTCGGTGATGTTCTCGTACTTCTCAATACGTGAGAAGAGTTTGTTGAACTTCTCCTCGTCTTGAATCTGCAGCAATTCCGGCACGAACCCGAACATCCGACGGCAACGCTCGGCAAAACTGTGAATCTCTTTCTGGGCCTCCATGATGCTCAGTTCGGCTGTGGAGAGCAGACCTCCACTGATGAACTTCAACCGGTAGTCTTCATCCTGAGCCTTCATGGGCAGAATCTTGCACACTAACTTCTCTATCTGTTTCACAAAACCGATGAGCAGCAGCGTGTTGATGATGTTGAAAGCGGTGTGGAAGGCTGATAGTTTGAACAGGTCGTTGCCACCACCCATCACGCTCTCCACAAACCAACTGACGGCATGGCAAGCAGGATAGAACACGATGAGGAAAGCCACCACACCGAATACATTGAAGAACATGTGTGCCAAGGCTGCTCGGCGGGCCTGCGTGTTGGCAGTGAGCGAAGCCATGAATGCCGTGATGGTCGTACCGATGTTTTGTCCCATGGCCAGGGCTGCTGCCTGTTCAAATCCGAACCCGGGTATGTTCATGCCGAAGAGCATCAGTGTGATGGCCATTGTGGCAGCAGAGGCCTGCACGATCATAGTGACCACAGCACCCACGATGACGAAAAGGATGATGGTGAAGAAGGAGTCTTGCGGCACATGTGCCAGCAATCCTGCCACCATGCCGCCGATGTCCATGGCGGTGGCTGCCTCCTGAAGGAACGACAGGCCCATGAAGAGGAACGAAAAGCCAAAGATAAACTCACCGATACTCTTTCTGTTGCCTTTCCCACTGAATATCAGTGGCATGCCTATGGCCAGCAACGGAATGGAAAAGGCAGCGATGTTGACTTTGAAACCAACGGCAGAGATAATCCATGCCGTGACGGTGGTACCGATGTTGGCACCCATGATGACTCCGATAGACTGTGTCAGCGTCATCAGGCCCGCATTCACAAAACTCACCACCATCACCGTGGTGGCACTCGACGATTGTATGAGTGCGGTAATGAGAATACCTGTCATCACGCCCGTCACGCGGTTCTTTGTCATGGCAGCCAGGATGCTGCGCAGCCGGTCGCCGGCAAACTTCTCAAGACCCTCCGACATTGTTTTCATTCCGAAGAGGAACAGCGCCAGTGAGCCAATAAGAGAGAAAATGTTGATAATTAATTCCATGAAATAGTCTTGCTGTAATTACGCTGCAAAGGTTTTACAAACTTGTTGCATTGCCGTTACACCCAAATTATAATTCTGTTACAAACACAGTGGTAACCTTACCTTCATATTACTGCAATGTTTTTGTAATATCCATGGCGTACTATTGCAGCAGCAATCAATAATATGGTATAATATGGAAAAACAGAAAGCACATGGAATAGTCATTATCTACAATTGGCTGAGAGTCATTGTCCTCGTCTTATTCCTCGCATTTGTGATAATAGGCCTGACTAATGTTTGACAAACCCAACTCCAGGTTCAATAAATTCTGTTGAAGAATTCATCCGAAAATAAAGCAAGTCATTTCCAATCTATCTGAATATCCCATTTACCTACACAAAGGGTGGCTTTCCTCATCATGTATAGGAAAACCACCCTTTTGGTATTGGCACAATTTTCTATCAGTAGCAGATGTAGGGCCACAACTCTCTCACCGTCCGTTCCGGGTCCCATTTGTTGTTGAACGTCCATTGGGCGGTGACGGTGTGGTATTCTGGCGAACCTTCCGCCTCTGCCAGGTTGTTGTTCATCCACGTGCCGTGGCCTCCTTCGCGGGTACAGTTGTAGAAATACACCCGCTGCCCCCACGGACAGGGGTCGAGCACCTTGTCGGTGTAGGCGTAACTGATGTTGCTGTCGAGTATGTTCTTCGACATCGAGCAGGAGACGAAGTAGAACTGTGAGTCATGGTGGTAACGTCCCAAGACGGTGGGGCTGGCTGCATCGAAATGAGAGTTGGTGATGACGAGTTTCTTGCTCTTGTCTCCACGCCCGTCATGCCATACGATGGCGCGGCTGTCGCCGAAGAAACGGCATCTGGTGGCGTAGCACCATCCCCTTGGGCACAGGAAATCGACACCGGGACAGCGAATCGAAAGGTCGGCATGGTAGTACATGCCATCGCCTCCTGGTGCCCATAGCGAGAGGGCATCATTGCCGTCAGCCCATATATTGCAGTTGACGATGATGGTGCGTGTGGCCCTTCCGAAGACCGCCATCTGATGCCGTGTGGTGTTCTCCACAGTCGTACCGTAGTTGTTGTAGATGGTCATCCCGCTGATGACACAGTCATCGGCACCTTCCTGCAGTACCACCACGCCATTGCCGACAGGCTTGCCGTCATACTCGGTCACTTTTTGGGTCTCTCTGGTTTCCGCCATCACGAGGATGGTACTGTCGCGGTTCTCGCCCACCAGCACGATATGTGGACGGCAGATGATGACTTTCTCCGTGTAAGTGCCGTTACGAAGGAGAATGGTATAAGGCTTGCTGTTGTCTCGGTCTACTTTGTCGATGGCAGCCTGGATGGATTCACCCGGACTGACTACGGCATCGAAAAGCGACGGGTCGGCCGTTACGGGGGCGAACAGGTTGAGCAGCCCGTTTTCATTGGCACCTTTGGTCGACAAACTGATGGGCACCTTGTTCGTAGGGTCATACTTGTCTGCCCACTGCGAATAGGTGTCATAGAGTGTCATGGGACGGTCGCAATACCAGGCGTACCCGTTTCGCCGTTCCGAGCCGATATCCTCAAGACGCTGACGGGGTATCCCGTCACGGTCGCAAACGAAGGGCTTGCAGTGTTTCAGGTCGTAGTAACGCGCCCACAAAGGAGAGCCGCTGGGGTCTTCCACCAGTTGGACATCACGCTCACCCGACTCCCAGGAGAAAGTGCGCTGCAGGCGCAGGCCAGTCAGTTTGTAGGTGTCAAACCATTTCATGGCGGCGTGTACGGCACGTTTCACTTGGTCGTTGGGGTGTGGCAGAGACATGAGCAGGCCAACGATGGAGGCACTCTCTTGAGAGCAGAACGAGGGCAGTTCAAATGCCCTTGCGGGAGCGGGCAGGTAGGTCTCACGGTCGTGCTGCTGACACCACACGGTGAGTTGGTCGCCTACTCGTATCTGTGTCTTCAGAATACAGTCTACCCCTTTGTCAAAGGCCTCGCTTGCCCGTTTTCGGAGTTCCTTGGTTGTAAGGGCTTTCTCAAAGGGCACTTTCGCCTCTGCCACCTCACGCAAGAGGAGCATCGTGTTGACCATGGCATCATCGTTGTAGGTGATGTGTACCTGGTATCCGTGCGGGTTAGGCCAGAACTGTGGCCAGCCCCCATTCTGATACTGTCCGGAGAGAAGGTATTCCACCGCCTTGCAGAACGACTCACGTACCCGTTTGTCATGGGTGGCATGGAAGAGCCGGGCAAGGAAGTGCATTTGGATATTGGTGGCATCGTTGTCTGTCGTGGAATCATCGGTGCGCTGCTTGTCGGCAAGCACTTTCTCCCGCTGCTCCTGGGTGAGGGGAGTCACCATGTTGATGTTTTTGGGCCATCCGCCGGTTACGCGCTGGTAGAGCATCAGTTGTTCGCCGATGCGTTGTGCTTCTTCGGTCTTGAAGAATGCCTCATCGGTTTGGCGCAGTATCTGTTTCCATTGCTGGCTGTGGATTTGTGCAGATGAAGGGGAGGCCGCCAGCCATCCCAAGTAGCACAACATGAGCATGCGCATGAGGATAGAAGATGTACGTGTAGATAACATAGGACTTTGTTTTCTTGTAGTTTGATGTAGTGTTTGTTCTCCGTCAGTTGCAAAGATAATACTTTTATTGTGCAAATGTAGTGTAAAAGCGGTATAAAAAAATCAAGTGCCTGATTAATCAGACACTTGACTCTTGAAAAAGTCGGGATGATGCGGCCTTTGGCTCAGAACCCTTCGTGCCATCAAAAAAAGCAGGACTTTTGCCCTGCTTCTTTTCAGTCGTGATGATGCGGCCTTTGGCTCAGAACCCTTCGTGCCATCAAAAAAAGCAGGACTTTTGCCCTGCTTCTTTTCAGTCGGGATGAGGCGACCTTTGGCTCAGAACCCTTCGTGCCATAAAATAAAAAAACCACCGATTTCTCAGCGGTTTTAAATAAAAGTCGTGATGATGCGGCCTTTGGCTCAGAACCCTACGTGCCATATAATAAAAAAACCGTTTCAGTCGGGATGAGGCGACTCGAACGCCCGACCCCTACGTCCCGAACGTAGTGCGCTACCAACTGCGCTACATCCCGATTTTGCGGTGCAAAGATAGTGCAAATTTGCCATATCGACAAATTTTTCCTATTTTTTCTTTCTGCAAGTGGTATTAATGCTGTTTTACAACAGTGCGGGAAGTTCGAAAAGGCGTGTGCTGTTGCTTCCCTTGATGAGGATGTAATACCCCTCGGGCCGCTTTTCCGCAATGGCTTTCTTCACCTCCTCCACATCGTGGAAACAGGGATAAGGACAACCCTCAAGGTTGAACTCTTCGCCAACGAGCCACACCTCGCCGAAGCCGTTCTCCAACAAGAAACTGATGACTTTGCGGTGCTCCTCCTCGCTGCTCTCTCCCAGTTCGCGCATCGCTCCAAGGATGGCCATTTTCGGCGACACCTCCATGTCGCGGAAGTTGCACAGTGCGGCATTCATGCTGGTGGGGTTGGCATTGTAGGCGTCCACCACCAGGCGGTTGTGCTCGGTGATGGTGAGTTGCGAGCGGTTGTTGGTGGGACAGTATGCCGAGAGTGCCTCGTCAATCTGCTGGGGTTCTACCCCGAAGTAGAGACCGATACATGCAGCAGCCAGCATATTGGTCACGTTGTAGGTGCCGATGAGATGCGTGGCTACCTCATGCCATTCTCCAGCACCATGACGCCACCTGAATTGCAGCATTGGTGCGCACGATAGCACTTCTCCTCCCACGCAGAGGTCCTCCTCGCCAGTGGTGCCGTAGGTCACCAGGCGCAGGCCGCCGGAGATGCCCTTCAGCAGGTCGTTGCCGTTGTCGATGAACACCACGCTCCCTTCTTTTCCGCGCAGGAAGTCATAGAGTTCGCCCTTGGTATGGATGACACCTTCCAGACTGCCGAATCCCTGAAGATGGGCCTTGCCCACGTTGGTGATGATGCCATAGTCGGGCTCCACGATGTCGACGAGCGTCTTGATGTCGCCCGGATGGCTGGCGCCCATCTCCACTACGGCGATTTCGTGCTCCTTGTTGAGTTGCAGGAGTGTCTTGGGCACGCCGATGTCGTTGTTGAAGTTGCCCTGTGTGTAGAGCACGTTGTATTTTTGGCTGAGCACGGTGGCGATGAGTTCTTTCGTGGTGGTCTTGCCGTTGGTGCCGGTCACACCGATCACCTTGGTGCCCATGGCGCGGCGGTGGTGGCGTGCCAACTGCTGCAGGGTGGTGAGCACATTGTCTACCACGATGTATCTGGGGTCGTCGGCGACAGCGTATTCTGCCTCGTCGATGATGGCATGGGAACACCCCTTCTCCAATGCCTGGGTGGCAAACTTGTTGCCGTCGAATGTCTCTCCTTTCAGCGCGAAGAACATGGCGCCGGGGGTGCACTGCCGTGTGTCGGTAGTCACCGTGGGATGCTGCGTGAAAATCTCGTATAGTTTCTCTATTTGCATGGTATAGGAATTTAATCGTGCAAAAATAGTGTTTTTTTTCGACATGGCTTTTGGTGCCGTGGCATAAAATGCGTGTCGTGGCATAAATCTTCATCAAATTGCTCGGTGTTTAATGATTTATTTCGTATTTTTGCAGTTACTATGAATATTGCCGACTCTGCTTACACCATCAACGTGCGTGGGCGTCTGCTCTCGCTGGCTTCACCGCAGGTGATGGGTATCCTCAATGTCACGCCCGATTCTTTTTATGCCGCCAGCCGTCAGCACGGCGAGGATGAGGTGGCGCGGCGTGCCGATGAGATAGTGGGCGAGGGGGGCGCCATCATCGACGTGGGGGCTTTCTCCACCCGTCCTGGCGCTGCTGAGGTGAGCGAAGCCGAGGAGATGCGCCGGTTGCGCATGGCCCTTGGCGTGGTGAGCCACCGTCATCCCGATGCCGTGGTGAGTGTCGACACTTTCCGCCCCGACGTGGCGCGGATGGCTGTCGAGGAGTATGGCGCTGCCATCATCAACGACGTGTCGGAGGGTGGCAGGGCAGTGGGTGCCGACAAGCCGAAGGCATCGCGAGAGGAGATGCCTGCCATGTTCGAGATGGTGGCTCGTCTGAGAGTGCCTTATGTGCTCACTTCCGTGTCCTCATCGCTCCCGGAGATGTTGCTCGACCTGTCAGAAGACGTGGCACTGTTGCGGTCGCTGGGTGTCAGCGACATCATTGTCGACCCGGGATTCGGTTTTGGGAAAGACATGGCGCAGAACTACCGCCTGATGGGTCAACTCGACCGTCTGCTCGCGCTCGATTTGCCCTTGCTGGTGGGGGTGTCGCGTAAGTCGATGTTGTGGCGCCTGCTTGGTAGCACGCCCGAAGAAACCCTTCATGCCACCACTGCCATGCATGCCGTGGCGCTGATGAAGGGGGCATCGCTGCTGCGTGTGCACGATGTGGCTGCCGCGGTGCAGGCATGCCGGGTGGTGGAAGAGGTGCTTAAGTATGAAAAAGAAAAGTAAAGGCCTATGCTTCTGGATTTTAAGTTTTTAGATTTCATCGACATTTTCCTTGTCGCAATATTGCTCTACTACAGTTACAGGCTGATGAAAGAGTCGCGCTCGATGAATGTGTTCATCGGCATTCTTATCTTCATCCTCCTATGGCTGGTGGTGAGCGTGGTGCTCGAGATGAAGTTGCTCGGCAGTATCCTCGACAAGTTGGTGAGTGTGGGTGTGATTGGCTTGATCGTGCTGTTCCAGAAAGAGATACGCCAGTTCTTCTATAACCTTGGCGCACAACAGCGCATGTCGCCTCTGCTGAGGTTCATCATGGGGCGCCGCAAGGCTCCCGTCGACATGAAGTATATCATGCCCATGGTGGGCGCATGTATGAGCATGGCCAAGGACAAGGTGGGCGCGCTCATCGTGGTGGAGCGCAACATCCCCCTCGACGAGTTCATGCAGGAGCGGGGAGAGATGGTGGATGCCAATATCAACCAGCGGCTCATCGAGAACATCTTCTACAAGGGCTCGCCGCTGCACGACGGTGCCATGATTATCTCGAAGAAGCGCATCCTTGCGGCTGGCTGCGTGCTGCCCGTGAGCCATAGCCTCGATATCCCCAAGGAACTTGGACTGCGCCACCGTGCAGGCATAGGTATCACCGAGGAGACCGATGCACTGGCCATCATCGTTTCCGAAGAGACGGGACGTGTGAGCGTGGCGGTGAACGGCAAGATCAACGTGCGCCTCTCTTTCGAGGACCTGGAGAGTTTCTTGGTGAAGGAATTGCGGCAGGATTAGGCAGGACAAGGAAAACCAAAAAAATCATAAATCATTGGCCTGCGTGCCATGATGCCGTTTTTTTTCATTACCTTTGCGGGGTGAAGTGGAATGTTTCACGACGTTAGCGTCAATTCTATTAAAAACACAATAATTCAGAAAACAACTATGAGTTTAGTACAGCAAATCATCAACCGCGCCAAGAGCAACAAGCAGCGCATCGTGCTTCCCGAAGCAACGGAGGAGCGCACATTGAGGGCAGCCGACAGAGTGCTTGCCGAAGACATTGCCGACCTTATCCTTATCGGCAACCCCGATGAAATCCACACACTGGCCAAAGAGTGGGGACTTGAGCATATCGACAAGGCCACCCTCATCGACCCGGAGAACAATCCCCGCAGCGAGGAGTATGCCGAGTTGCTCACGGAGTTGCGCAAGAAAAAGGGCATGACCATAGAGAAAGCCCGCGAACTGGTGAAGAACCCGCTTTACCTGGGGTGCATGATCATCAAGACCGAGGGGGCCGACGGCCAGATCTCGGGCGCGCTGAGCACTACAGGCGACACCCTTCGTCCGGCATTGCAAATCATCAAGTGCTCACCGGGCATCACCTGTGTGAGTGGAGCCATGCTGCTCATCACCAAACAGCCGCAGTATGGAGAGAACGGTATCCTCGTGGTGGGCGACGTGGCAGTCACCCCCATGCCCGATGCAGCCCAACTCTCGCAGATTGCCGTGTGCACGGCACAGACGGCAAAGAGCGTGGCAGGTTTCGACGATCCCCGCGTGGCGATGTTGAGTTTCTCGACGAAGGGAAGTGCCACTCATGAGGTGGTGGACAAGGTGATTGAGGCAACAAGGTTGGCGAAGGAACTCGCTCCCGACCTGAAGATTGACGGTGAACTGCAGGCTGATGCCGCCCTCGTGCCTTCGGTGGGCGCGAAGAAGGCTCCAGGCAGTGAGATTGCCGGCAAGGCCAATGTGCTGGTGTTCCCCAACCTCGAGGTGGGCAACATCGGTTACAAGATGGTGCAGCGCCTGGGTGATGCCGAGGCCCTCGGCCCCATCCTCCAGGGTATCGCCCGTCCGGTGAACGACCTGAGTCGCGGCTGCTCTGTCGACGATATCTACAAGATGGTAGCCATCACCGCATGCCAGGCCATGGATGCCAAGTAATCTATTCCTCAACAACAACAATCAACAAAAGCAGACAATGAAAATATTAGTATTAAACTGTGGCTCGTCTTCTATCAAGTATGCACTCTACGACATGGACACCAAGGAGGTAATGGCCTCGGGTGGCGCAGAGCGTGTGGGTATGGACGGTGCTTTCGTGAAAGTGAAACTTCCCAATGGCGAGAAGAAGACCATCATGCATGATATCCCAGAGCATACCGAGGGCGTGAAATTCATCTTCTCCTTGCTTACCGACAGAGAGATAGGGGCCATCAAGGACCTCAAGGAGATAGATGCTGTGGGCCACCGCATGGTGCATGGCGGCGAGAAGTTCAACAAGAGCGTGCTGCTCAACGACGAGGTGCTCGACGCCTTTGAGAGTTGCATCGACCTGGCTCCTCTCCATAATCCTGCCAACCTGAAAGGTGTGCGTGCCGTGAGCGAGTTGATGCCTGGCCTGCCTCAGGTGGGTGTGTTCGACACCGCTTTCCATCAGACCATGCCGAAGAAGGCCTATATGTACGCATTGCCCTATGGGCTTTACAAGCAGTATGGCGTGCGCCGCTATGGCTTCCATGGCACGAGCCACCGCTATGTGTCGCAGCGGGTGTGCGAATTCCTCGACGTCAATCCCAAAGGCAAGCGCATCATCACCTGCCATATCGGCAATGGTGGTTCGATTGCTGCAGTGAAAGATGGTCAGTGTGTGGACACTACGATGGGCCTCACTCCTCTTGAGGGACTGATGATGGGCACACGTTGTGGCGATATCGACGGAGGTGCCATCACTTATCTGGAGAAGAAACTCGACCTCGACCCCGATGCCATGTCGAACCTGCTCAACAAGCAGAGTGGCGTGCTGGGCATCACTGGCGAGAGCAGCGACATGCGCGACGTGGAGAATGCTGCCAAAGAGGGCAATGAGCGTGCGCAGTTGGCGCTTGATATGTATTTCTACCGCATCAAGAAATACATCGGTGCTTATGCCGCTGCCATGGGTGGTGTCGATATCATCGTCTTCACTGCCGGTGTGGGCGAGAACCAGATGGGCATGCGCGAAGAGGTATGCAAGGGCCTGGAGTTCCTTGGCGTGCAGTTTGATGCTGAGCGCAACAAGACCCGGGGCGAGGAAGCCGTTATCTCTGCCGAAGGGTCGAAGGTCACGGTGTGTGTCATCCCCACCGACGAGGAACTGATGATTGCCTCCGACACGATGAACCTGCTCTGATTTCAATTGGCAAAAAAAACCAGGTGAGAATCTTCACCTCATGGATACGACAGCGCCTCCCGTCCGGACGGGAGGCGCTTTTTTGGTATGTTGAAATAGTAGTTGGGTTAAGGTTGGCTCTCGCCTTCCACGTATTCTTCCAGGAAGATGTGCTCACCGTCGAAGACGACGTAGGTATACTGCCATATCCAGTCGCCGATAATCATCATGCGCGTCTTGCGCGAGAGCATCAGGTCGAGTTCGATGTGACGGTGACCGTAGATGAAGAAGTCGATGTCATTGTGCTGCTTCATGTATTCCTTGGTCCAGAGCACCAGATGCTCCTTATCCTCTCCCATATAGGGCGGCTCCTTGCCGTCGGCGCGCTTGATGCGGCTGTGCTTGGCCCAGTTGAGACCCACCGCCATCGTCCAGCGGGGATGGATGCTGTTGAGGAGTTTTTGGCAGGTGCGGTTGTGGAAGAGGTAGCGCAACAACTTGAACTTGTTGTCGGGGTCGCCCAGACCGTCGCCATGGGCCAGGTAGAACACCTTGCCGTAGATTTCGGTGGTGAGGGGCTTGTAGTGCACGATGACCCCGCATTCCTCCTCCAGGTAGCCATAGGTCCACATGTCGTGGTTGCCGGTGAAAAAGTGCACCTCCACGCCCATGTCGGTGAGTTCGGATAATTTCCCGAGGAATCGCGTGAAGCCTTTGGGCACCACGTAGCGATACTCGTTCCAGAAGTCGAACATGTCGCCAAGCAGGTAGATGGCGGCAGCCTTGTGCTTGATGCTGTCGAGGAATCGCACGATGCGCCGCTCTTGCATGCGACCGTGTTCGATGGCCAGCGACCCCAGGTGGGCGTCGGAAAGGAAGTAAATGTTCTTGTTCATCAGTCGTAACCTAATTCCAGCCGGGATTCCTCGCTCATCATGCTCATGTCCCAGATGGGTTCAAATACCAGTTGCACGTTGGCGGACTTCACGCCTTCCACGCTCTCCACCTTCTGTCTCACGTCCTCGAAGATGTAGTCGGCCGCGGGACAAGAGGGGGCAGTGAAGGTCATGTCGAGGTCTAGGGTGCCGTCGTCATGCAACTCTATGCGGTAAATCAGCCCGAGGTCGTAGATGTTGACGGGAATCTCGGGGTCGAAGACGGTGCGGAGCACGTCGACGATGCGGCCTTCTATGGTTGTTTTCTCTTCTTGTGTCATTGTAGGGTCTTTTGTGGGAATTGATAGAACCCACCTTAAATATCTTGTTTCTCACGGGCGAACTTGTCGCCGATGGTCTTGCCGAGCACCACGGCGGCCACCACGTGCGCCCCTGCCGCTGTCATCTGTTTGGCAAACGATTTGATGCTGCCTCCGGTGGCCATGATATCGTCGAAGAGCAGCACGTCGCGGTCTTTAAACCATTCTTCGTCGATGGTGTAGAGTGGTTGGTCGGTGAGGTGTTTCGACTCGGCGTCGACAGCCACTTGCACATGGGTGAACCCATTGTCCATGCCGGTGTCGCCGGTCACGAGGCGAGCAAACTCCTTGAAGCGTGCCACGGTCTTCTCGGCGGTGGATGCCGGGATGCACACCAGAGTGAGTTGGCTTAGCAGTTCGCCGAAAGTGGTCTTGAGCATGGGCAAGAGCAGGCCGATGGCTTTCTCCATCGCTTGTTGGTGCGAGATGGGGTCGGTGAGTTCGGAGTTGTTCTTGAAGTTGTAGATCATCTCGCGGTTGTCCCACTCCTCGGCCGACAGGTTGTAGGCTCCGTAGGTGTTGTAGGTGTGGTAGTCTACGAGATGGTTGTAGGCGATGTCTCCTTCCAGCCGGGGCCAAGAGGCTACGCAGGCATCAAGGGGCTGCTGCAGTGTCGTGTCGGTGTGTGTGGTCTCGTCCATGATAGTGCTGTTTGTGGTTTGACTGCAAAAGTAAATAAAAAATCTCAGTTTTTTACGTATGATGGATAAAAAAGACACAATTGGCTGAAGAATCTCAGTGATGGTTACAGGCGTCCGCTGTCATGATAGGAATAGTAGTTGCCGTCGACCACCACCACATGGTCGAGGAAATGCAGGCGCATGATTTCGCAGGCTTTTTTCACACGTTGGGTGATGCGGTCGTCGTCAGCACTGGGGGTGGGATTGTTGCTGGGATGGTTGTGGGCGAGTGCCACCACGGTGGCGTTGTTGAGCACGGCCAACTTGATGATTTGCCTCACGTCGACGGCGGTCTCGGTGAAACCGCCCGACGACAGGCGCTCGGCCTTGATGAGTTTGAAGTTCTGGTTGAGCAGCAGTACCCATGCCTGTTCCACGTCGAGGTCTTGCATCTTCGGATGCAGGCAGGCGTAGATGTCTTCTGCCCTGTGGATGCTATCACGGTGCATCGCGTCTTCTTCCTGGCGGCGCTTGCCCAGGGCACAGGCAGCGAGGATGGTGACAGCCTTGGCCTCGCCGATGCCGTTGTATTTCATCAGGTCCTGCAGGCTTTTCTTACCCAGGGTGTTGAGGTTGTCGCCACAATCCTTGAGCACGTGTTTCATCAGGTCTACGGCACTCTCCTTGGTAGAGCCCGACCCGATGAGGATGGCGAGCAACTCGGCTTTGCTGAGTGCTTCAGCGCCCAGTTGCATGAATTTTTCGCGAGGACGGTCTTCCTCTGCCCATTGGTTGATGTTGAGTTTGTTGTTCATCTTGATGCTTGAATGATTAGTTCCCACAATACTGGCCCATGTAGCAGATGTTGCCGAAACGGTCACGTATCAGATAAATGAAAGGATGGTCGGCATAGAATTCGATGATTCTTGGCTTTTATCTATATGAAAAAAGAAGAATGCCGTGGATGTTTAACTGTGAATATTTCGCAGGTCTCGGGTTCTTTGTCAATCAGGGTCGGAATGCCTTTCATGATAGGGGAGAAGATGGCGGTTATTTGTAGAAATTCTTCTCGAAGGCATGAAATTCGTCCTTTTTCAGCACGCAACGCTTCCACCATGCAGCGATGAATCCTGTGCCATAGCCGAAGAGTTGGATGAAAGCGGCGCCGATACTCTTCAGTCCTATCGACAGGCTGCGGTTGCGTATGGCGGAGTCGATGAAGATGAGCAGGGCGAAGGCAAGGATGGGCAACCATGGCAAGGCGCACATCAGATACCATCGGTGGAAGTGAGTGGGGTCGTAGTGCATCAGTGCCCGTCCCACCGCCGAGATGACGACGAGTGCCGATACGCCCACGGTGAAGACGGTGGGCAGGAGGTGCACCAGTTTGAGGGAGTCGGGGTATTTTTTATAAAGGTTCACGCGTGCGATGCCGCTGTTGTAAACCTGTTTGAAGAATTTGCGGAAGTCGGTGCGCCGCTTGTGCCACACCCATGCCGTGGGGAAGAGCCGGCAGGTGTAACCGCCCTTGAAGATGCGGATGCTGAAATCTATGTCCTCGCCGAAACGCATCTTGGAGAAACCGCCGAGGCGCAGGTAGACGTCGCGGCGTATGCCCATGTTGTATGACCTTGGGTAGAACTTGTCGAGTTTCTTCTTTCCTCCACGTATGCCTCCGGTGGTGAAGAAACTCGTCATAGAGTAGGAGATGGCCTTTTGTGTAGGGGTGAACGACGGGTGCGCGCTGTCGGGACCTCCGAAGGCATCGCAAGGGTTGGCGCGCAGTTCCGCCTCAACGGCAGAAAGGTAACCTTCGGGCAACACCACGTCGGAGTCGAGCACGATAAGGTATTCTCCTTTTGCCCGCTCGGCACCGTAGTTGCGGCTCTGTCCGGGACCGGAGTTCTTCTTGCTGAAATAATGCAGGTTGAGTTGGCCGGTGTATTTGTCGCACACCTCCTTGCATGGGTTCGACGACCCATCTTCCACCACGATAACCTCGAAGTCGCCCGTCTTCTGGGTGGTGAGGCTGCTCAACAACTCGTCCACCTCGTCGGGGCGGTTGTAAACGGGAATGATGAAAGAGTATTTCATGGGCAAGTGCTGGGTTGGGGGTTACGCATTGAGCCATTGGCATGGCACACAGGGCGTGCGCCAACACTAATGGCTCAATGATTTATCCAATTTATCCAAACTGGGTGATGTCGCTGTAAGGTTATTCCTTCACACGCTGCAGGTAACTGCCGTCGCGGGTGTCGACCTGGATGAGGTCGCCCTCGTTGACGAAGAGAGGCACCCTTACCTCCACGCCGGTCTCCAGGGTGGCGGGCTTGGTAGCGTTGGTGGCGGTGTCGCCCTTGATGCCCGGCTCAGAGTGAGTGATGCGGAGCACGGTCTTCACGGGCATTTCTGCAAAGAGGATGGTGTTGGTGTCGGCATCGCTCACTACTTCCACAACGTCGCTCTCCTTCATGAAGTCAACGCCGGTGATGAGGTCCTTGCCGATGGGAATCTGGTCGTAGGTCTCCTGGTTCATGAAGATGTAGTCGGCACCTTCCTGATAAAGATACTGGTAGGGGCGACGCTCCACGCGCACGTCTTCCAGTGCCTCACCGATGTTGAAGCGCTTCTCAAGCACGCGCCCGCTCACCACGTCTTTCAGAGTGGTGCGCATGATGGTGTTGCCCTTGCCGGGTTTCACGTGCAGGAAGTCGATGCAGAAATACAGTTTGCCATCCATACGGATGCAAGTTCCTTTTTTGATGTCTTGTGATTTAATCATTGTTTTATGTCGTTTTTGATGAAGTTACGCTTTATAGGTGGGTTCTATTTATTCCCACAAATGAGTTTAACAAGAGTGTTATTGGGTGCAAAGATACGATTTTTTTGCAAAAATAAAGCGATTTGTTCACTAAAATTCGGATAATTCTTGGTTGTTTGAAAAGAAATGTGTACTTTTGCAGCCCAAAAGGTGAAATCGTAACCTTCTGACAACAAGAACAACAACAAACAAACAATAATTACGACAATGAAAAGAACATTCCAGCCCCACAACCGCAGGAGGGTCAACAAGCATGGTTTCCGTGAGAGAATGGCCAGCAAGAATGGTCGTCGCGTGCTCGCTTCTCGCCGTGCCAAGGGCCGCAAGAAGTTGACCGTTTCGGATGAGCATCACGGAAAGTAAATGCTGATCCCAGGAGAAGAAGAAGGACAGGAAGGGGCTTTGCTTTTTCCTGTTTTTTTATCCCCGTCGATTGGCCATGCCTTTGAAAAACGGCGTTTGACCAAAAAAAAGGGATTTTTTTTTGAGTTTAGGCGCAATTGTCGTACCTTTGCAAAGATGCAGGCGGCCTTGCGCGTAAAGTAGGTCATGGGGCAGCCTTTTTGTCAACAGTTAGAAAATGGAAAATAATTTTTTCAAGAAGTTTCTGAGTCTGTATTTCTGGGGCAATATCCTGGCGATGGTCATCATCGTCGTTCTTCTCGCCCTGGGCTTGAGATACGGTCTCGACTTGTATACCCGTCACGGACAGACCGTGGAGGTGCCTAATGTGGTGAAGAAGACTTTCAACGATGCGGAAGACCTCCTCGACCAGTTGCATCTCACGGTAGTGGTGAGCGATACCGACTACGTGAAGACCCTGCCTCCCAACACCGTGCTCGAGCAGTCGCCTTCGGCAGGCGACATCGTGAAGCCGGGACGCATCGTCTACCTGAAAATCAACTCGCCCAGCACACCGAGGCGTGAGTTGCCCGATGTCATCGACAACTCTTCGATGCGCGACGCACAGTCGAAACTCACTGCCATGGGATTCCGCCTTGGCGAAACAGAGTTCATCCCTGGTGAACGCGAGTGGGTGTATGGCATCAAGTGCGGTGGCAAGCAACTCGCTTCCGGCGACAAGGTGTCGGTGGAGGATGTGCTCATCTTGCAGGTGGGTGACGGTCGCCGTACCCTCTCCGACTCGGTAACCTATGTCGACAGCGGCAACTACTATTTTGGCGAGGAGGAGAAGGACGAGGATGAACAGCAGATGAGGTCGCGCCCGCATTACAGGCGACAGACGGAGTCGCGCTCTTCCAATGCGCCCGACTGGTCGGTAGGTGCCGCCAGCACCAATGTACCCACAGTGCCTTCTGCACCAGAGACGCCATCGGCTCCACCTCCCCCCACAGAATAAATACACTTCATCCTTCCCATATGGTTGAGACACCCATCCACATCGAGGAACTCGACGACGACGAGGAGCAACAGTTGTATGAACACTATCGCTTCGTCGTCGACAGAGGGCAGGTGCCCGTGCGCATCGACAAGTTCATGTTCGAGAAACTCCAGCACTCCAGCCGCAACCGTATCCAGAAGGCTGCGGATGCTGGTTTCGTGCATGTGAACGACCGTGCGGTGAAGAGCAACTACAAGGTGCGGCCGGGCGATGTCGTCACGCTGATGCTCGACCATCCGCAATACGACACCACTATCCATCCCGAAGACATCCCCCTTGACATTGTATACGAGGACGACGACGTGATGGTCATCAACAAGCCAGCGGGCATGGTGGTGCATCCCGGTTGCGGCAACTTCAGCGGTACGCTGGTGAATGCCATTGCCTGGCACCTGAGGGATAACCCTCTCTACGACCCTAACGACCCTGAGGTGGGTCTGGTGCATCGCATCGATAAAGACACCACAGGCTTGCTCGTGGCAGCCAAGACCCCCGAGGCGAAGAGCAATCTCGGACTGCAGTTCTTCAACAAGACCACGCACCGCAGTTATATTGCCTTGGTATGGGGCAACCTCACCGAGGATACGGGACGTATAGAGGGGAATATCTCGCGCGACCCGAAAGACCGGCTGCGCATGACGGTCACCTCGCCCGACTCTGAGGTGGGCAAGCCTGCCGTCACCCATTACCGCGTGGTGGAGCGCCTGGGGTATGTCACTCTTGTGGAGTGCGTGCTCGAGACAGGGCGCACCCATCAGATCAGAGCCCACATGAGGTCGATAGGCCATCCGTTGTTTGCCGATGAGCGCTATGGAGGCACCGAAATACTCAGGGGTGAGCGCAGCAGCACCTACAAGGCGTTCATACACAATTGCTTCAAACTGTGTCCGCGCCAGGCGTTGCATGCTAGGACCCTTGGCTTCAGGCACCCCCGCACAGGCGAGCAGATGGATTTCTCGTCGCCCATGCCCGACGACCTGGCCTCGCTCATCGCGAAATGGCGGGTCTATATGAAAGGAAATGAAAACAAACAAACTTACGATACAACAGAATGAAAAATCTTAAGAGAAACATAGCCATCGTATGTGGTGGCGACTCGTCGGAGCACGATGTCTCACTGCGTTCTGCCCAGGGACTGTACTCTTTCTTCGACAAGGAACGCTACAACGTCTACATCGTCGACATCAAGGGACAGGACTGGCACGTGGAACTGAGCGACGGCACCACTGCGAAAATCGACCGCAACGACTTCTCGTTTGTGGAGAACGGCAAGGCCGTGCTCTTCGATTATGCCTATATCACCATCCATGGCACACCGGGTGAGAACGGCATCCTGCAGGGCTATTTCGAACTCGTTCATATCCCCTACAGCACCAGTGGCGTGCTCGTAGAGGCCATGACTTTCGATAAGTTCGTGCTCAACCAGTATCTCAGGGGTTATGGCGTGAGCGTGGCAGAGAGCCTGCTCATCCGCCGGGGCTACGAGCATCTGGTGAGCGATGAGGATATCCTCTCTCGCGTGGGCATGCCGTGTTTCGTGAAACCTGCCAACGACGGCAGCAGTTTCGGCGTGTCGAAGGTGAAGAACATCGACCAAATGGCTCCTGCTCTCCGCAAGGCGATGATGGAGAGCGACGAGGTGATGGTGGAGGCGTTCCTCGACGGAGTGGAGATTACCGTGGGGTGCTACAAGACCCGTGAGAAGTCGGTGGTGTTTCCCGTCACCGAGGTCGTGACACACAACGAGTTCTTCGACTACGATGCCAAGTACAATGGCCAAGTGGAGGAAATCACGCCTGCCCGTATCCCCGAGGAGACGGCGCGTCGTGCCAAGGAGATTACCAGTGCCATCTACGACATTCTCCACTGCAACGGCATCATCCGCATCGACTATATCATCACCAAGAACAAGGATGGTGGCGACAAGATCAATATGCTCGAAATCAACACCACGCCGGGCATGACACCTACCAGTTTCATTCCTCAGCAAGTGAAAGCCGCCGGTCTCGACATCAAGGACGTGCTCACCGATATAGTGGAAAACCAGTTCTAAAACACCTTAATATATACCCCACCATGAAAATACCCAGTGAATACGACAGCATACGGCCCTACGAGCCCGAGGAACTGCCCGAAGCATTCGAACGCTTGCTGGCAGATAAACAGTTCCAATCGGTGCTTGCATACCTCTATCCCAATGTGCCTTTGGAGGCCGTGGGAGCGAAGATGAGGCAGTGCAAGAGCAGCCTCGAGTTTCAGAAAGCCTTCTGCTATGGTTTCCTTGTCGACTTGCTCGACAAGGCCTCGAAAGGCTGTGACATCGATTGCCACGCTATCGACAACAGACGCCGCTACACTTTCGTGAGCAACCACCGCGATATCGTGCTCGACTCGGCTTTGCTCGACAAGTTGCTCATAGATGCAGGGTTCGACACCACCTGTGAGATTGCCATCGGCGACAACCTGCTCTCGTTGCCGTGGGTGCGCGACTTGGTGAGGGTGAACAAGTCATTCATCGTGGAGCGCAGCCTGCCACCACGGCAGATGCTCCTTGCCAGCCGACGGCTGGCAGACTACATGCACTTTGCAATTGGTCAGAAGAACGAGAACCTGTGGATAGCACAGCGTGAAGGACGTGCGAAGGACTCCAACGACCGCACCCAGCCCGCCATCCTTAAAATGATGGCGATGGGAGGGGAGGGGAGCGTACGCGACCGACTCGTCGACCTGCATATCGTGCCCCTGGCCATCTCCTATGAATACGACCCCTGCGATTTCCTCAAAGCCAAGGAGTTTCAGCAGAAACGCGACGATGCTGCCTTCCGCAAGTCGGCACAAGACGATGTGGTGAGCATGCGCACGGGTATAGTGGGGTATAAGGGACGTATCCACTACCATTGTGCGCCGTGTGTCGACGACTACCTGATGTCGCTCGACCCCGCCATCGGCAAGGGCGAGTTCTTCGACCTGGTGGCCGCCCATATCGATACGGAGATTCACCGCCATTACCGGCTCTATCCCGTCAACTACGTGGCGCTCGACATGCTGGAGCAGACCGATGCGCACAACGACCAATACACTGAGGCCGACAAAATTTCGTTTGCGGGGTACATCGAACACCAGTTGGCGAAAATCGACCTTCCCCATCCCGACCTTCCTTTCCTGCGTGAGCGGATGCTTACCATGTATGCTATGCCGGCACGTAATTTCATCGCAGCACAATGAAACGACACCTCTTTTCGCTACTGGCTCTGGGGAGCGTGCTCCTGTTCTCCGCAGCATGCACCACCGAAGACTACGAATCGGGCAACGGAGATAATTCCTTCTTGCGCGCCGACTTCGTGGAGGCAAGGAGTGGCGAGGCGAAAAGGGTGAATTATGCCATTACCGACGAGGGCGACTCGCTGGTGTTCCGTGGCGGTGCCTCCTGCGAGTGGACCACTACGCCCGACTCCGTGTATCGTGCCTTGCTCTATAGTGCCCGCGATGGCGAGGCGGCTCCATATACGCGCTTCGTCTCCATGTCGCAGGTGCTGGTGCTGCCGATTCCGCAAAAGAAGCGTGAGAAGGTGTGCGTCGACCCCTTGACGATGGAGAGTGCGTGGATGAGTGCCAATGGGCGCTACCTGAATCTCGGCCTGTATGTGAAGACGGGCGTGGAGGGTGACAGCGTGGTGGCAAAGCACCAGTTGCTGGGTGTCAACTGCGACACCACCGTTGTTCATGACGATGGCAGCAGGGAGTTGCATCTTGTGCTGTATCATGACCAGGCTGGCGTGCCCGAATATTATTCGAGTTGTGTGTATGCCAGCATCCCCATATCGCATTTGCGCAAAGGCGATGTCGTTCACCTCGACGTGCATACCTACAACGGGTTGGTAAGCCGCTCGTTTATGAAATAAACTAACAACACAGAGACACAGAGTCGTTTTATTATCCTCTGTGTCTCTGTGTTTTATATATTTAGAAGGCGCAGCCTGCATTCGGTCGAAGGCTGGTCTTCAATGGCCATTTTTCAGTCGGTCGAGCCCAGCTTCAGTCTTTCCGTCAGTTTTTCGAGCATGTCGGCAGTCATCGAGCGGATATCGTAGTTGGGTGCCCATCCCCATTCGCGGCGGGCGCAGATGTCGTTCATCCTGTCGGGCCAACTCTCGGCGATGCTCTGCTTCAGCGGGTCAACATCGTAATCCATCTCGAACTCCGGACGGTGCTTCTTGATTTCCGCATAGATGGTCTCTGGGGCGAAACTCATCGATGCCACGTTGAAGCCGTTGTGGTGCACCAGACGGTCGGGGTTGGCTTCCATCAGGGTGATGGCGGCTTTCAGCGCGTCGGGCATATACATCATGTCGAGCAATGTGCCCTTGCGCAGCGGACAGATGAATTTCTCTCCCCTCACGGCAGAGTAGAAGATGTCGACGGCATAGTCGGTGGTGCCTCCTCCGGGAGGAGTGATGTAGGAGATGATGCCGGGGAAACGCACCGAACGGGTGTCGACACCGTATTTATAGAAATAGTAGTCGCTGAGCAGTTCGGTGGTGACTTTCGACACACCGTAGATGGTGCGGGGGCGCTGGATGGTGTCTTGTGGGGTGCGCACGTGTGGCGTGCTCAAGCCGAACGACCCGATGCTGCTGGGGGTGAACACCGAACAGTGATTCTCGCGGGCCACCTCAAGTATGTTCCACAGTCCGTCGATGCCGATACGCCATGCCAGTAGGGGCTTGCTCTCTGCCACGACGGAGAGCAGTGCCGCGAGATTGTAGATGGCATCGATGTCGTATTTCTTCACCACCTCTGCTATCTGTTCACCATTGGTGACGTCGGCAAGTGCCATGGGACCAGTCTCACGTAGTTCGCCCTTAGGTTCTGCTCCGGTGATATAGCCAGCCACCACATGGTCGTTGCCATAGCGTCGGCGCAACTCCATTGTCAGTTCCGACCCTATCTGGCCGGTAGAACCGATAATCAATATGTTTTTCATATATATGAGTTAAGTGAGTTTCGTGCCGCAAATTAAACACTTTTTTTTCAATTATCCCACTTTTCGTGGATAAAAATTGAATATTTTTTCCTGCAGTCTTCTCATTGGGAATAAGATTCAATTATTCTGGCAAAAAAATGGGCACGACTCGCGCCATGCCCATTATTATAAAATAAGGTGTTTGTTAGTTTCCTTTTCCGAGGATGATGTTGATGAGGAAAGACACGTCGCTGATGTTCACGTATCCGTCGTTGTTCAGGTCACCGAAGATGCCTGAAGGTTCGCTGCCGCCACCCTTTGGAGTGAAAACATAGCCACCCAAACTCAGTTTCGAGCCATTGCAGAATACATAATAGGTCTCGTTGGCCTCAACGTCGAACTCCACTGTGCCGTTTACCTTTACCGAAGTGGTGTAATTATCGCTAAGGGTGACTTCAGATGCCTCTTCGCCATCGGCCTTGAGGGTCAGGTCGCTCACGGCAAGGGCCGTGCCGTCTGACTTGGTCACGTAGAATTTCTTATCGGCATTGAGTACGATATAGGCGGTGATGTGTCCGGCTTTCTTCGGAGTAATCGTGTAATAGGTTCCTGATTGGGGCAGGTTCTTGGTTTCCGGATTATAAGAAGATCCTGTGGATTTTCCGCTGTCGTCAAACTCTGCACCGTCCATGGGGTTGTTTTGTCCTGTCACGATAACGATGCGTGTCTTCTCCTCCATCTCTTCAGTTTCAGTGTTCTCAATCAGCACGGTCTGGCCGAACAGGTCATAGCAATATGCCTTGCCGGTTTGGAGTTTCTTGTCGTAGTTTTTGGTGGGATGGTTGTTGCCCAGCACCAATGTGGTGTTTTCAGAGGTCAGGGTAGCGCCATTGCCATAGGTACCCTCGGGGTCGAACAAAACTTTCTCTTGGTCTTGTGCGGTTGCGCTGATGGCCAATACGGCCATGGCAAGCAAGGTAAGAATCTTTTTCATAAGTTAATAGTTGGTTCTTCGGATTAATAAAGATGTTTAATGATTGTTTTCTAAGTAGATGGTGCGTTCATCCATACGAATCCCGCATTTTGTCGTTTGTTCTGCAAAAATACAGTTTTTTTCCTTACTTTCCAAATAATTGCGTCATTTTCCCTCGTAATAGGGTGATTTTCATGTGGATATGATAAAAAACTCATGTGAATCTGATAAAAAACTTCCCTTTTTTCTTTGCTTTACGCTCGTTTTGCACTACCTTTGTCTTTCAGAAAAATACTTCAATAGTTACATCTAAATCTAATGTTATGTTTGGAAAAATGCAAGAACATCTCAGACGAGAGATTGCTGAGATTCGTGAAGCCGGGCTTTACAAGGAAGAACGTATCATAGAGAGCCCGCAGAAAGCCGCTATCAGTGTGAAAGGCAAGGAAGTGCTCAACTTCTGCGCTAACAACTACCTTGGTTTGTCCGACCATCCCCGTCTCATCGAAGGGGCTTCGCGGATGATGGGCGAGCGTGGCTTCGGCATGTCGTCGGTGCGTTTCATCTGCGGCACGCAGGACATCCACAAACAACTCGAGGCCGCCATCTCCGAGTATTTCAAGACCGAAGACACCATCCTCTATGCTGCTTGCTTCGATGCCAATGGTGGTGTGTTTGAGCCGCTGTTCACCGAAGAGGATGCCATCATCTCCGATGCCCTCAACCATGCTTCGATTATTGATGGCGTGCGTCTGTGCAAGGCCAAGCGCTATCGTTATGCCAATGCCGACATGATTGACTTGGAGCGTTGCCTCCAGGAGGCACAGGCTCAGCGGTTCCGCATCATCGTCACCGACGGCGTGTTCTCCATGGACGGCAATGTGGCGCCGATGGACAAAATCTGCGACCTGGCAGAGAAATACGATGCCTTGGTGATGGTCGACGAGTCGCACTCTGCCGGTGTGGTGGGTGCCACTGGCCATGGTGTGAGCGAACTATGCGGCACCTATGGCCGTGTAGACATCTATACCGGCACGTTGGGCAAGTCGTTTGGCGGTGCCCTCGGCGGGTTTACCACCGGTAGGAAGGAGATTATCGAGATGCTGCGTCAGCGCAGCCGTCCCTACCTGTTCTCCAACTCCCTGGCACCCTGTATCATCGGCGCGAGCCTCGAGGTGTTCAAGATGTTGAAGGAAAGCAATGAAATTCACGACCGCTTGGTAGAGAATGTGGAGTATTTCCGCGGCAAGATGATGGCAGCAGGCTTTGATATCAAACCCACGCAGAGTGCCATCTGTGCGGTGATGCTCTACGATGCCCCGCTCTCACAGGTCTATGCCAACCGCATGCTCGAAGAGGGTATCTACGTCACGGGATTCTATTATCCTGTGGTGCCGAAGGGTCAGGCCCGCATCCGCGTGCAGATTTCGGCAGGGCACAACCGTGAGCAACTCGACCGTTGCATCGAGGCGTTTATCAAGGTAGGCCGCGAACTCGGCGTGCTCAAGGATTAACCTCGCTGAGGATTTCCTGTAGTGTATCCAACTCTTCGGCGGTGGTTGCCCAACTGGTTACGAAACGGCATACAGTGTGGTCATCATCGAAGGGTTCCCAATGGATGAATAGAACTTGTTGTTCCAGCCGGTGCATCAGTGCATTGGGCAACACCACAAACTGCTGGTTGGTGGGGGAGTCGACGAACATCTGCAGTCGCGCCCCCACCAATATCTTTTTCAGCCGCTCTGCCATGTCGATGGCATGACGAGAGATACGGTGGTAGAGCCGGTCGGTGAAGAGGGCGTCGAACTGCACGCCGGTGAGGCGGCCTTTGGCGAGCAATGCGCCATGGCGCTTGATGATGGTGAAGAAGCAGCGGGGGGTGTTGCCATGGGTGAACACCACGGCCTCGCCGCAGAGCGCCCCCACTTTGGTGCCTCCGATATAGAAGGCATCGGTGTGCTGGGAGAGGAAGGGTAGGGTGATGGTGCTGCCCTTGGCTGCCAGGGCATAGCCCAGACGTGCCCCGTCTACAAACAGTTGCAGATGGTGTTTGTGGCAGGTCTCATATAATGCTGCGAGTTCGTCGGCAGCGTAAAGCGTGCCCATTTCCGTGGGGTGGCTGATGTATACCATTCCGGGTTGTGCCACATGGTCGCGGCTCTCGTCGTTTTCAAACACATTCATGAAGTGGTCGAGCGTCTGAGCCTCGAGTTTCCCACCTTGGTGCGGCAGTCCGATGACCTTGTGCCCGCTGGCCTCGATGGCTCCTGCCTCGTGCACATTGATGTGTCCGGTGTTGGGACAAATCACTGCTTCATACGAGCGCAGCATGGCATCGATGACGGTGGCGTTGGTTTGTGTGCCGCCCGTGAGCAAGTGCACGTCGGCGTCGCTGACTCCACATTCTGCCGCTATCTTCTTCCTGGCACTGTCGCTGAAGCGGTCGAAGCCATAGGTGAGGGTCTGTTCGTCGTTGGTTTCCACCAGATGGCGCAGCACGTCGGGGTGGGCACCGTTGTTGTAGTCGCTTTCGAAGGAT
The DNA here is from genome assembly GCA_900315455.1 of uncultured Prevotellaceae bacterium. Lineage (GTDB taxonomy): Bacteria > Bacteroidota > Bacteroidia > Bacteroidales > Bacteroidaceae > Prevotella. The sequence continues at coordinate 128,621 of OMZE01000017.1, read as the reverse complement.
ATCATTCTTTTTTTGTGGCGAAGTTACGAATTTTTCCTTTCTTTTCACTTTCCATCACCGAAAAAGTCGATGTCATCAATCTGTTCCATGTTCCTTTGACATTCGATTTCGTTTCATAAGCAGAGTTTTTGTGCAATAATATCAAATACTGTGGAGAAAAATGTTATCTTTGCACCATACTTAAAATCTGTTCGACGAAACGCGATGTGAAATGAAATCAAACCTTTTGAATCGTTATTTCATACTCTGCTTGGCGCTGTCCTTCCTGTTGGGAGCACAGGCGATGAGCAGTAGGCTGTTCACGTCCGACAAGTTGTCGAGCACGTCTATCGGGTACATCCTGCAAGACCATCGCGGCTATATTTGGGTGGCCACCCAATATGGCCTCAACCGCTTCGACGGTTATCGTTTCACACAGTATTTCTTCGACAAGAACGACACCACTACACTTATCAACAACGATGTGGCTTGTCTTCTTGAGGACAGCAAGCACCGCCTGTGGGTGGGCTGCATGCAGGGATTGTGCCGCTATGACGACCAACGAAACTGTTTCGTGCGCTATCCCTTTCCCAACAAGTTGATTACTCGCGTTCTCTGCCTGGATGAAGATGAGCATGGCAATATCATCATCGGCACGGCAGGCTTCGGCATCTATGTCATCAAGGCGGGGGGCGATATGGTGACCCGTGAGCCGCAGTTGTGGCAGAGCAACCCGCATGGGCATATCTCCGTGATTTGGAACGACGACAACCACACGCTGTGGGTGGGGCATCAGACCTCTACCATCACCCGCATGAAGATGAGCAAACTGCATCCCACCTCTATCAAGGATGTAAAGTCGCCATACGGTCCGGTGGTGAGATTCCTGAAGACCGACAAGGGTGTCTTGCTCGCCGTCTGCATGTATGGCATCCTGAGATACGACTATGCCACTGGCGAGTTCGTGGATGCGGGTTACGACATGAAAGCCCTCGACAGTAAGGTTTCCATCAGGTGGGCGAATCAGACCCACGACGGCAATCTCTACCTGGGCACCTCGGGCAAGGGGCTGTTCTGCATCGACAAGGGCAGCAATACCTTGCGACAGGTGGATAATGGCGGGCGCTATGGTCTCTCGTCGGCCAATGTCAACTACATCATGGAAGACAAGGACCATAACCTTTGGGTGAGTTGCTATAAGAAGGGCCTGATGGAGTTCAATCAGGACATGGAGGCCTTTCATACATGGACCTTTGCCGCCCAGAACATCATTCTGGGAAGTGGCGTGTCGTCACTGGCTGCCGACAACAATGGTGGCGTGTGGTGTACCGTGCAGAAGAGCGGCATCTACCATTTCGATGCCGACGGCCATATCACCCCCGCGCCGGCTTCACCTCCTGGAGCCAATACCATCTACCGCGACAAGCGTGGCAACTACTGGGTGGGAAGCGAGAACACGCTTTACAGTTACAACCCCCTCACTGGGGCAAGCACTCCCCAACTCACCGTAGATGGCTGGGGCATCAACAGCATCACCGACGACGGGGAAGGCAATTTCTTTATCTGCGACTTCGGCAAGGGCTTGTGCGTCTACAACACGGCTACCCGACAGGCCAAACACCTGGACATGGCACACGACGACCCCAAGAAAGGCCATCTCTGTAACGACTGGATTATCTCGTTGTTTGTCGACCACAGTGGATTGCTGTGGATAGGCACCACCCGCGGCTTCTGTGTGATGAATCCTGCCGACTTCAACTTCCGTATCTTCGGGTGGAACACTCAGTTGGAGAATGCCAAGGTGTTTTCTTTCTGCGAGATGCCCGACGGCACGATGCTCGTGGGCACCGACCAGGGACTCTACAGTTACGACCGCGAGAAAAACCAACTGGCGGCCTTCCCCCATTCCGAGATGATGGCGAATAAGTCAATCAATGCCATCATTTTTTCCAGCGACGGCAACTTCTGGATGAGTTCTGCCAACGGCATCTGGCAGTACGATGCCATGCACAAGCAGTTTGTGGGCCATGCCTCTGGAAATGGTCTGGAGATGCGTGAGTTCAATGCGAGGGCTGCCATCATGGATGCCGACGGCCGTATCTTCCTCGGTGGCAATGAAGGTATCGTGGCATACTATCCCTCGGATGTGACGAGCAGCAAGGAAAACAAGGATGGTAAGGTGTATCTCACCAATTTCATCATCGACGGCAAACCGGTGGGCACGCTGACAGAGCGCTTCGTGGTGCCCTACGACCAGCGCACGTTCACCATGGAGTTCTCCATGCTCCATTTCAGCATTGCCGATAACCCCAGTTTCTGCTACCGGCTCAACAATGGTGAGTGGGTAACCTTGGAGGATGGTGTCAACAGCGTTACCTTCAACCGCATGAAACCGGGACGTTACGAGGTAGAGATAAGGGCGATGAGCAATGGTGTGCAGGTGGGCACCACGGGTCCCATCACTGTAGTGGTGCGTGCCCCATGGTATGCCACCCTGTGGGCTTATCTCGCTTATGCGCTGCTGGCAGCGGCACTCCTCGTCTTCGCCCTTTATTATGTCAACCGTCGGCAGCGTGCACGTCTTGAAGAGCAGAAGATGCGCTTCCTCATCAATGCCACCCACGACATCCGCTCGCCGCTCACGCTCATCCTCGGACCGCTCAACAAACTCAAGCAGCGTGTTGCCGACCCGCAGAGCCTCGACGACATCAACACCATCGACCGCAACGCTCAGCGGCTGCTGCTGCTGGTGAACCAGATTCTCGACGAGCGTAAAATCGACAAGAACCAGATGCGGCTCCATTGTTCGCCTACCGACCTCGTGGGGTTCATTGCCGGCATCTGTTCGCTCTACCAGTATAATGCCCGCCAGCGCAACATCAATTTCAATTTCGAGCATGCCGACAGCAAGTTGATGGCATGGATAGACCGCAAGCAGTTCGACAAGGTGGTGAGCAACCTGCTCTCCAATGCCTTCAAGTATTCACAGGATGGCGGACAGATTACGGTGACGCTCTCTTCTGATGGCAACAACGCCAACCTTCTTGTGGCCGACACCGGTATCGGCTTCGGCAGCGAGAATACCGACAAACTCTTCGAGCGTTTCTATCAGGGCCGCAACACCAGCCTGAGCCATCTCGACGGCACGGGCATCGGACTGAATCTCAGCCGCTCTATCGTACTCCTGCACGGGGGAAAAATCAAGGCCTACAACCGCACCGACGGCCTTCAAGGTGCCTGCTTGGAAGTCTCTATTCCCTTGGGCAACAAGCACCTGCGTCCCGAACAGATGGAGAAGGAAGAGCCTGTGCCCAGGAAGGCTGCCAAGCGGCAAGCCTCGCGCAATTACCACCTGCTCATCGTCGACGATGACATGGAGGTGACCCGTTATGTGAAAGAAGAGTTGTCCGACTGGTATAGGGTCGATACCGCTGCCAACGGCAAGGATGCCCTGAAGATGCTGCTCACCGGCGAACCCTACGACCTGGTGGTGACCGACGTGGTGATGCCTGTGATGGACGGCATCAGTTTGCTCCGCGAGATCAAGGGCAATGCCAACATCAGCGACATCCCCGTCGTCGTGCTCACGTCGAAGACCGAGGTGAGCGACCGCCTTGAGGGACTGAAGAAAGGAGCCGATGCCTATCTCTCCAAACCCTTCGACATGGAGGAACTCCACGTGCTCATCGACAATCTCGTGGAGAACGTGCGCCGTCTCAGGGGTAAGTTCTCGGGGGCGTTGACCCAGGCCGACAAGATGGAGAACGTAGAGGTGAAGGGCAACAACGACGCGTTGATGGACCGTGTGATGCGCACCATCAACGAGAATATCCAGGACCCCGACTTCGGTGTCGACAAGTTGGCGAGCGAGGTGGGGCTCAGCCGCACCCAACTCCACCGCAAGATGAAGGAGATCACGGGCGTGTCGACGGGTGAGTTCATCCGCAACCTGCGACTGAAACAGGCGGCACGCCTCATCAGCGAGGGAAAGATCAATATCGCCCAGGCCGCCTTCGCCGTGGGCTTCAACAACCAGACCTATTTCTCTACCGCTTTCAAGAAACACTTCGGGATGACGCCCACCGAATATGCGGAGAAAGGATTGAACCCTTAGTTTCCACCCCCTTTTCTTCCATAGCCCTTACAGTCGTTTCATGCCGTATTTTCGATAAAAAACACTCTTTTTATGGCATGAAACGTTTTCAAATAGTGTTGGAACAATAGTTGAACGTTGCTCATCTTTTTTCAATTATCTTTGCAGCGAACAAAATCAAAAATTGCCTTAGAATTTACCTAATTTTATTTAACTATTATCAAAAATCAAAACTTATGTATGTAATCTCAAGAAAAACTATCTCAGTGGTGGGATTGTGCTCATTGTTTGGGCTCATCGCTACGCCACTGGTGGCTGCGACATCGAATGAGTCGTTGGCCACTACAGAGGTGCAGCAGTCGAAGAGAGTGTCGGGAAAGATTGTCGATTCCGAAGGACCTCTCATCGGTGCCACGGTGTTGGAAAAAGGTACCAGCAATGGTACGGTGACCGACATCGACGGTAACTTCTCCCTCGATGTGAATCCCGGTGCGACTATCGTCGTGTCGTATGTGGGATACATCTCACAGGAAATCAAGGTGGGCAGCCAGTCTAACTTCAACATCACACTCGATGCTGAGGGAGGCAACCTCAACGAAGTGGTGGTCATCGGTTACGGTACACAGCGCCGCGAGGCAGTGACAGGTTCTGTGGCCAATGTCAATGGCGAGAAACTCAACCAGATTGCTGCCACCAATGCTGCTCAGGCCCTCCAGGGACGTGTGGCAGGTGTGCTCATGACACAGACCTCCTCCAAACCAGGCGAGGAAATGCAGATCCGCATCCGTGGCCAGCGCTCACTGAGTGCCAGCAACGACCCGCTGATAGTGCTCGATGGTATCCCCTTCATGGGACAACTTTCGGATATCAACCCCACCGACATCAAGTCGATGGATATCTTGAAGGATGCTTCCGCCACTGCCATCTACGGTTCCCGTGGTGCCAACGGTGTGATCATCATCACAACAGCCAAGGGCTATCAGGGTGCACCCGCCAAGGTGACCTACAACGGATATGTCAGTTTCAAGAAGGTCTTCCACAAGTATCCTATGATGGACGGACCTACATTCTCCAAGTTCCGCAAGTATGCTGGTCTCTACCAGAACTCCCTCGATGAGAGCGACGACACCAATACCGACTGGCAGGACCTCTACTACCAGACTGGTGTGAGCCACAACCACGACGTGGGTGTGTCGGGCGGTACCAATGGCGGTAGTTACAGTTTCGGCGCTGGCTACTATCATGATGAGTCTGTTGTTCCTACTGAGGCTTACGACCGTATCTCCATCCGCGGTAACTTCGACCAGATGGTGGGCAAGTGGTTCCGCTTCGGTCTGAGCACCAACAACAGTTACCGCAAGAATCAGGGTGTCAATGATATGTATGGTGTGCTGAGCAAGAGCCCTCTGGCCAGTCCCTACGACGAGAATGGCAACCTGAAGCGTTATGTCTCTCTTCCTGCCGACGACCAGAGCGTTGTCACCAAGGAAACCGTTGAGCGCGACAAGAATGTGTGGCTGAATGAGAACAAGGGTATCGGTTCCTACAACACCATCTTCGGTGAGTTGAAGTGCCCGTGGGTAGAAGGACTGAGTTACCGCATCAACATCGGTTTGAACTTCCGCTCATCAAAGGGCGGCAACTTCACTGGTACAGGTGTGAACAACAAGGACCAGAATGCCATCAACGGCGGCAGCATCTCCGAGAACCAGACCTACAACTGGGCTGTGGAGAACCTCGTGACCTACGACCGCGTCTTCGCTGAGAAGCACAACCTGAATATTGTCGGTATGTACTCCGCCGAGCAGACCACCTACGAGTCAACAGGTGCCAGCGCACAGGGTATCCCGGCAGACTATTTCCAGTACTATGCACTCGACAAGGCTACAGGCCAGGCCAACCTCACAGGTTACAACTACTGGAAGAGCGGTCTGATTTCATGGATGGGCCGTGTGATGTACTCCTATGATAATAAGTATATGATTTCTGCAGCCCTCCGTTCGGATGCTTCCTCACGTCTGGCCAAGGGTCATCAGTGGCATACCTATCCCGCAGTGAGCGCTGGTTGGAACATCTCGCGCGAGAGTTTCATGGAGCCCATCACTTGGGTCGATAACCTCAAACTCCGTATCGGCTACGGTGAGACCTCCAACCAGAGTATCAGCCCGTATTCCACACTCGGTGGACTCGCCGTGCGCAACTATAACTTCGGCAGCACCTACAATGCCGGTTACTATGTGAATGCACTGCCTAACCCCGAACTGGGCTGGGAGTTCTCCAAGACTTGGAACTTTGGTATTGACTTCTCATTGTTCAAAGGCAGACTGAATGGATCTCTCGAGTACTACATTCAGAAGACCAACGACATCCTGCTCGACGTTTCGCTGCCTTCAACCTCTGGTGTAAGCAGTTATACGGGTAATATCGGTAATACCGAGAACAAGGGATTCGAGTTCACCCTCAACGGTATCATCATCGACAACAAGAACGGCTGGAACTGGGAGGCTGGTATCAACCTCTATGCCAACCGCAACAAACTGACCAAACTCACAGGTGCCCTCGATGAGAACGGCAAGCCTGCTCCTGATGAGGGCAACCGTTGGTTCCCCGGTCATCCCATCGACGTGATTTACGACTATGAGTATGTGGGTCTGTGGCAGGCCGGTGAAGAGGCTGCCATGAATATTCTGGAGCCAGGTGGCAATATTGGTATGATTAAGGTGAAATATACTGGCGACTATGATGCAAATGGTCTGCCTACCCGCCAGATTGGTGCCGAAGACCGTCAGATCATGAGCATGGAGCCCGACCTCATTGGTGGTTTCAATACAACCGTGGGTTACAAGAACTTCGACCTTACTGTGATTGGTGCCTTCCAGATTGGTGGTAAACTGATTTCTGCCATCCACTCCTCCAACGGCTACCTCAACTTGCTGACTGGCCGTCGTGGACAACTCGACGTCGATTACTGGACAGAGGAAAACACAGGTGCCAAGTATCCGAAACCCGGTGGCATCCAGAGCGGTGACAACCCCAAATATGGTTCTACTCTCGGTTACTTCGATGCCGGCTACCTGAAGGTGCGTGCCATCACACTCGGTTACAACTTCGGTAACCTGAAGGCTGTGAAAGACCTGGGCATCAGCCGCCTGCGTCTCTATGCTACGATTCAGAATCCATTCGTGCTCTTCTCGCCGTTCAACAACGAGAGTGGACTCGACCCAGAGACCAACTCTTACGCCACTCAGAACACCGCTGTTGGCATCGACGGATACACAGGCAAGCACAGAATGCCCATCGTGGGTTACAACACGCCTTCTACCCGCAACTTCTTGTTCGGTATTAACGTTACATTCTAAAGAATCATTTAAGAAACAAGAGATATGAAAACTAAAAGTATCAAATATATCCTTGCTGCGGGTCTTGTCTGCTGTGGCCTTTCCACTACTTTGACTTCCTGCAGTGACGTGCTCGACGAGCAGCCTCGTAGCCAGTTCGACCCGACATTCTTCACCACGAAAGCGGGTATTGAGGGCGGTCTGACTTCTCTCTATGCTCACCTGCGCTATTTCTATGGCAACGGTTACTATCTGAACAGCCTGGAGACGGGTACCGACGAGTATACCTACGCACAGTCGGCTGATGGTAACTTCAAGGACGCCGACCTCTCTGGTGTCGGTTCCATGACTCCGAACAACAGTATTGCCGGTGGATGCTGGGGAACAGCCTTCGCCAATATCAACACCGCCAGCGGTATCATCGAGAATGGTGCAGAGGCAGGTATGGACGCCTCTCTGTTGGCAGAGGCCTATTTCTTCCGTGGCTTCGACTACTTCATTCTGGTGCAGACCTACGGTGGTGTGCCCCTCGACCTGGGAGCCGGTCCTCTGAAGTTCAATACCTCTACCGTGCGTACCTCCGTACGTAATACAGTACCCGAGGTTTATGAAGCCATCTTCGCCGACCTGGAGAAGGCTGTCGCCGACCTGCCTGAGAATCCCCGTCTCACTGGTACTGCTACGAAGAACCTCGCACGCCTGTATCTCTCCAAGGCTTATCTCACCTATGCATGGTGGCTCGAGAACCCGAAGAACATTCCTACCTATCCCGAGTGCCAGCGCAATGCCGGCGAGGCCCAGAGTTATTTCAAGAAGGCTTATGATATGGCCATGGCAGCCATCAATCAGCCTGGTCCATACAAACTGCAGCCCACCTTCTACGACGTGAACGTGGCTACCAACGACCGCAACTCGGAGATTATGCTCTACGCTGATCACGACGAGGATGAGAAGTTTGGTAACGGCGGCGTCGGCTACGGCTGGGGTAGTGGTGGTTCTCCCGAGAACTTCGCTTACTGGATGGAGACCTGGAACTACACCGAGATGGTTGCCAAGGCTGCTTCTGGTGCCACCATCAATCCTATCCAGCGTGAGGCTGTGCAGGGCCTTGGCCGTCCTTGGACCCGTATGGCTCCTATCGCCGACAACTTCATGGAAGGTGGTGTGTGGGAAGATGCCGTCAAGGCCATCGACTCGCGCTACGATGCTACTTTCACCCTGCGCTACCACACCAACTGGCAGAAGGCTGGCAACAACGAGCCTTATGTCTTCGGTGCCAATGGCATGCAGGTGGGTCCCAACGAGGTGTATTTCAGTTGGGTGCCTGAGAGCGAGGACAGCAAAATCAACTATACCGGTGCTGATGGCAAACTCGGCTTTGGCGAGATGGCAGGCCGTCCCGACTTCGTCGTCGCTGTCAACCACATCAGCCGCAAGAAGTACCCCATCAACTGGAAGATCGGTATCTACCGCACCGACAACGCCGGTGGTCTTGGCTCAAAGGTCAACGGTGGTAGTCCGCGTCCTTGGAACATCGCCAAGTTCTCTGAACTCTACCTCATCGCTGCTGAGGCTGCTGTGAAACTCAACAACAACGCCGAGGCCTATCGCCTTGTCAATGTGCTCCGCGAGCGTGCCGGTAAGCAGACCTTCAGCCAGAACGACAAGGTGGCTGTTTCTGTTGACCACAGCGCCGAGATGGTTGCCGCTACTCCTGCCATCATCACCATCGACTACATCCTCGACGAGCGTAGCCGTGAGTTCTGGGGCGAGGGATACCGCTGGTTCGACCTCGTGCGTACCCAGACTTGGAAAGAGCGTGCTTCCAAGTATCGCATTGCCGGCAGTGGTTACACCGACAAGGACCTCGAGACCTTCACTCGTGACATCCCCGACGGTTACTACCTCCGTCCAATCCCACAGGGACAACTCGACGGCATGATCATGTCGAACGAAGAGAAGAAAGCATACCAGAATCCTGCATACAGAGATTAGTTACTCATTAGGATAATTTTATTTAGGTTTTAGGTTTGGGGGCAACTGTGAAGTTGCCCCCTTTCTATTACCCCCTCGGCCCCCCCTTCTCAATTTTCAATTTTCAATTTTCAATTTTCAATCTTCAATCTTCAATCTTCAATCATTTAACTTCTGCTAATTCTATTTAATATGTGTATATTGGTTGATGTGATTGGAAAATAATGTCTACTTTTGCTCCTATGAACAGACTTTTGGTCATATTGGCATTGGTTTTCCTGTCGCTCCCGGCTTTGGCTCAGCGGCGACTGGTGGTATGCGACGTGGAGTCGCTCCAGCCCATCAGCCAGGTGAGTGTGCGGAGCAGCGCCGGTGTCGATATCACCGACTCATTGGGCTATTTCTCCGTACCCGACACCTGTAAGAGTCTGGTCTTCACCCATGTCAATTACGAAAGCCGGCTCCTCAACCTCTCCGAGGTGCGCGACACCGTTTTCCTCGTGTCGAAATACATGAGCATACGCGAGGTGGTGGTCTTCGGAAAGGGGAAGAACGACGAGGTGGCTGAGCGCATGAACAAGATGCTGGTCCTCGACAAGACCGATGCCCAACTGCTCGGTGCCAACCCCTCGGGAGGCAACTTGCTCGGGCTTATCGGACATGCCATTGGCAAACTGCTGCCCAAGAGCAAGAGTGCCAAGCGCAAGCAAAAGGCTCGCGAAATCATCGAGAACTACTGACGTGAAGTTTCCGTTTTTTTATCCCGCTAAATAGATACCCAGTCAAAATTCACGTTAAAAATATTTAAATCCGCTAAATATCCTTAATTCACCGTCCGGCACATACGATGAACCCAATATAAAGTTGTACCTTTGCAGTCCGATTATTACGGGGATACACTTAGAACCCCAGGAACGGCGTGTTAATAGTTGTGCTTTTGGCCAGGCGCGATGGTTAGTGAATCGTCATTCCACCTTATTTATTTAACAATTGTTTTTTAGTAGTAAAATTTAAAATTTGCAATGAACACTTTAAGTTACAAGACTATTTCCGTGAACAAGGAAACAGCCAAGAAAGAGTGGGTGGTCATCGATGCCTCCGGACAGGTGGTTGGCCGTCTCTGCTCTAAGGTAGCCAAGTTGCTCCGCGGAAAGTACAAGCCCACATTCACCCCGCATGTAGACTGTGGTGACAATGTGATTATCATCAACGCACAGAAAGTGGTCTTCACTGGTAAGAAGGAGACCGACAAACTCTACACCCGCTATACTGGTTATCCCGGTGGTCAGCGTTTTGACACCCCTGCCAAACTCCGTCAGAAGAAAGACGGTGCCGAGCGCATTATCCGTCATGCCGTGAAGGGCATGCTTCCCAAAGGTCCTCTTGGCCGCAGCCTGCTCTACAACCTCTATGTGTATGAAGGCACAGAGCATCCTCACGAGGCCCAGAAGCCCAAAGCAATTGATATTAACCAGTATAAATAATCAGAAAGAATGGAAGTACAATATACTAACGCAATAGGTCGTCGCAAGAGTGCCGTAGCACGCGTTTACCTCTCAGAGGGTAGCGGCAAGATTACCATCAACAAGAAAGACCTCACCGAGTATTTCCCCTCAGCCATCCTGCAGTATGTGGTGAAACAGCCGCTCAACCTGCTCAACGTGGCCGACAAGTACGATGTGAAAGTAAACCTCGACGGTGGTGGCTTCACCGGCCAGAGCCAAGCGCTTCGTCTGGCTATTGCCCGCGCACTGGTGAAGATCAATGCCGAAGACAAGAAGGCACTCAAGAGCCAAGGTTTCCTCACCCGCGACTCCAGGTCTGTGGAGCGCAAGAAGCCGGGTCAGCCCAAGGCACGTCGCCGCTTCCAGTTCAGCAAGCGTTAATACGCGTTGTCTGGCTGAGTTTAGCATCCAAACTGGTGAGACTCCGGGCTTTTGGCTTGTGATTACTCACCGGCTGGTTACCAATCGCTTTTCATCTTTTATCCATGTGTGTGGGGTGGGGTTCGCCTCGTCCACGCCATGCAGGAACCTTTGGCCATGGCCTGAGGCAGAGGTGAGGAGCAGTATACAACTAAAAGGAACGTAAACACAATCAATCATTTAAAAATGGCAAGAACAAATTTTGACATGTTGCTGGAGGCTGGTTGCCACTTTGGCCACCTTCGCCGCAAATGGAATCCGGCAATGGCTCCTTATATCTTCATGGAGCGCAATGGTATCCACATTATCGACCTGCACAAGACCGTCGCCAAGATCGACGAGGCTGCAGAGGCTCTCAAGCAAATTGCCAAGTCGGGCAAGAAAGTACTCTTCGTCGCTACTAAAAAACAAGCAAAGAGCATTGTGGCCGAGAAGGCTACAAGCATCAACATGCCTTACGTGATCGAGCGTTGGCCGGGCGGTATGCTCACCAACTTCCCCACCATCCGCAAGGCTGTGAAGAAAATGGCCAACATCGACAAACTGATGCAAGACGGTACTTTCGCCAACCTCTCGAAGCGTGAACTTCTTCAGGTTACCCGCCAGCGCGCCAAACTTGAGAAGAACCTCGGTTCCATCGCCGACCTCACCCGTCTGCCCTCCGCTCTCTTCGTCGTCGACGTGATGAAAGAGAACATCGCAGTGAAAGAGGCTGTGCGCCTGGGCATCCCCGTCTTCGGTATCGTGGACACCAACTCCGATCCCGCCGACATCGACTTCGTTATCCCCGCCAACGACGATGCAAAGGACAGCATCGACGTGATCCTCACCGCTTGCTGCGCCGCTATCGCAGAGGGTCTTGAGGAGCGCAAGGCTGAGAAGGCCGACGAGAAGGCTGCTGCCGAGCAGAGCGAAGAGGCTGCCGACGCCCGTCCAAAGCGTGCCCGTAAGGCTCGCAAGGAGGCTCCCGCTGAGGAAGCCGAGGCTCCCGTTGCCGAAGAGGCTCCTGCTGCTGAGGAAGAGGCCCCCGCTGCTGAGGAAGAGGCTCCCGCCGCTGAGTAAAGAATTTCATTTTTAATCTTTAATATTTAATCTTCATAGAATTATGGCTTACAAACCAAATATGGAAGACATCAAGAAGTTGCGCGCCATTACCGGTGCAGGTCTTGCCGACGTCAAGAAGGCACTCACCGAGGCTGAAGGCGACTTCGATAAAGCCAAGGACCTGCTCCGTGAGCGTGGTCTGGCTATCGCCGCCAAGCGCAGCGACCGTGAGACCTCCAATGGATGCGTGCTCGTGAAGGTTGCCGACGACTTCGCCGCTATCCTCGCTCTGAAGTGTGAGACCGACTTCGTGGCCAACGGTGCCGATTTCATCGCACTCACCCAAAGCATCCTCGATGCTGCTGTTGAGAAGAAGTGCAAGAGCCTCGACGAGGTGAAGGAACTTGTTCTGGCTGATGGTCAGAAGGCTACCGACGCTGTGATGCAGCGTTCGGGTATCACTGGTGAGAAGATGGAACTTGATGGCTACAACTACCTCGAGGGAAAGAACATCTATTCTTACAACCACCAGGGCAAGAACATCCTCTGCACCCTCGTGCAACTCAACAAGGATTTCGAGACCCAGGGCCATGCCATCACCATGCAGGTGGCTGCTATGAACCCCGTCGCACTCGACGAGGAGAGCGTGCCCCAGTCGGTGAAGGACAACGAACTTCAGGTGGCTATCCAGAAGACCAAGGAAGAGCAGATTGAGAAGGCTGTGGTGGCTGCTATCAACAAGGCCGGCATCAACGCCAACCTCGTCGACAGCGAAGACCACATCAACTCCAACATCGCCAAGGGCTGGCTCACCGAAGAAGAGGCTGCCAAGGCTCGTGAGATTAAGGAGAAAGTGGCTGCTGAGAAGGCTGCCAACCTGCCCGAGCAGATGATTCAGAACATCGCCAAGGGTCGTCTGGCTAAGTTCTTCAAGGAGAACTGCCTCGTCAACCAGGAGTTCATCCAGGCTGAGAACAAGGAGAATGTGGCTGCCTATCTGAAGGCTGCCGACAAAGACCTGAAGGTGGTCGACTTCAAGCGCTTCACCCTCCGCGCAGAGTAAGCAAGAACATCACTGTTTTTCATATTATCAAAAAGCCCGGATCTTTCCGGGCTTTTTCTTTATATGTTGATGCCGTAGTTTTGTTTCACTTCGCTCATGACGAAGGTGCTCTCTATGGAGCCTACGGAGTCGATGTCGCCGAGTTTCGTCAGCACAAACTCCTGATACTGTTTCATGTCGCGTGCACGCACCTTCAGCAGGTAGTCGTAGGCACCGCTGGTGTTGTAGCATTCCGTCACCTCGGGGATACGCAGGATTTGCCGCACAAAGTCTTCGGCTATCTCGCGGTTGATTTGCTTGAGTTTCACCTTGCAGAACACGAGCAGGCCCTGACCCAGTTTGTCAGGGTCGAGCACCGCCACATATTTCCTGATGAATCCCTGCCGTTCCAGCCGCTTTTGCCGCTCAAACACAGGGGTGGGCGTGAGGTGCACGGCATCTGCCAGTTCCTTGGTGGTGAGTTTCGCATTCTTTTGCAGCGTTTTCAGTATCTGCAAGTCTGTTTCATCCAATGTGTATGCCATAACAAAGTCTTTGATTCTTTTTCTCGCTGCAAATATAGTCATTTTTTCCATACCTTGTGCGATTTTTGGAAAAAATGATACGGTGCCGTTGTTGGTGGTCTGCCCCACGTTCTGCGCTTTTCACGGCTTCTTTCACCATTCGGGAAGAAAAACTTCATCCAACTTCCCCAAATGTCGGAAATTATGGCTAAATTTGCCCACAGAAACCCTCAAATTTGCGCAATATGAGAAAATTTTTACTTTTTTGTTTGTCGTTGTGCGTTGGCACGACAGTGGGATATGCCCAGGACGATGAGGTGGACCACTCCTTTGAGTTCGTCACCAATGCGGGCGATATCATCCCCCACGGGTCGGTATATGTCATCAATTCCGTTGTCTCGGAAGAAGACCCTGAGACAGGTGAACTGACAGTGTTGATTCCCTCCGACTTCATGGTGAAGAACGTGAGTGGCACTGCCACCGACCTGGTGAGGCTCGCCAACGAGATAACCCGCATCGACAATGGCAGTTACATGACCTGCGCCCTTGGCTCCTGCCTGCCCGGACGCACTGAGCCCGGCTATTTCAGTTCTGCTTCAGGCACCATCGCCCCGGGCGCTACCAGTGGCGACCTGCAGACCGAGTGGTATCCCGATGCCTATGGCGAGTGCGACGTAGAGTTACAGATAGAGATGGGCGAAGACCTTGGCTTCGGTGAGTTCGGCTTCTCCGACTACGGTCCGAAAATCACCGTGAAGTTCGTCTATTCCGACCCTGTAGGCGTGAAGGATGGCATCAGCAGCCGTCCTGCCGAGATAGTGGGCCGCTATACCCTCGACGGTCAGGCCGTCAACTTCCTCACCCATGGTGTCTATATCCTCCGCATGAGCGACGGCACCACCCGCAAGGTCATCGTCAAGTAAGTCATTTACACCCCTTTTGCTCTCTTGCCCACGAACCCGCGGCGCAGCACCGACACCTGTCGTTGCTGCCGTGAGTTGGTGGGCAGGATGGTATCATCAGTCTGCCATTTGCCGTCATGAAGATTTTCGCTGTCGACGCCAACTACACCCTACACAATAATTTGGGTGAAAATGCGTTATACTCTTACCACAACCCCGTGATATTCACCAAGGCCGACTCGTCGCTGCTCAAGGGGCGGCGCCCGTTCTTCTTGCCCGACGACCTCGGGCGCGTCTGCTACAGGGTGTCGCTGGTGGTGCGGATATGCCGTTTGGGGAAAAGCATCCCCTGCCGCTTCGCTCATCGCTACTACGATGCCGTGACCTGTGGTGTCGACTTCACCGCCTCCGACCTGCAGCAAGAGTTGCGCCAACAGGGCTTGCCCTGGGACCTCAGCAAGAGTTTCGACGGGGCGGCAGCCATCGGTGAGTGGGTGCCGGTCGACGAGGTGGGCGACTTGAGCGCCCTGCGCTTCCGTCTCGACGTCAACGGCACCACCGTGCAGCGTGGCTTCACTGGCGATATGCGTCACGACACCGACAGTCTCGTGGCCTATATCAGCCGCTATTTCACGCTGCGCACCGGCGACATCCTCTTCACTGGTTCGCCGGAGGGAGATGTCGAGGCGCATGTCGACGACCATGTCGACGGGTTTGTGGAAGACAAGAAAATACTGGATTTCAATGTCAAGTAAGTCATATCGGTTGTTCATGCTCGCCATTCTGCTGGTCGCCAGTTTCGCGACGGCAGGGGCACAGCGGTTCTATAACCTCACCGCCGACGAGGTGAGGATAGACTCCGTATTGCCCCAGTTTGGGTGCAGCATACCTCTGGGAGAGCATTATGCCGACTCGGTGTATACGGTCAGCATCCTCTATCCCGAGTTCTACGACATGACCCCCACCGACATCCGCCGCTACCAGAATATCACCTCCGCCCCTCTGCCCGAGATGCCCGAACCCGAGACCACCATCGTTGTGGAGCGGAAGAGGGGTGCCATGGAGGTGCGCTTCGTCCCCCTGGTCTATAGAGACGGCAAATACCAGATTCTCGTGAGTTTCATGCTTGCCGTGGAGGCCCGTCCTGTTCAGGCAGCGATGAGGAAGGCACCGCTGGCGTCCTCGCAGCGCTATGCCGACAACTCCGTCCTCGCCTCTGGGCGGTGGGCGAAGATTCGCGTCCCCTCCTCCGGCATCTATCAACTCACCGATGCGCTGGTGCGCCAGGCTGGCTTCACCGACCTCTCCAAGGTGAAGGTCTATGGCTATGGCGGCGCGCTGCAGAACGAGAAACTCGTGCCTGCTGAACTGATAGCCACCGACGACCTGAAAGAGGTGCCTACGTGCACCGTCAACGGGCGCCGGCTGTTCTACGCCCAGGGACCCGTGAGTTGGTCACAGCACACCTCGATGAAGCGCATCCGCAATCCCTATTCCGACTACGGCTATTATTTCCTCACCCAGGGCGACGATGCCCCTGCTTCGCTCGACAGTGCCGCCTTCGTTGCCTCTTGCTATCCCATGCCCGCCGACTACCATTCATTGCACGAGGTCGACAACTTCGCCTGGCTGCATGGCGGGAGGAAACTCTTCGAGAATATTCCCATCGCCGCCGGACAGTCGCATGTCTTCACACTTGCCAATCCCAGTGGCGACAGGAAGGGAAGCATGGCGGTCGTGGTGACTGCCGGCAACGCCACCAGGGTGCAGGTGAGTCTCAACGACTCCATCCTCGGCACCCTCTCCGTGACGCTGCGGAGTTACGACAAGGGCTATGAGGCTTCAGGCACCTACGATGTGTATAACCTCAGCAGCACCGACACCGTCACCATCACCACCCTCTCGGGAGGACCGGCACGTCTCGACTACATCGATATCCACACCGACTCACCGCATGCGCTGCCACGGCTGTCGTCGGCATCGCTCCCCGAGCCCGAGTATGTGTATGGCATCACCAACCAGAACTTGCATGCCCATGGTCCTGCCGACCTCGTCATCATCATCCCCACATCACAGAAACTCCTTGCCCAGGCCCAGCGCATCGCGAAGATGCACGAGGAGCGCGACTCCATGCGCGTGCGCATCGTGCCCGCCGACGAAATCTACAACGAGTTCTCCAGCGGCACCCCCGATGCCAATGCCTACCGGCGCTATATGAAGATGCTCTACGACCGCGCCACGGGCGAGGCCGACATGCCCAAGCACCTCCTTCTCTTCGGTGACGGCAAGTGGGACAACCGCCTGCTCACCTCCGACTGCCGCGGCTTTTCCGCCGACGACCTGTTGCTCTGCTATGAGAGCGAAGACTCCTACAACGAGGTGAACTGTATCGTCGACGACGGGTTCTATGGCTTGCTCGACGACGGCGAGGGCATCAACCCCATGTCGTCCGACAAACTCGACCTCTCCATAGGCCGCTTCCCCGTCTCTACCGTCGACGACGCGAAGACCCTCACCGACAAGACCATCAACTATGTGGAGAATGCCAATGCCGGCAGTTGGCAGAATATCGTTGCCGTCCTCGGCGACGACGGCAACTCCAACAGTCACATGAACGATGCCAACAACATCGCGAATGTAGTGACCACCAACTACCCTGGCTACCAGACGAAGAAGGTGATGTGGGATGCCTATACGCGTGTCACCACCTCCACGGGCAACACTTATCCCGACGCCACGAAGGAAATCAAGCAGTTGCAGGCCTCGGGAGCCCTCATCATCGACTACTCCGGCCATGGTTCCGAAATCAATATCTCGCACGAGCGTGTGCTCATCCTGAAAGACTTCCAGCAGTTCTCCAACACCAACCTGCCCCTGTGGGTCACCGCTTCGTGCGACATCTCGCCCTTCGACGGCGTCGATGATAACATCGGTGTGGCGATGCTGCTCAACAAGAAGGGTGGGGCAGTGGCCACCTTCACCACCACCCGCACGGTATACCAGGGCTACAATGCCTCGCTCAACAAGGCCTATATTCGCTATGTGCTCGACAATACGGGCGACCGCCCCGTCACCATCGGCGAGGCGCAGCGTCTGGCGAAGAACCTGATGATTACGGGCGGCGAAGACATGACGGCCAATAAGTTGCGCTTCTCCTTGCTCGGCGACCCCGCCATGAGTCTCAATGTGCCGATGCTCAGGACGGTGGTCGACAGCATCAACGGCAAGCCTCTCACCGACACCGGTGACATCACTATCCGTGCCGGGGAAATCGTGAGCGTGAAGGGCCATGTAGAGCAGGGCGGCGAGCCTGCTACGACGTTCAACGGCATCGTGACATGCATCGTGCGCGACTCCGAGAAACTGGTGGTGTGCAAGGGACAGGCTGACGATGCGAGGACGCTGTTCAAGTACTACGACCGTCCCAACGTGCTCTTCAACGGTTCCGACAGTGTGCGGGGCGGCACCTTCACCTTCACCTTCGCCGTGCCCATGGACATCAACTACTCCAACGGCAGTGGCATGATGAACTTCTATGCCGTCGACAATTCGCATACGCGCATCGCCCATGGGTCTACCGACCGTTTCCTCATTGGCGGCACGCAGGTTATCGACAACGATTCCATAGGTCCGTCGGTGTTCTGTTACCTCAACACCCCGTCGTTCTCTAATGGCGATGAGGTGAACTCCACCCCCTATTTCGTGGCACAAATCACCGACAAGGACGGCATCAACGCCGCCGGCACGGGTATCGGCCACGACCTGGAACTGGTTATCGACAACGACATGTCGCGCACCTACCTGCTCAACGACAATTTCTCCTACGACTTCGGCAGTTACACCAGTGGCAGGACATCCTACAGCATTCCCGCCCTTCCGCCGGGTCGCCACACCCTGCGGTTCCGTGCCTGGGACATGCTCAACAACTCCACCACCGCCGAACTCTCCTTCAATGTGGTGAGTGGCCTCAAGCCCACGCTCTACAGCATCGGCTGCACCGACAACCCTGCCAGAACCTCCACCACCTTCATCATCAACCACGACCGCATGGGGAGCACGATGGACGTAGAACTCGACATCTTCGACATGAGTGGCAGGCAGTTGTGGAAATTCACCGAGACCGAGGTGTCTGCCACAGGGGCGATGACCATCGACTGGAACCTCACCACCGGAAGTGGGCAGCGGTTGCAGACGGGTGTCTATCTCTACCGTGTGCGCGTGTCGTGTGATGGCAGCGACATGGTGTCGAAAGCCAAGAAACTCATCGTGATAGGCAATAATTAGCGGGTCTTGGCGTTTTATTATTGAAATTTTAATATTGACAGTAGAATATCCCTTTCGATTGAAATTTGGCGAGTAAGAGGCTGGATGGTGGGGCATACGTCCCCTTCCCCCTCCCTACTCCCCGTTAACTTCTGATTAATGAAAGTAGAAATAAGAACTTTGAGAGTATTGACGCTCCTCGTCCTCGCCTTTGTCGCACTCACGGTAAAGGCGCAGAAAGAGGAAATGTTCAACCCTGTGAACACCTCAGTCACTTCGCAGACCATCGCCCCCGACGCCCGTGCGGCAGGTATGGGCGACGTGGGTGCTGCCACCGACCCCGACGTGGTGTCGCAATACTGGAACCCCGCCAAATACCCGTTCACCATCTCACGCGCCGGCGTGGCACTCAACTACACCCCGTGGCTGCGCCAGTTGGTCAACGACATGGACCTGGCCTATCTCGTGGGCTACTACCGCATCGGCGACTACAGTGCCGTGTCGGGTTCGCTGCGCTATTTCTCGCTTGGCGAGGTGTATACCAGCAGTTCGCTCGACGCTACCAACGACATGACCATCAACCCCTATGAGATGTCGCTCGACGTGGCCTATTCGCTCATGCTTAACGAGCAGTTCTCGCTCTCTGCTGGCGTGCGGTGGATTTACTCCGACCTTACCTACGACTTCACCGAGGACACCAGTCCGGGTTCGGCCTTCGCCGCCGATATTTCCTGCTATTACCAGAACTACCTCAATATCGGTGCCAGGGAGTGCCAGTTGGGCTTGGGTCTCAACATCAGCAACATCGGTAGCAAGATTACCTTTGGCGGCGACGAGCACAGTGAGTTCATCCCCACCAACATGCGTCTGGGTGCCTCGCTGATGATTCCCGTCGACGAGTACAACCGCTTCACCATCGCTGCCGATGCCAACAAGTTGCTCGTGCCCACCTATCCCCGGCAGAACGAGGAGGAGACCTCGCAAGAGTATCAGGACCGTTTGGAGAAGGAGTATTTCGATGTGTCGAGCATCGGTGGCATCTTCAAGAGTTTTGGCGATGCGCCCAATGGTTTCTCCGAGGAGTTGAAGGAGATACAGTGGAGCGTGGGTGCTGAGTATATTTACCATGACCAGTTCGCTCTCCGTGCGGGTTACCATCACGAGAGTGAGACGAAGGGCAACCGCAAGTATTTCACCGTGGGTGCCGGCTTCAGGATGAGTGTTTTCTCCCTCGATGCAGGTTATGTCATCGCCACGGCGAAGAGCAACCCCCTCGACCAGACCCTCCGCTTCACCCTCTCGTTCGATATGGACGGCATCAAGGACCTGTTCAAGCGCAGGTAATTAAGATTTGACCTTAGGCCGATTATCGGCGACGCCTCAGTACAAAGGCCTCAATAATATAATTTTCAATTTTCAATTTTCAATTTTCAATCGGCCAAAGGCCGCAAAAAGGTGAAAATACGTGTAGGTTTCGGATACGACGTCCACCAGTTGGTGGAAGACCGTGCGTTGTGGTTGGGTGGCATACGCCTCGACCACGACAAGGGACTGTTGGGCCACAGTGATGCCGATGTGCTCATCCATGCCATTTGCGATGCCCTGTTGGGTGCTGCCAACATGCGCGACATCGGTTACCATTTTCCCGATACCTCGGATGCCACGCTCGATATGGACAGCAAGGTCATCCTGCGCGACGTGGTGCGTCTTATCGCCACCAAGGGCTATAGGGTGGGGAACATCGATGCCACGGTGTGTGCCGAGCGTCCGAAACTCAACCCCCATATCCCTGCCATGCAGCAATGTTTGGCAGAGGTGATGGGCACCGACCTCGACAACATCTCCATCAAGGCCACCACCACCGAGCGTTTGGGCTTTACCGGGCGCCAGGAGGGCATGTCGGCCTACGCCACGGTGCTTATAGAGAAAGACTGAGGATGGCCGGCGGCCCCAAGCAGATCCTTTCTCCTTTTTCCGTCCTTTTTATGTAATGTTCAATCCTTTCGGCGCGCGGTGCAACCTGTCGCGCCGCTATTGTTATTATCTCCACACCGGTCTATTGTCCCATTTTGTTTCCTTTCATTAATCCTTTGACTTCCCTTTAATTTCCTCTCGTTGAGCGGGTGGACACATTATCTTAAAAAATAAATAAAAAAAAGGGATTACTTTTTCTGTGTTTTTGTCTATATATATACGGACAGGTCGTTGTTTATAAATTTAATATTTATGAAAATTGAAATTACAGTAAAGAAAAAGGGTGTAGAATTTGGTGGTGTGAGAGTTGAAAAGTGGTTCACTTTTGAACAGGACCCGATTGAGATGGCTCGTTATAAGACGTTTCAGACGGTGAAGAGGAGGATTGAAGATTATGTGGTAAGGAATGGTTATTTCCGTGCTGATGAGTTGAAGAATTTGGAATATGATATGGGTGATTTCAAGGAAAAATGGAAGAATGAGGTAATAAGAATAATGGAGGAAGAGAAAAAAGAGGAGAAGGAGTTTGAGGAGAAGTTAAAAGAATTAAGAAAAAGCAAAATGAACTCAGCAAGCCGTTTGGCTTGCTGAGTCGTGAAAAGTGCTCGGCCACTACCCCAAAAACATGTATGTGAAAAAGGTGACAGACAACAATGCTGTTTTCAAATATCCAACAGGCAAAATATCCGCTTGACAAGCGGATATTTTTTTGTAGTAAGCCCTATTCATAAATCCTTCTGTTTTTGCAAATTTTCGATAAAAATGCATTGTTATCGCACACAGCGGTTGATTTATATCAAGAAAACCGTATATTTTTAGAGTTTTGTGATGAAAAAGTTGTTTTGCTTTGATAAACAAGGTTAATAGATTGTTTAGGTTAGTAGTAATAGATTTAGGTTTTTAGTTATTAGGTTTAAGGTATTTAATTAGATTGTTTAATTGGACAACAAAGGTCGCCGTGAGGCTCCCTTTGGTTTTGAAAAGGATTTTTAGTTAAACATAGGCTTGTGCGCTGCAGTTCAGAGATGGACTGCAGCGTTCGTTTTTTGGGGAATGTTCAACGTACAAAACATTATTGGCAGAAATGAGGGGTGCCAATGAAGAATACTCATCCACGCTGTAGAGACGGGATTCTTCCCGTCTCCCTCCAGCGGTATGTGTTCAACGTACAAATCATTTTTGGCAGAAATGAGGGTGCCAATGAAGAATGTCCATCCACGCTGTAGAGACGGGATTCTTCCCGTCTCCCTCCAACGGACGTTCGGGCGTATTTGCAATATTTGCAATTCGCCCGGCTTGAGTATAAGCATTTTCAATACGCTTTCTCGGATTAAAGTTGGCTTTGACTTCCGCTTCGCACGTCGATTTTCAATTCCCTTCGGCCGCCGACCGTTGGTTCCTGATATTCACTGCGTCGGGATTGCAAAACTGCGATTAAGAGAGTGCAGTGCAAATTCATTTGAATACTGCCGAGCGCGAGCAGTTTATCTAAATCCCGACGAACATTACTTCGTTTATTGATTCGCCGAGGCACCGCCGATGTTGATCATGCACAGCATGATATACCTGTTCCTGTCCGTGGGTCTACGACATATTCCTGTGAAAGAAAAAAAGGACAGAAAAGGACTTGTCTATGTATTCCCACTAAGTTATTTTTGCGGATAAAAAGAAAAAATCAGTTCACAATGGCGCAACTTTCAGAATTATTTCTTATCTTTGTAACGTTGTTCGGAGAAATGGACAACAGACATCGAGGAGAGCAATTATGCTTTAACCCGTCAGTAAATCTGGAAAATTCACTGTAGCGTGGGTAAAAGTATGAAGGCTGTTCCTCCTGATGTGTATATCGGCTCTACCTCCAACCTAAAGGAGGCAGTTGACATATACTTTCAGGTGTGGGCTGATTTTCATTCTTTACGCTACGGGTATTCCAGAACCTTCTGACGAGGAATGTCAAGAGGGCTCACACTCTGTGTGCTTGCTGGAATACCGGAAAATAATCATTAAAATCTTTTTTTTATGGGCCAGAAGAAAATGAAAATAGCCAATCCTTGGACGGCTATCGTCGATGGGGAAAATATCGCAAAATGTGATAAAGACAAATTTCCCAAGAACAAATCTGCTCAGCAATATGCAGATGACATCAACGGCAAGAATAGTGAAATAGCACTGACTTTCGACTGCTTGCCTGATCCATTCAATGGCAATCCTGAATGCAAGGTTTATTGCTTAAGCAAGAACCCGGGAAAGCCTGATGCTTGTTTTAAAGGCGACATTGCTTTTGAAAAAGCCACCATAGCCAATTTACAACTGAAGTCGAAAAGTTGCTTTTGGGCTGAAAAAATCTTGAACAAATCTGGAAAACCACATGAGGGCGTGAACTGGCTTGACAAGCGCACCAAAGAACTTGAAAAAATTCTCGGCAGTCGTCCTGATATCTTCTTCATAGAGTTTTTCCCTTACCACTCCAGCAAGGGATTCTACTTTCCCAGTCGCTTGCCTTCCTACAATTTTACAGACGAACTGATCAAGCAGGCTATGCAAGAAAACAAGATGATTATCATTATGCGGGAAAGAGGAAGATGGCTGAAAAGAATCGACGGGCTTGCTGACTATCCCAATCTGTACATACTCAAAAGTCCTCGAAGTGGGTATCTTACACCTAAAAACATAGTCCGTCTTGACGGGAAAGGCATATCAGACGATGAAATAAAGAAGTATTTCAAACTGTAACAATCAATCTATGTGGTCATACACTGTATCAGAATGAATGAAAGAAAAATAATTAGTTAAATCTATTAAACATTTAAGAATATGCGAAAACTATTATCATCATTGGCATTCTTGCTTGCCACCATCCCGATTTTCGCTCAGTTCAGCGGGTCGGGTTCGGGTACGGAAAGCAGTCCGTATCTCATTTATAATGAGATCCAATTGGCCCAAGTAGCCAATTTTCTTGGACAAGAAGGTGTAGTGTTTTCATTACAGAAAGACCTGGATGTAAGCAACTACATCTCTGAGAATTATCCCAGCCAAGGATGGTTGCCTATCGGCACCTCCGCATCACCATTCAAGGGTGTTTTCAAGGGCAATGGGCACACCATCAGTGGATTATTTATCAATAGAAGCGGCACAAGTTATGTTGGCTTTTTCGGATATATAGATGGGGCTACCATCAACGATCTCAAATTAAATGCCACGTATATCAAAGGTAACAACTATGTTGGAGCCATTGCGGGATATTGCAAGAACACATGCACCATCTCTGGTTGTTCTGCTGTCATCTCTCAATCTACAGGTATTACAGCCAAACAATATGTTGGTGGTATTGCAGGATGTACATATTTAATCTCCTCTTCTGGGAATATCACAAACTGCAGCGTGCAAGGTTCTATCAAGGCCACGTCTTATGTAGGCGGCATTATTGGACAAGCTAGTAGTTTTAACTTAACTTCAGTCACATATAATGGTAACATCAACGCGACAGAGAAAGTCGGAGGAATAGTGGGATGGAGTAATGGTGGCCAAATTACTTCTGCCAATTGTCATAGCAACATCGTTGCAACAAGTACTGTCGGAGGAATAGTGGGACATATTAATGGCGTCATTACTTCTTCCTATTATCAAGGAAAGATAACTAATTCCGGTAATATTACTGGTGGCATAGCAGGTTATGATTCTTCTGCTAGGCCTATATCCAACTGCATATTTTTCGGTGAAATAAGTGGAGTTGACTACGTTGGAGGTATAGTTGGTCAAACTGCTTCGAATTCCTATAATATTTTAAAATATGCAATAGACAACTGCTCAGCTATAGGGGATATTACCGGACACGATGGTGTTGGCGGTATTATTGGTCAAGATTATCAATATGTCATAACCAACAGTTATTACAACGGTATCTTGTCAGGACATGACAATGTAGGAGGATTGGTTGGTCATTCATATATTAATGACGGAGGTAGTGCCTGTTACCAGAGTATTTCATATTGTTATAGCAATGCAACCATTTCTGGTAGTTCTAATGTCGGAGGATTGGTAGGTCGTGTTGAAGGAGGTTCTTCAACAAGGAAACTGCCCATCAAATCCAATGTAGCACTCAACACCAGTATCAGTGCT
This sequence comes from uncultured Prevotellaceae bacterium, assembly GCA_900315455.1. GTDB lineage: Bacteria > Bacteroidota > Bacteroidia > Bacteroidales > Bacteroidaceae > Prevotella. The sequence continues at coordinate 103,444 of OMZE01000017.1, read as the reverse complement.
AATTCCGGTGTCGGCCGCATCTATGGCTATGGCAGTTATGTTGAAGTCGGCGCCCTTGGTTCATCGGAAGGCAACAGGGCTTTAAACCAAACGATTGTAAATCTCAGCAATGTAGCCCAAAACGTGTCGGACAATGCTCAAAACGGAACGGGTATAGGTCCGTCGATGCTGAAATTGAAGGCGAATTATGTGGCATGGGGATGGGACTTTGACAACAATTGGACTATCCTTGAGACAGAATGCTTCCCATACAAAAAATACCAGGCTGCTCCTCCCAAGATTGAGTCAGAACTTGTATCCAATGCCGGCAGCATCAGTGGAAACAGTCATGATGGTGGAACCGTATATCTCTGCTACAAGGACAATGCACCTGTCAGCACAACGTGCAACGGCAACGCATGGACGTTCAACACCGAGCCTCTGCAAAGTGGTGCACAAGTGCGGCTTTATGCAGAGGCAAGCAATCTCAAGCCATCATATTACACCACCGGCACGGTGGGTTATCCTGGCGGTGGCACAGAAAGTGACCCATACCTTATTTATACTGCAGAGGATTTACAAGGAGCCACTAATTCAGGCTACTATAAACTGATGAACGACATAGACCTTACTTCGTGGATTAATGCAAATAGTCCTTCCGCAGGATGGCCTGCAGTTGTTCTAAGTGGCACAGACCCCATACATTTTGATGGCTGAGGCCACAAGGTGACCGGTCTTTGGACAAACACCTCTAATGAATATAATGGCCTATTCTCCAAATTTTCTGCCTCCGACAAAAGTTCCATTAGAAATCTTACCGTCGAGGTGGCAACTGGGAAGAAAGTGAAAGGTGGTAACTATACAGGCATACTTATCGGATATATGCAGAATGGGGAAATCATCAATTGCTCTGTCAAAGGAAATGTAGAAGGAACTCAAGATGTAGGTGGCCTGGCAGGATATTTGCAGCATATGGGGTCTAGTAATACAGAAGAACCTGGTCTCATAGGTGTCCATTTCAGTGGCAGCGTTTCATCCTCTGGAACTGGTTATACTGGTGGACTGGTAGGTTACTCTTTTAGGGTAATAGCTACAGATTGTTCTGCTACAGCCACCATCACTTCCTCTGGAAGTGGATCCGTTGGTGGTATTTTCGGTTTTTCCAGTGCCTATGATGAACTCAGCAAGATTTACGCCGACGTCACAATTACATCCGCAGGTAGTGGAAGTTACGTTGGCGGGCTTGTAGGTCAAAATAGATCAATGATGGAACAATGCTATGCAAAAGGCACAGTCAGGGCATCAGGCATCAACAGTTGTACAGGAGGACTCGTAGGAATGAATGATGGTGAAGGAGAGATTGAAAACTGCTATACTACAGCCAACGTCTACGGCACACAATATACAGCAGGACTGGTAGGCTATTCAAAAGGTACAATTCGCAAATGTTACGCAAGTGGAAATGTCAATGGCGTAATGTATGGTGCAGGCGTTGTGGGAGAACTTGATGGTTCATCGGCAAGCATTTCCAATTGCGTGGCTGCAAACAACATCATCTCACTTACTGATCAATCATCATGGGGATGCCGTGTCGTCGGAGGTTTCCAAAATGGTGCCTCGGAGCCAGGCAACAACAACTATGCCCTGAGCACCATGCAGGTGTCGCTCAATGGCGTACCACAAACTAAGACGGACGACAACCTTGAGGGCATTGCAAAAACACAAGCGGAACTGATGACAGCCTCCATATACGAGGGCCGCGGATGGGACTTCTCATCCGTATGGGGCATCGACGAAGGCCAGACTTACCCATACTTGCTTTGGGAAGCGAATGCCAATCCTATTGTTAGCATCACACTTGACAACACATCGCTTGTTATTTCGGAGGGAAACACCGCTACCATTACTGCCAATATCCTGCCACAAGATGCCAGTAACAAGCGTCTCACATGGACTTCCAGCAACGAATCCGTCGCTACAGTTGCCGACGGAGTCGTAACGGCCATAGGACAAGGCACTGCTATCATTACTGCAAAATCTACAGATGGCAGCAACGTATCTGCTAATTGCCAGGTGACCGTAGTGCCCAATCTTGACGAAGCCATCGCAGAACTTCAGGCTTTGGTCGATGAGGCACAGGCGCTCTATGACAACAGCACAGAGGGGGAAGAAATTGGCCAATATGCTCCCGGCTCACGTGCCGCCTTGCTTGCGGTCATCAACAGCGTGAGAAATCAGATATCCAGCACGATGGACGAAGCGACCATCAGCGAGTGTATGACTCAATTAAACAACGCCATAACTCAGTTTGAGAGCCAGCGGGTGACACCAGGCGAGGACACCGACTACAGCCAGATAGACAACACCCTCTATATCGAGCGGGTGGAGGCGGCAGCCGGCGGACAGGTGCAACTTTCCATCAGGATGAAGAACACCATCGAGGCACAGGGTTATCAGTTTGACCTCTACCTGCCCGAAGGTGTGACCGTCGCCACCGACGAGGACGGCTTTGTCCTTGCCGAACTGAGCACGGCGCGCACCACAGAGCGCAAGACCGACTACTTCAACTGCTCCGTGCAGGCCGACGGCTCGCTCCGTGTGCTCTGTGGCTCGTCAAAGGGCTACACCTTCAGCGGTAACGACGGAGAGGTGGCCGTCATCACCATCAACCTCTCACCGGACATGGAGGAGGGAGAGTATCCCGTCATCTTGAAGAATGTCAGGATTAGTGACAAAAACTCCGTGCCCTATGTGACCGACTACCTCAAGTCGACACTGGCCGTCTCCTCCTATACGCTGGGTGACGTCAATGCTGACGGCAGTGTCGACGTGGCCGACTTCATCGCCGTTGCCAACCATATCCTTGGCAACACCCCGGAGGTGTTCGTCCATAAGGCCGCCGATGTCAACGTGGACAACTCCATCGACGTGGCCGACTTCATTGGCATCGCCAACATGATTCTCAACGGTACGGCGGGTGCCGCCAACCAGGGACAGATGATGATGGCACCACGGAGGGCAGACAGCGTGACACCGACTGACATCGACGCACTCGACAACGCCATCTATGTGGAACCCATTACCGCCGCTCCCGGCACCCGGCAGGTGCTCTCTCTCAGGATGAAGAATACCGGTGACGTGGCCGGCTTCGAACTCAACCTGCAGTTGCCCGACGGCGTCACCATCGCCACCGACGAGGACGACATGCTCATGGTGGAACTGAGTACCGAGCGCACCAATTCGAGAAAGACCGACTACTTCAACTCCGCCATCCAGGATGACGGCACGCTGAAGATACTCTGCGGCTCATCTACCGCCAACCCGCAGACCGGAAAGGTGTACACCTTCAGCGGCAACGAAGGAGAGGTGGCCCGCATCACCGTCGACATTCCCGCTGACTATGAGGCAGGCGAGTATGACGTTCATGTGCTGAATGCCATTATGGCAGATGCCGACTCACACAAGAAGGAACTTGAACCCGACATCATCTCTCTGCTCACCATCGAGGAGAACGACGGCAGGATACACTTCGCCGAGACAGACACATCGCTGCCCGCTTATACCGCAGGCGAGAAAGGCGACATCACCATGGCGCGCACCATCAACGCCGGGGAGTGGAGCACCATCGTGCTGCCCTTCAACCTGACGAGAGCGAATGCCACGAAAGCCTTCGGCGAGGATGTGCAGTTTGCAACGTTCAGCGGTTTTGAGGTGGACTACGGCGATGACGAGGAAAACGTGACACCACTGGCCATCACGCTCAAATTCGACAGTTACACCATCCCGGCCCGCGGAAACCTGGCCGGTGGAACTCCTGTCCTCATCAAGACCGGAAAGAACATCAGCGAGATCAAACTTGACGGTGTCACACTGGTGAGCACCGTGACCAATGTGGAGACAGCCGACGCCGACTATGGCTTCCCGGGCAAGTTCATCGGCACGTTTGTCAAGACAACAGTGCCCGAGGACGGCCTCTTCCTCAGCGGCAACAAGTTCTGGTACAGCACGGGTAAAACCAACATCAAGGCCTTCCGTGGATGGTTCGAGTTGGGAGCAGTGCTCAACAAGGAGAGCGACTTCGGTGCAAACCTAAACTTCGTCATCGACGGCGACCCGACATCCATCGACGGCATCCCCGGCTATATGATAAGAAAGGGTGATGTCTACACCATTCAGGGACAATATGTGGGGCACGACGTGGACATGAAGAGGCTGCCGAGCGGCATCTACATTGTTGACGGTAAGAAAATGGTTATCAAATAAAGCAGAGGAGGAAAGAAAATGAAAAAGACATATATTTCACCTGAAATCACTGTGGAAATCTGTGATTGCCTGCTGCTCCAGTCTGCAAGTGGCGTGACCGGCATAATGAACGACAGGCTGGAAATCGGCTATGGCGGCGTGGACGAGGACGGGAGCAAGGACCCATCGGCCAACCACTTCAGCGGATGGGATGACGACGACTGGGACAAACTCTGATTACTGCCAGTTCCTTGAAACCCAATCCAGGCAACGGATTACTTCTTGTATATCAACTTAGCGAAAGAGGGCACATCATTCACGATGTGCCCTCTGGCTTGTTGGTTATTCTCTCCATACGCTATAAGGCATAATAGAGGCGTTGTGCCATGTGTAATCCCTTGATGTGATTTGGTCATCTGCCTGTAATCTCAATGTGTTTTCATAGACCTTGTTTTCGTTATAGACGTGCTGATTTCTCTTTTTTCTCACAAAAAGATCTTTGTGAATGAATATCGGCAAGTCCTTTTCTGTCCTTTTCAACCTTTTACTTGCAGGAATGGGGAAAATGTACTTATTTTGCAATATGAAAAAGGAAGAACTAAAACAAGAGGTGGAGCGCGTTGTGGGGCATGAATTGCGGGAAGCACGTGATTTTGAGATGCTGAGCCTCTTGATATTAAAAGGGACGCGAGAGCGATTGTCGCCCACCACGCTGAAGCGGCTTTGGGGGTATCTGAAAAATGAGAAGGTGCAGACACGGCAATATACACTTGACGTGCTGTCGCGGTTTGCAGGCTATCGAAACTATGAAGAATTTTGCGCTCACGCAGAAAGTAAAGACGATGTGCAAAGCGGCATCTGCATAGAGGACAGGGTGACGACAGAAGGGATGCGCCTTGGTCAACGACTCATCATCACATGGCTGCCAGACAGGCGCATCGTGGTTAGGCACTTAGGAGGAAGCAGGTTTGAGATTTTGGAAGCGGAAAACTCAAAATTGAGTGTGGGCGACACGTTCCGTTGTCACTTGATGATACAACATGAACCGCTCTATCTGGACGAACTGAACCACCAAGGACTGCCACCTACGGCATACGTTGCGGGACAGCGTGACGGTGTAATGGTACAGTTGTGCGATTAGTCAATAGGCAATGCGTTCAGCCGCTTCATCCAAGTTCTCCAATAACGTTCTTCTATATATGCTTTCAACTCGAGGTCCTCGGTTTCGTTCCCCATCTCCAAAACCATTGTAAGAATCGGCATCGAGAGATAACGCTGGCTACTGAGCGTGTCCAGCATCTGTTCTATGCCCAACTCCTTGATGCGTTTGTCTATCTGTCTCTTTGCTTCGGTGATTTTGCGCTCATGCTGTTGAATGGCTGCCTGCTCTGCTTCATATTTTGACAATAAGGCCAATTGGCTGTCGGTCAACTGCGCCGATGGGAGTTTTTCACCTTGCTCCAAAGGGTGTTCCTGGGTGAACTGACTGATTTGCTGCTCAAATGAGTCACTTCTGGCCTTTTGTGTATTGAGCATGGTGCTACTTTCTTCCCTGACCATTTTCAGCGAGTCACTGACCGATTGCAGTCTCTGCTGGGTGTGTGAGAGGTTGATAAGATAAGGCACAGCCACCAGCATGACAAGGATACCCACATAGAGCAGGCGTCGAGGCCAATGCCAGGCACGTTGCAGGTCTCTTTGTATGGCAGATATGTCGTGATAGCGGCGATGAAGGGGAGCACAGCATTTTCTAACCACCCCGAAACTTGCCCAGCCCAACTGTAGTTCGCGGAGGATGACACCCAAGGAATAGATGTCCGACGGCCCTTCGGGTGCCATATAGCCTTCTGTTCCGGCGGAGGCCTTCAAAATGGCATGGCTGTCGGTATCCGACAAACCGAAGTCGATGAGTTTCAGATATCTTCCGTTATGGGTGACCATGATGTTGGATGGCTTCAAGTCGCGGTGCTGTGTCTGGCGGCTATGCACATAAATGAGAGTTTCCAAAAGCATGTTGGCGATGTGCCGGCGCTGTTTCAGGGTATGGTTTCCTGTTGTCAGCCACTCATGGAGTGTCGTACCTTCTATCCACTCCATGACGATGCACGGCCCCAAACTTTCCACCTCCTCCAATGAGTAGACAGATACCACCATCGGATGTTGCAACTGACTGGCAATCTCGAACTCCTTTTCCAAAAACACACGGAAAATGCTGTCTTTACGGTATTTCTCCTGCAAACCCTTCAGCATCCACCAGCGTCCGTTGCGCTTGGCACGGGTCAATTGGAATACACCTCTGCTCGGGATATTCGTAAAATCTGTAAAGCCATCGTTTTTTGCTATTTCCGATGGTATTACAAACCCAGAAGTTGGCTCAGATTCTTTGTTATTGCCCATGAGTCTCAATTATTTATGGTGATGCAAGTGTGATGCACTTTCTCATATTTGTCTTTTGTATTTCTCATGTAATCCAGGAATGTGTTTTTTCCTGTCCACCGACAACGGGGGAACCGAAAGGGGTGAAAAGACCATTGAAGCAGAGAGAAATGATGGAGCAGTGAGAGCCGAATGATGCTTGCATCAATTTGGTCTAATGTTACCTTTGTTTTTCATCAATTGTTCACTTTCCAAAGTGATGTAAAACAAGAGATGAGAACAATACCATTTAAGTAATTGCAAATATAGAAATAATTCTTAGAAATCACCCCATCCAGAGGAATATATTTACAAATCTCTGCCTTCTCGGATTTTTATCGTTGTCAATTCCTTCGTGCTGACCAAGAGATATTATTCGTGCAGATTCGTAAAAATACCTCCCCTCGGTCAGTGGGTCTTCGACAAATCTCGTGTTTGCTATTTAAACCTTAATTGTCGTGCAAGCAGAGAGCAGAGGGGAAATGATGGAGCAGCGAGAGCCGAATGATGCTTGCATCAATTTGGCCGAGTCGTGACAGAATTCGACAGAGTCAAAACTTGTTTTCACTATGCCGAGGTGCAGCCGACAATCAAGCGAAGCTTAAATCTCAAACCTCAAATCGTAAGTTGTTAAAGAATCTTAAAAATGTGATTACAATTTTGTTCTTATAGGTATAATCATTTGCCGAATACTCTTAGGGTTAATGAATTTAGTTTTTCATTTGCTTTCTCTCATGATTGATTTATACTCAATCGAATCTTTGTTTAAATACAAATTTTAAATCCGTATTTTTTTCATGCAGAATTTAACAAGTAGAAAAGACAAGGAATTTGTGTCAGAAAAACTCAACCAGCAAATCCGGCATTTGCTCTTTCTCAATCCTTTACTTGACATCCGTGTCATCAAGAACCATCTCGCCATGCTTCCCAATCAGTTGAAGAACGACAAGTTGGAAACCATTCGTTTGCTTACCAAGCAGCGTATGGATTTTGTCAATTCTTCTGCCAATAACGGATATATCAAGCGGCACATTCGCAATTGGGAAAGAGAGATTGGCCCAGTCACCTTTAGTGATGTCGTACAGTTGATTGAGGGTAGGGGAATAACCGTCATGGAAGCCGCTCCTCATTTGGTCGTCCCACAGCAGATTGAGCAATGGCTGAGTGAATTCCTCATCGGTCAGCCTGAATATGCACGAAAACTTTCATTTTGCTTCTATTTGCACGAAATCAGGAAAAACGACGAACAGTTGAGTCTCCCTCGTCCCAACCTTCTTGTCTATGGTCCTTCGGGAGTCGGCAAGACCTATGGCCCGCAGAAACTGGCTGAAATATTTCAGAGTCCTTTCGGGGTGGTCAACTGCAACAACCTCGTTCAGGAAGGCATCGTGGGCAATACCCTCACGACGGTGTTCACCCAACTCTATATGAAATATCAGGAGGATATGTCGTCGGCAGTGATTATTTTCGATGAGTTCGACAAGTTATTTGAAAGTGGTTATTACAATGAGCGCATTCTCAATGAGTTGCTCAACATCATTGATGACAACAACACGTTGTCGTTCAATCAAAGTGACGCCATCTACCATAACGAGAAAACGAGTATGAAAACCAACAACATGCTGTTCATCTTCACTGGGGTGTTCCGCGGAATAGAGGATGTTGTAAGAAAGCGTCTTGGTGACCATGGTATCGGTTTTGCCCATAGGAGTGGATGCAATATGGAGGGCGATTACCATCAATATGTCACCGATGATGATTTCGCCAAGTATTTCCACCGCGATGAACTTACCGGAAGAATTCAACAGTATGTGTATGCTAGAGAACTGAAGGAAGACGATTTGGTCGATATCCTGCTCCACTCGGAGGAGTCGCCTGTTACCACTTTCGTCAACTATTTCAAGATGCGCTACATCGACTTCTCGGTCACTGAAGACGGGGCAAGGGCCATCGCTGCTGCCTCCATTCGCCGACACTTGGGTGTGAGAGGGCTCAAGTCGTTGCTGTTCAATATCCTGAGTGATGATATGTATGCGATGAATTCCCCGGAAATTGTCGTCGATAAGTATTTCGTGGATTTGAAAACGGCATAGCATTTTGGAGTGATAAGGTAAAGTGATTCATTGGTAGGCTCCATATAACAAAGTTGGAGTATACGCGATGCGCTCCGCGAACAGTGAACATTGGTTCTGCCCCGATGGGGCAGAACTTATTTGTTTGATTTGAACTGATTTGTGAGATTTCTGCCCCGAAGGGGCACTCTTTTTTTCAGTCGCCTACGGCGAGAACCAACGGTCGACGTGCGAAGCGGAAGTCAAATCTAAATCTATGCAAATCGTTCTCTAATCTTATAGAGTTGTTTCATGGTTTTCCCATTTAGGTGAGCGGAGCGAACACAAACAATCGCAACTCTGTTGCGTAAGAAATTTCCCTGCGACCTACCTTCGGGAGCAGAACCTTAATGAAAGAGCGAGCGGATGCGAGCGGTTGCATCCCTTCCCCTGGAGAGGGGAAGGGCCTTGGGATGGGGTAGAAAAATCGTGCAAGCCGAATGCAAACGAAAGTTTACTTTCAGTTTGCTGAGGTGCAGCCGATTTTCCGATTTTCACGGGCTTTTGCCCGTAATGCCCCTTCTTAGGGCATTGCTCTCCCCCGACAAACGGGGGAGTCGGAGGGGGTAGGGGTTGGGGTTGTTGTGCCCTCCAAGCCATAGGCTTGGCTCCCAAAGAGGAAGGTGGTGGAAGTGGTTGGAACATCCAAACCAAAGGCTTGGACCTCAAAAAGAAGGTAGAGTTTGAGTGGTTTTGCCTTTACTTGCAAAATGATGAGAGCCTCAAAAGTCAACTGCTTTTGAGGCTCTCACTGGCTTGGTCCTACACTTAATGAGGAAAAGATTTCTTTCTGTTTTTTATTCTGTAACCACGTTGCCGGGGAAGGGGTGATGAATACTGGCATGCTTCTTCATTTATTTCATTCCCTGGGTGCACTGTGGATAGACTGGACTGATGAACAACAAGAACTTGAATGTGCTGGCGATTGCTTGCTTTGCAGACTTCATGAACTTTTTAACCATTGCCTCACCCTTGTACTGGGCAACTGTCATCGGGGATAATTCCATTGTTTTCATAATCGTATTTTTTTATTGTTAATATTGTTGTTTCTATGATAACAGGCGAACCTGTTGTGATTTTGTTTTTGTCTTTTGACATTGCAAAAATACCCACGGAAATACCACTTTCCAAATATTTTCGTCCATTTCCTTTCAGATTGACGCGACAATCCAAGGTATTTTAGACAAAATGGAAAAGAGTCCCAAAGTCTGTCGCATTTGCATAACTTGTGGCTCCGTTTCCCGTATGTTACATATGAAATATTAAATGATACAAGCAAAAGGGAAGGATAGGGTAATTCTTCGTATTTTTGCACATCATTAACTTATTCGTGGGCGTTTTTTCCAGACCCACCTAAATATCGACTATTTATGACAAATGTTAGTTTTCTGACGAAAGCCAGGTCCGCTATGGCGGTGGCGCTTTTCGTTGTGGGCGCACATGCCGTTGCGCAACCTTTCCCCACACCCTCTTCCACCGTCTGCAACCCCGACGGCACCGTGACATTCCTCTACAAGAACGACAACGCCAGGAAGGTGGCTGTCGACGTGCAGTTTGCCGGCAGGCACGAGATGACCCGTGATGCCGGCACCGGGATGTGGACCGTCACCCTCGGTCCCGCCGCCCCCGACATGTATCCCTATCATTTCGAGGTAGACGGCGTGAGCGTGATGGACCCCCTCTGTGAACAGTATTTCCCCAACGAGGGCTTCAAGAACAGTCTGCTCGAGATTCCCGGCAAGGGACCGCTCGCCCACGACATCCGCAACGTACCCCACGGCATCGTGGAGTATGTGCACTACTATTCGAAGAGTCTGGGAGCCACCAACAATGCCATCGTCTACCTGCCCCCCTCCTACGCCACCGACAGGGCCAAGAGATACCCCGTGTTCTACCTCATCAGCGGCACCACCGACACCGAGGAGGTGTACTACAAGGTGGGACGCATGAACTACATCCTCGACAACCTCCTCGCAGAGGGTGCCGCGAAGGAGATGATCATCGTGCTGCCCTATGGCAACCCCTATAAATTGCTGCCGCCGCAGAAGAGCGGACAGATGCCCCAGATGGGCTTCGGCAACGACGTGTTCAGCAATGACCTCGTCAACGACCTCATGCCTTACGTGGAGAACCACTACCGCACCATCAACGACCGCGACCACCGCGCCATCGGAGGCTTCTCACGCGGCGGCAACCAAGGTCTGTCGTGCGGCCTGCTCCACCTCGACAAGTTCTCTTACCTCTGTTCCTACAGTTCGTTTACCCAGACCAACCTCCCCGGTGTCTACGACAACGCTGCCGACACCAATGCCAAGATTCACCTCTTCTGGCTCGGCATCGGCACCGATGACTTCCTCTACGGCACCGGCCGCGACTATATGGAGTTCCTCGACAAGAAAGGCATCCGCTCGGTGAAGGAATTCACCACCGATAAGTTCGGTCATACGTGGATGAACGCGAAGTTCTTCCTCGACAAGACCTTCCGTCTGCTCTTCAACCCCGAGGCATCAGAGAAAGCCATGAGCGAGGGCAAGCCCGCCCCCGCCGCCACCGGCAAGGAGGAGCCTTTCACGCCTGGCGTGATGGCACGCCTGTTCCCGCGTCCCATCATCTCGCCCGAATTCAGCGAGAGCAACATCACCTTCCGCATGAAGGCTCCCGAGGCACAGCAGGTGTCGCTGTCGATGGAGGGCTTTGCTCCTCTCGCCATGACCAAGGACAGCGACGGCGTGTGGAGCGTGACGATAGAAGACAAGGCGGCAGAGGTGTACAAATACTGCTTCCTCGTCGACGGCGCTAAGGTGGCCGACCCAAGCAACATGTACCTTTCGCCCGACAAGGGGTTCAAGTACAGCCTCTGCAACAACCCCTACAACCGCTATAGTTTCACCACGATGGGCGACATCCCCCATGGCCGTGTGGGCTATGACCTCAACCGCCAGATCGGTTGCTATCTCCCCGATGTCGACCTGCAGGAGGTGAGTCATGTGGTGCTCCTCATCCCCGGTGACGACGACACCATAGAGAGTTGGTTTAAGGTAGGTGGCGCCGATGCCATCGCCGATAAGTTGATTGCCGAGAAGCAAGCCAAGCCCTGCCTGCTCGTCACCGGAGTGACCGACGCGAGTCTGCTCCATCTCCGTAAGGCGAAGAAGGTCGTCACCCTGCGTGCCAGTGACTACAGCACATGGCGTGACCGTCGCAGCGCATTGGAAAAAACGCTGAAAAATATTAAAGATTGAAGATTGAAGATTGAAAATTGAAAATTGAAGATTGAAGGGACATATTAGCCTCATTTTTCAAGTTGAATAACAATACCAAAAAAGATATGAAGAAACTGTTTTTTTGCATCATTGCCGGTCTGTTTCTCACGGCAACATCATTCGCGCAGCAGAAAAGCGCGGCTAAATTCGATACCTATGAGTGGGACTTTGGCCGTGTAGAGGCATGCGACGGTGCCGTGTGCCACACGTTCACCATGCGCAACATTTCAAAGGCTCCCATCACGTTCGGAAGGACCATTCCCTCGTGCGAGTGCATCCAGGCCATTTGTCCCGACGATGTCATCGCCCCGGGCGCAGAAGCCAAAGTGCTGGTCGTCTTCAACCCCGCCAGTCAGCAGGGGAAGGCCAACCGCAGCGTGGAACTGCTCGACAACAACGGCAAGACGCTCGGCGCACTGTCGGTGAAGGCCGATGTGAGTCATGCCGCAGTGGGAGGGCCGGGTCACCGCTATCCCTATCTCGACACCCGCCTCTCCAATGAGGAGCGTGTGGAGAACCTCATCTCGCTCCTCACCCCCGAGGAGAAGGTGGGACTGATGATGAACAAGTCGGTCTCCGTCGACCGCCTGGGCATCCCCTCCTACAACTGGTGGAGTGAGGCCTGTCACGGCGTAAGGCAGGGCGGCTATACCGTCTACCCACAGCCCATAGGCATGGCAGCATCGTTCGACGCCCAACTCTTCTACGACGTGTTCTCCACCGTCTCCGATGAGGCCCGTGCCAACTGGAACCGCTCCGACCACAACGTGTTCAATGTTCCCATGGGTGCCATCTACTATCCCGGCAACCCCGAACTCACCTTCTGGTGCCCCAACGTGAACATCTTCCGTGACCCCAGATGGGGTAGGGGACAGGAGACCTGCGGCGAAGACCCCTATATGAACGCCGTGCTGGGCGTGCAGACTGTGCTCGGCATGCAGGGCAACGACGACAAGTATTACAAGACCCACGCCTGTGCCAAGCACTATGCCGTGCACAGCGGTCCGGAACCCCTGCGCCACTCCTACAATGCGTCGGTATCGATGCGCGACCTGTGGGAGACCTATCTGCCCGCCTTCAAGGCCCTGGTGAAGAAAGGCAACGTGCGTGAGGTGATGTGCGCCTACAACCGCTACGAGGGCAAGCCCTGTTGCACCAGCGACCGTCTGCTCGTCGACATCCTCCGCCGCAAATGGGACTACAAGGCCATCGTGCTCACCGACTGCGACGCCATCAACAATTTCTACAACCCGCGGCAGCACGGTACCCATCCCGATGCCCTCTCGGCTTCTGTCGATGCCGTGCTCAACGGCACCGACCTGGAGTGCGGCAAGGTGTTCATGGTGCTCACCGAAGCCCTCCAGAAGGGGCTCATCCAGGAGTCGACCCTCGACTTCCACCTGCGCAAGACGCTCCTCGGACGCTTTGAACTGGGTATGTTCGACCCCGCAGAGATGCTGCCATGGGCCAATCTGAAGCCCGAGGTGATCAGCAGCGAGGCCAACGACGCCCTCGCCACACAGGCTGCCCGTGAGTCGATGGTGCTGCTGAAGAACAACGGTGCGCTGCCCCTCTCCAAGCAGGTGAAGACCATCGCCGTGGTGGGACCGAATGCCGATGATGCCGAACTGCTCAACGGCAACTATGGCGGTACGCCCACCGAGGCTCACAAGCATACGCTCCTCGAGGGCATCAAGGCCGCTGTGCCGGGTGCACGTGTCATCTACCACAAGGCGTGTGAACTGGCCGATGAGTACAACACCATCCACCATCTGCAAGACTTCAACGGTGGCAAGGGCGTGCTCGTGGAGTTCTACAACAACAAGGAGTTGGAGGGCGAGCCGGTGAAGACCGATTACTACAACGAACTCAATTTCTCCACCTTCGGGGCATACGGCTTCGCCGACGGTGTGGATAAGGACAACCTCTCGGTACGCGTCAGCGGACAGTACAAGGCCACGTTCACCGGAGAGATGAAATACACCCTCATGACCGACAACGGCTATCTGCTGAAAATCAACGGCGAGACCGTAGAGGAGGCGCAGCCCGGCACCGGCAGGGGTGGCTTCTTCCGTCGTCAGGTGGATTACAAGACGTTCAACGTTACCAAGGGCGAGACCTACGACATGGTCATCGAATACAAGCACGGCAACGGCAACTTCGCCATGCTCCGTGGCGACATCTGTGAGCGCAACCTCGCCGACTATACTGACCTCGCCAACGAGGTGAAGGCTGCCGACGCCATCATCGTCATCGGCGGTATCTCCGCGCAGATGGAGGGTGAGGGCGGCGACAAGGCTGACATCGAGTTGCCGAAGGTGCAGCAGCGCCTCGTGCAGGCGATGCACGGCACAGGCAAACCGGTGGTCTACGTCAACTGCTCGGGTTCTGCCATCGCCTTCGCTACCATCGAGAAGCAGTGCGATGCCATCCTCCAGGCATGGTATGCCGGACAGGGTGGTGCCAAGGCTCTCGCCGAGGTGCTCTTCGGCGACTACAACCCCAGCGGCAAACTGCCCGTCACGTTCTACGCGTCGAACGACGACCTGCCCGATTTCCTCGACTATAGCATGGACAACCGCACCTACCGCTATTTCCGCGGCACACCGCTCTATGCCTTCGGCTACGGACTGTCGTACACCTCCTTCGCCTGTGGCAAGGCCAAGTTGTCGAAGAAGTCGATGAAGGCCAATGGCAAGGTGACCATCACCGTGCCTGTGACCAACACCGGCAACCGTGCCGGCACGGAGGTGGTGCAGGTGTATGTGAAGGCGCTCGACTATCCCGAGGCTCCCATCAAGTCGCTCAAGGGCTTCCAGCGTGTGGACCTCGCGGCAGGGGAGACCGGCAAGGCGGTCATCACGCTCGATGGTGAGGCGTTCGAGTACTACGACCCGTCTATCGATGAGTTGTCTACCCGCAGCGGACGCTATAAGATTCTCTATGGCTCCTCATCGCTCGACAAGGACCTCCAGAGCCTCGACTTTGTGGTGAAATAACAGATTCTATTCATTATACATAAGGAAACGTGAGCCTCCCCACAGGCTCACGTTTCTATTTGGCTATGCCTCTTGCGATACAGGTGAACGGCATGAAGTGGTTTTTCTGCCAGATTGCTTGTTTTTCCAAGGAGAAATTGTAATTTTGCGGAAAATACACGCTTATGAAATTATTGGGAAATATCATCTGGCTCGTTTTTGGCGGTATAGAGATTGCTATAGAGTATGTCGTGGCCAGTCTGGCCATGATGATCACCATCATCGGCATTCCCTTCGGGTTGCAGTCGCTCAAACTGGGCATGCTTGCCTTGTGGCCTTTCGGGTCGAAGGTGAGGAAGAAACCCACCAGCGGCTGTCTCAACACGGCGATGAACATCATCTGGTTCTTCGTGGGCGGCATCTGGATATGGCTCACCCATGTCTTCTTCGGTATCCTCTTCTACATCACCATCATCGGCATACCTTTCGGTAAGCAGCACTTCAAATTGGCCGAAATCGCCCTCACCCCCTTCGGAAGGGAGATTGTGTAAGGGGGATGTCCAACAAAAGGCACAGCGATAAAGAGCCCTTCTCTGTATCGCTGTGCTTTTTGTGTTGATTATAGTCTGCTTTCTATCAGTTTTGGTAACTCAGTTTATGTCCATAGGACGGAGTTTCCTATCTTTTGTGTAAATTTTTTCAGATTTTTTCTTGTTTCTGAAATAAAGTAGTATCTTTGCTATCGAGTTGTTGATTCTTGGCGAAGGACAACAGCCATTTCGTGGGAAAAATAACAGCATTAGCAGTTATTCGGCGTGTCTGAAATGTAGGAAGTTTCAAATATCCGCAAAAGAGTAAGTGTTAGTGTCTGCGCATAGGCGTGGACATTAAACTTATCAGCGGATGGGTCTCCTACAACCTCAGACACGGATAAGCGTCCGCGCTTTTTTCGTGTCTGTATGGTTTGTGGAAACCCATAGTTCCGATAAGTGCAATGCTCCTAATACTATGTGCGCTTATGGCAAGGATTTTCGACAATATCGAAATCAAGTTCACACAAGGGCTCCAAGACATTATCACAAATGTCGGGGTGAAACGTGTGGACTTTTGTGTAGGGTATTTCAACCTTCGTGGCTGGAATTTGGTGGTCAACCAAATCGAAAATGTTCCTGGGGATTATGTTTTTGAGGGCAACAAACAGAAGTTCCGCTGCTGTCGTCTTCTTATCGGTATGCACCAACCCGACCAGGAGTTGGTGCGACGACTCTACTCTGCCAAAAAATTGCCCGATGCCAATTATGTCAGCCAATGCAAATTGGAGATTGCACGCGACTTCAAGAAACAACTCCTCCTCGGCCTTCCCACCAAGAAAGACGAATGGACATTGCGTCGGTTGTCAGCACAATTGAAAGAAGAGAAGGTATGTGTGAAACTCTATGTAGCCGAACCGCTCCATGCCAAACTCTATCTTGCTCATCGTCCTGATGATAATTGGAACAAGATACAGGCTATCATGGGCAGCAGCAATCTTACTTACTCAGGACTTACCAAACAAGGTGAACTGAATGCGGAGTTTGGTGACAGCGACAGCGCACAGAAACTTGCCGACTGGTTCGATGACCGATGGAACGACCGTTTCTGTATCGACATAACGAAAGAGTTGATAGATGCCATTGACAACAGTTGGGCTGGTGAAGTAGTCATCCCGCCCTATCATATCTATCTGAAAACGGCATATCATCTCTCGGCAGACGCTCGTTCGGGCATCAATGAGTTTACATTGACACCCGAGTTTCAACATGAACTTTTCGACTTCCAGCAGACAGCCGTGAAGATAGCCGCACGTCATTTGAACAGCGAGAAACGTGGCGGTGCCATGATTGGTGATGTGGTAGGACTGGGAAAGACCATCACTGCCTGCGCCATTGCAAAAATATATGAGATGACCTTCGCCAGCAGCACGCTCATCATCTGCCCTGCCAACTTGCAGGAGATGTGGGACAAATACCGCAAACGTTACGACCTGAAAGCAGATATTGTCTCCATGGCGAAGCCTATCGATGTGGAAAGTGCACGCTATTACCGGCTGATTATCGTTGACGAAAGCCATAACCTACGTAACTCCACAGGCAAGCGCTATCAGAATATCAAGGCGCTCATCGAACATCAGGACAGCAAGGTGCTGTTGTTGACCGCCACACCCTACAACAAGGACTTTTCCGACCTTGCAGCACAACTCAAACTTTTCATCAGTGAAGATGACGACCTCGGCATTCGCCCCGAAGAGTATATACGCAGTTTGGGTGGCGACCGCGCTTTCTTGCAGAAACATTCCGAGGTGTTCATCCGTAGTATCAAGGCTTTCGAGAAAAGTCCGTATGCCGATGACTGGATGGAACTAATGAAATTGTTTCTCGTACGCCGCACCCGTACGTTCATCAAGGAAAACTATGCTAAGACCGACCCTGAAAACGGGCGGAAATACTTGGAGTTCAACGACGGGCGCCGCAACTATTTCCCCGACCGTGTGCCCAAGGCCATTAAGTTTCGTACCGAAGAGGGCGACCAATACAGTCGCCTGTATAGCCAGGACATGATTTCTTATATGGAGGACCTGCGACTGCCACGCTACGGCCTTTCACAATACGAAGATACGGCTAAGACCGCCAATGCCTCTGTTTCTGACAAGCAACTGCTCGAGAACCTATCGCGTGCTGGCAAGCGCATGATGGGTTTCTGCAAGAGTACCTTCTTCAAGCGTATTGACAGCAGTGGTTTCTCGTTCCTACTCACGCTCTATCGCCATATCCTGCGCAATGCCGTCTTCATCTATGCCATCGACAATAGGTTGCCCCTGCCTATCGGTGACGAAAATGAGTTGCCCGACACTTTCATCGACGACGAGGATATCAACGACATCTTTACCAATGATGACGAAGAGGAAGACCGCATGGGCGGTGACGGGCTGATAGACATACCCACCGACATGAAGGTATATATGGCGAAGGCAAAGGAGTATTACAACTTCCTCGTCGACAAGAACAACGTGGCATGGATTGATTCTGTTTATTTCAAGCGGTCGCTAAAAACCCATCTCAAGCAAGACTGCAACCTGCTCATACAGATGATAGAACTCTGTGGTAAGTGGAACCCCTCTGCCGATCAGAAACTCAATGAGTTGCAGGTACTGCTCAATAATTTGCATGGCGATGAAAAAGTGCTCATCTTCTCTCAATACTCCGATACGGTGAACTACATCTACCGCCAGTTGCGCAAACGGGGTGTTAAGGATATGGAAAGGGCGACAGGAAAGAGCATCAATCCTACAGCCATCGTCGAGCGTTTCTCACCGCTCTCCAACCATGCCGAGGTAGCGGCAGACAAGGAACTGCGCATCCTCGTGGCTACCGACGTGCTCTCAGAAGGCCAGAACCTGCAAGACAGCCATGTCATAGTCAACTATGACCTGCCTTGGGCCATCATCCGACTCATTCAGCGTGCCGGGCGTGTTGACCGTATTGGTCAAGAGGCCGAACAGATATTCTGCTATTCGTTCTTCCCTGCCGACAAAGTCGAGGAGATAATAAGTTTGCGCAAGCGCCTCAATGCCCGCATCAACGAGAACGCGAGCATCGTGGGAAGCGACGAAGTGTTCTTCGAAGGTAATGAGAAGAATCTACGCGATATGTACAATGAGAAGAGCGGTGTGCTTGATGATGATGATGACGACAGTGACGTGGACTTGGCGTCACAGGCATACCAGATTTGGAAGAATGCCACCGATGCCAACCCGAAACTGAAGGAAATCATACCCCAATTGCCGGATGTCATTTATTCCACCAAACGTGCAGCCGATGCATTGCACGATGGTGTGGTGACATATGTTAAGACACACAACGACTACGATGTGCTGTCGTGGTATGACTCGCGTGGTGAAATCATCAGCCAGTCTCAGAAGAAAATCCTTCAGGCTCTGGCTTGCAGCGCCAACGAACCCGCACAGGAACCGCTCGACAACCATTTTGACCTCGTGCAGAGTGCGGTAGAGAACATTAAGACGGAGAATACCAACGTCAGCGGTATCCTTGGCAACCGTTTCAGCACACGCTACCGTATCATCGACCTACTGGAACATTATTATGCCCAGCCGCCAACACTTTTCTTCTCACAGGAAAAGCGGGAGATGCTCAAACTCGCCATCGACGATATCTATAACTACCAGTTCGTGGAGAGCACGAAGGTGATTCTCGGACGGCTGTTGCGTGTGGGCAACAATGACGATATTGTGGAGACCGTGCTTGAAATGCACAAGAGCGGTACCCTTTGCCGCATCGACCGCGACCGTGACGAACATAAGGAACCTACCATCATTTGCTCGATGGGATTAAGAAACCTTTAGTATGAAGAAACTATGAACAAGCGAACATTTATACAGTATGTCTCCGAATCCAGTTTCCAGGAGTTGTTTATCAGCGAGATGGGGTGGAATAATCCGAAGGGACAGCGAGGTTTCAGTCTTACCATAGAGGACGAAACCTATAACTTCGTTGTGGTAGCCGAGCGCAACGGTTTACAGGTGATGGCCTGTAAAGTGGAAGAGATACCCACTTCATCAGTTGCCAAGAAGATAGACACCCGATTGCGCCGACAGGCCAACGACTATATCTGTATTTTCCACCTATCCGACAGTCAACACCATCTTTGGGCAGTCCCTGTGAAGAAGGTGGAGAAGCGTGACCTTGTCTTGGTGGAGTATGAGACGGCAGAAAAGGCTGGTTTCCTTTTCGAGAAGATTGACGACCTATCGTTCGACCTCGACGAGGTGACGACCATCGTCGACGTGAAAGAGCGCGTACAAGGGGCTTTCGTCATCAATTCGGAGAAAATAACGAAGGACTTTTATACAGGCTTTCAAAAGGAACACACCAACTTCACCAATTTCATCACAGGTATCGACGATTATATTGATGAAGAAAACAAGAAAAGACCTAAAAACCACCAGGTTGCGAACCGCAACAAACAATGGTATACCTCGGTGATGCTCAACCGTTTGATGTTCTGCTATTTCATCCAGAAGAAGGGATTTCTCGACCAAAATGTCAACTACTTGCGTGACAAGTTGGAGTGGGTGAAAAAAGAAAAAGGACGTGACCGCTTCTATGGCTCTTTCTATCAAGGTTTTTTGTTGAGCCTATTTCACGACGGATTGAACACTCCACGACACGACCATGACTTCACCAATAAGTATGGGCGCATACCATACCTCAACGGTGGAATGTTTGATATTCATGAATTGGAAACAAATTATCCTGACATCGAAATCAAGGACGAAGCCTTCGAGAGCCTCTTCGCGTTCTTCGACCAGTGGCACTGGCATCTCGACGACCGCCTTACGGCTACGGGAAAAGATATCAACCCCGATGTATTGGGATACATCTTCGAGCAGTATATCAACGACCGGGCGCAGATGGGAGCGTATTATACCAAGGAGGATATTACGGAGTATATAGGACGCAATACCATCGTTCCGTATCTGATGGATGCCACGAGGAAAGCTGATGAAAAGCCGTTCCGTGCCGACGGGGCAGTATGGCAATTCCTGCGCAAAAGTGGCGACCGTTATATTTTCGATGCAGTAAAGAAAGGACACGATAAACCAATACCCGAACATATTGCCGTAGGCATTGACACCACACAGCCCAACCTTTTGGAGCGGCGCAGTCGATGGAATGAGCGCACACCCGATGAATGGGCATTGCCCACGGAGATTTGGCGTGAGACAGTGGAGCGGTTGCAGCGCTACCAGACCATTCTTGCGAAGATAGAGAATGGTGAGATACACGAGGCGAACGATTTCATTACTTATAATCTTGACATACGACAGTTTGTGCAAGATTTCCTCGCGCAGACCGACGACCACCTATTCGTGCTACATTTCTACCATGCGCTGCAGCGGATAACCATTCTCGACCCTACTTGTGGCTCGGGGGCGTTCCTCTTTGCTGCACTGAATATCCTTGAACCGCTTTATGAGACGTGCATTGACCGTATGCAGGTGTGGGCAGCACAGAATCCCAATTTGTTTAAGGATGAACTGCAAGAACTGAATGTGAAATACCGTTCAAATCAGCGTTATTTCATCTATAAAAGCATCATCCTGCGCAACCTTTATGGCGTAGATATCATGGTGGAGGCGACGGAGATAGCCAAATTGCGACTGTTCCTGAAGATGGTGGCAGTGGTGGATGTGAACCCGCGTGACCCGAATCTCGGAATTGAACCACTACCCGACGTCGACTTCAATATCCGTTGTGGAAATACGCTCGTTGGGTATGCCAACGAGAAGGAACTGCAAGACGGATTGCTCTACACCGACCTTTTCGCAAGGCAGGAGTTCGAACAAAAGGTAAACGATGAGATGAAAAAAGTGTCAATGGCATACGATGTGTTCAAACAGGTGCAGTTGGGACAGGAGGCTAATCTTGATACCTATAAAGGAGCAAAGAAGGAACTAAAACAGCGTTTGAAAGAACTGAATAAACTGCTCAATCAGAATCTACATGCCGCCACTAGCCTAGGCATGGATTATGCTGTTTGGGAGAAGTCGCACCAACCATTTCATTGGCTCGCAGAATATTATGACATCATTCAAGGGAATGGTGGTTTTGATGTGATAATTGGCAATCCGCCGTATGTGGAGTATACACCAAGAAATGTTAGATACAAGATAAAAGATTATAAAACAATAAAGAGTTCTAATTTGTATTCTTTTGTTTTTGAGCGGTCATGTATTATTTCAAATCGCGTGGCACTTATTGTGCAAATGTCAGCGGTAGGAACGGATTCAATGCGCCCACTTCAAGACTATTTGAAAAACACAAGTGACACAATTTATTATGGTTGTTATCCAGAAAGGCCCAAACAATTATTTGATGGTGCATGTATTGCTTTGGCTATAATAATGTGTTGTGGTAAAAAGAAAACAACAAGTAATTTATATGGAAATGGAGTTATAAGAACTACAGATAAGGGGAGAGTAAATTTATTCAAAAGTATTTCTTACATAAGCATTCCAAAGGAATCATTCCTAAAAGGTTATTCTTTGTATCCTAAATTTAAATCTACTATAGAAATATCTATTATTTCAAAATTCTTTATTGATACTCCTATAATTAAATATACAACAAAAAATCATTCTTCAAATATTGTTTCATATAGAACAGCAGGAGGTCGATATTGGAAAATCGTTTTAAATAGGCCTTTTGCAACAGTTTCTACTTCAAATAAAACAAAATTTATTGTCCCAGAAATGCCTTCATCTGCAATGGTCGCTTTGTTAAATTCAAATCTATTGTGGTGGTATTATGTTAACTATTTTGATTTATACAATTTTAAAGATTACATGATTTTTAATTTCCACTATAATAAAGATAGACACTTGAACGAGTTATCGAAATTGGGAACTGAACTGATGTCATCTTACGAGTCTAATAAAGTAGTAAATAAGCAATTTATAAAATCAAAGCAGATAGAATCAATATTTGAATCTTTTAATCCGCAATTGTCAAAACACATCATCGACGAGATAGACAAAGTCCTTGCCAAACACTACGGCTTCACCGACGAGGAATTGGATTTTATCATTAACTACGACATTAAATATCGTATGGGTGAAGAATTGAACGATTAAATAAATCTTATATTCCTTTGATGGCTTGTTTTTTCTCTATTTTTGCCAAAATAAAAAGAAATAGATATAGATATAGAAATAACACTAGGTATTATAATAAAACAATTCGTAAATTAAATAGCAAATATGGGATTAATCAATAAAATCAAATCTCTATTTATTAAGAATAGGATGGCTCTGCTAGAGGTGGTGGACAATTACTCAATTGCTGGCAGAAGTGAAAAAATGTCTGCTACTAAAAGAGAAATGAAGAATGAGGCGATAAGACGAATGGCATCGATTAGGATGAACAAAGAAATCATTGATGATTTTAAAGAAACCGGTAATCCTCAAGTTTACGAACCTCCATATGGAGCAGGTTATTATCTTGAAGAAGACGAGGAAGATGTCTTCAAAAAAATGGAAAAACGGTTTAATATTCTGATTTGGGGTGTAATACGCTGTTACATGAAGTACAATCGGAAAGATGTTGTAGTGGATTGTGCCTTGTCGGTTTCTAACAACAAGAATGATTGGGAAACTGAAAGAAAGGACTTGCTTGCTATGACTCCTTTCGTCTATACATATATGGCTGATTATTCGATAAGAGACCATGGGTATATCAATATCTATCTGACTGAAGGTGGTACGCCATAAAGATTGACAAATACCACATATGAAGCAGTAAGTAAGGAAGAACTATTAAGAAGGCTTGCTGGCCTGTAAGGTTTTTTGATGTTTTCCCAATAATAGGCCAAGAATAGTAGATGGCTCAATACCTCGGCAATACATCTTTGCTTAACTTGCCGAAGAAGGCATTTTTGGCATCAAGCACCATCCCTGTGGAGATGGTGCTACGATGCTATGACTGGGCTGTCAAGATGCGCGATGAAGGGCATTGCGTAATCTCTGGCTTCAGTAGCAGGTTGGAGAAGGATGTGTGGAACTTCCTCAAGGATGGAACCCAGCCCATCATCCTCGTACTGGCAAGAGAAATGTACCGACGCATTCCTGCCGAACTGCAACCGCTACTCGATGCTGGCCGACTGCTCATCATTTCTACATCGACTTCATCACGTCAGTCGAAAGCAACCGCCCTTAACCGAAATAAATTCGTTTGCGAGCAAGCCGACAATATCCTCTTTGTCTGTGGCAGCGAGAATAGTTCGCTTCTCCCTCTGATAGAGCAATACCAGCACAAGCAAATCTTTTTTTGAACTATCACAATTAACTTTCAAATAGTTTTTTGCATTGCTCTCGGTTTGCACTATATTTGACTATCATCGAATATAGGCTGCACCATATAACACAAAGTTGGAGTATACGCGGCGAAGCCCACACAAACAGTCGTGACAAGAACCATAATTGGATGGCTTTTCGCATTGAGGTGAACGAAGTGAACGCAAACAATCGTGACAAGAACCATAATTAGATGGTTTTTCGCATTGAGGTGAGCGTAGCGAACACAAACAATCGCAACTCTGTTGCGTAAGGAATCTCCCCGCGACTCTTTGATGGGTCGCGGATACCTTAGTGACCGAGCGAGCGGATACGAGCGGTTGCATCCCTTCCCCTGGAGAGGGGAAGGGCCTTGGGATGGGGTAGAAGCCCCTTCTTAGGGCAAGAAGGGGTTGGGGTTGTTGTGACCCCCAAGCCGAAGGCTTGGCGCTTCACCTCGGCAATGAAAATAAAAAAGTTGATTTTTATTTTGCATTGCTCTCGGTTTGCACTATATTTGACTATCGTCGAATATAGGCTTCACCTCGGCAATGACAATAAAAAACTTCGTCTTTTATTTTGCATTGCTCTCGGTTTGCACTATATTTGACTGTCGTCGAATATAGGCTTTACCTCGGCAATGAAAATAAAAAAGTTGATTTTTATTTTGCATTGCTCTCGGTTTGCACTATATTTGTATCCTAATATAGATGGTATGCAAGGAAAGACAATATTCATTACAGGGGCTTCTTCGGGTATCGGGGAGGCATGTGCTAGGAAGTTTGCTGCCAATGGCGGCAGACTTATCCTCAACGCAAGAAGCAAGGATAAGTTGGAGGCACTCAAGGCCGAGTTGGAAACCCTTTACGGTGCGGAGGTGCTTCTGCTGCCCTTCGATGTGCGCGACACCCCTACCGCCAAGGAAATGCTGGCATCGTTGCCCGATGCCTTCCGCGACATCGACGTGCTGGTGAACAACGCCGGACTGGCACTGGGACTCGACAAACAGCAGGAGGGTGACCTTGACCAGTATATCACGATGATCGACACCAACGTGAAGGCACTGCTCGTCATCACACGTCTCGTGGTGCCCGGCATGGTGGAAAGGGGAAGAGGACATGTCATCAATATCGGGTCGTGCGCCGGCGATGCCGCCTACGCCGGAGCGAGTGTCTACTGCGCCACGAAAGCAGCAGTGAAGGCCCTCTCCGACGGACTGCGTATCGACCTCGTCGATACCCCCGTGCGGGTGACGAACGTGAAGCCAGGACTGGTGAACACCAACTTCTCCACCGTGCGCTTCGGGGGCGACCGTGCACGCGCCGACAAGGTGTACCAGGGAGTGAAACCCCTCGTGGGGGAGGACATCGCCGAGGTGGTGTATTTCGCCGCCGCCGCTCCCGAACATGTGCAGATAGCCGAGGTGCTCGTCTATGCCACCAACCAGGCATCTGCCACACAGGTGTACAGGGAAGATTAAAGATTAAAGATTAAAGATGAAAGATGAAAAATGAAATATTTTTCTGGCTATGAGAGTATTGATTGTGAATACGAGTGAGCGGACAGGAGGAGCGGCGATGGCTGCCAACCGACTGATGGAGGCTCTCAACAACAACGGCGTGAAGGCGAAGATGCTGGTGCGCGACAAGGAGACCGACTGCATCACCGTAGTGGGCCTGAAAGGCGGCATGAAGGCACAGTGGCACTTCTTCAGGGAAAGACTGAAGGTCTTCATGAAACTGCATTTCTCGAAGAAACACCTCTTCGAGATAGATATCGCCAACTCCGGCTACGACATCACACGGCTGAGGGAGTTTAAGGAGGCTGACGTGATACACCTACACTGGGTGAACCAAGGCATGCTCTCACTCAATGGCATCAAGAAGGTGCTCGACAGCGGCAAACCGGTGGTGTGGACCATGCACGACGCATGGCCCGCGACAGCCATCTGCCACTATACCCATGGCTGCCACGCCTTCAAGTCGATGTGCCGCAACTGCAGGCTGTTGCCCGGCGGCGGAGGTCCGAACGACCTCGCCTGGCAGGTGTGGAACCGCAAGCAGCAGATGCTCAAAGACCAGCACGTGTCGTTCGTCACCTGCAGCAGGTGGTTGGAGACACAGGTGAAGCAGAGCGCTTTGCTCACCGGACAACAGGTGGTGAGTATTCCCAACCCTATCGACACGCGGGTGTTCAGACCCGGTGACAAGCAAGTGGCGAGGGAACGGCTCGCCCTGCCTGCCGACAAACGCATCATCCTCTTTGTATCGCAGCGCGTGACCGACGAGCGTAAAGGCATGGCCTATCTCACCGATGCCATCGACCTGCTGGTGAAGGAGAACCCCGCCATGGCCAACGATACGGTGGTGGCTATCCTCGGCGGACATGCTGAGGAACTGGAGGGGAAACTCGCCCTGCCTGTCTTCCCCCTGGGCTATGTGAGCGACGAGAAGAAAATCGTGGAGATATACAACGCCGTCGACGTGTTCGTGCTCCCCTCGCTCGAGGACAACCTGCCCAACACCATCATGGAGGCCATGGCATGTGGCGTGCCCTGCGTGGGGTTCAAGACAGGGGGAATTCCCGAGGAAATCGACCACAAGAAGACAGGGTATGTGGCGCAGCAGCGCGATGCCGCCGACCTGGCACAAGGCATCAGGTGGGTGCTCGACGAGGCCGACCGCGACGCCCTCAGGCAGGCCTCGGTGAGGAAGGTGAACACCACCTACGCGCAAAACGCCGTGTCGCTGCGCTATATCGAGGTCTACAACGAGGCCCTGGCTTTCAAGCATTATAGTATATGATTACCATCTCTCTCGTCACCATCACATACAATGCCGAGAAGGTGCTCAAGCCTACCCTCGACAGCGTGCTCGCGCAGCAGTATGCCGCCATAGAGCACGTCATCATCGACGGTGCCTCTACCGACGGCACGATGAGGTGGGTAGACGACTACAGACGACAGACAGAGGAGGCTGACAACGGACACGTGGTGGTGGCCCTCTCGGAACCCGACAAAGGGCTCTACGATGCCATGAACAAGGGACTGCAGAGGGTGACCGGACAATATGTGTGCTTCCTCAATGCCGGCGACCTACTGCCGTCGCCCGATACGATAGAGAGGGTGGTGGAGGCTGCCTTGAAGGAGGACGGACGATTGCCGGCTGTAGTGTATGGCGATACCGATATCGTGGACGGCGAATGGAAATTCCTGCACCACCGCCGGCTCGCGCCACCCGACAACCTCACCTGGCGCTCGTTCAGAAAGGGCATGCTGGTGTGCCACCAGGCGTTCTATGCCCGCTGCGACATTGCCAAGGCCACGCCCTACGACTTGCGCTACCGCTATTCTGCCGACGTAGACTGGTGCATCCGTGTGATGCGTGAGGCAGAGCGGCAGGGAGCGGCGTTAAGGAGGGTGGAAGGTGTCGTGGCGCTGTATATGCAGGAGGGACAGACCACGATACACCACAAGGCATCGCTGCGCGAACGGTTTGACGTGATGCGAAGGCATTATGGACTCCTCACGACATTGGCCATGCACGCGTGGTTTGTGGTAAGGAAGTTTGGCAGGCCTTCGGCCAATTGAAAATTGAAAATTGAATATTATATTGAATATGAAAAAAACATTGCTGATGGCCACACTTTTGTTGGCCGCCCTCACTTTTTCGAGTGACCTCTGCGCACAGAGGCAGGGAAGAACGCCGCGGAGCAGAGTGGCAACTACGACTGCTTCATCTTCGAAAGCCAAGAAAGAGAGAGTATTGGTAAGGTCGACAACATCGTCCCAAATTCCTACATCCTCTGCCAAACCCATGGAAAGGGCGATGGCAAAACAGGGAAAGACAAGGGGCAGAAGTACCACTACGGCTCCGATGTCATCTTCGCAGAAGCGAAAGGTGACGACCGTGAAAAGGAAATAAAAAAATCTCCAGCCATCAACGGCTGGAGATTGTAGTTTGTTATATGCTTCGGATTACGAACATTTCAATATCTGTCCCACTCGCACCCTCGTACTCGTGCCCAGGCCGTTGAGGCGCTGCAACTCCTCTACACTCACGTTGTATTTGCGCGAAATGGAGAAAATGGTCTCGCCGGTCTCTACGGTATGGCGCACCGTGCGGTGGTTGTTGGTGAATGTGACGCCCGACACCTCTTCGTCTCTCCTCGAAGTAGTGGTGGATGAGGTGGGACTCGTAGATGTGGAGGGACGGCCACCATAGACCTCCTCCTTGGTATAACTGCTCACCTTCTGCCCACGGGCAGCAGTGGCCTTGGCCGACTCGCTTGCCATCGTGCTGCGGCGGAAAGTATAGAAGTCGCCGGTGATGTCCTGATTGCGGAAGTCGAAGAAGAGTGCTGGATTGAGCGCCACGCCACAGAGGCGGGTTTCGAAATGGAGGTGTGAGCCAGTGCTTCGTCCGGTGTTGCCACCAAGGCCGATGGGCTGTCCGGCGCGCACCACCTGGTTCTCGCGCACGAGGTGCTTGGAGAGGTGGCCGTAGATGGTCTCCAGACCATTGTTGTGACGGATAACTACATAGTTGCCATAGCCTTTTGCCTCATATCTCACGATGCGTACTTTGCCGGTGAAGGCAGCGCGGATAGTGTCGCCGATATAGACCTTGATGTCAAGACCTTTGTGCTGACGTCCCCATCTCGGTCCAAACTGTGAAGTGATGACACGGCTCGAAGTGGGCATGTGGAATCCACGAAGGTCGATGCGGTAGGTCTCGGGCAGTTCCGTGGCCTTATGGGCGAAGCGGTTGTCCCAGTCTTGGTAGAGGTCGGCGGAAGGAGATTCCATGTTCTCTCGTTCCTTTATGGTATTCAAGGCAAGTGTATCGAGGGCTTTCACCTTCCTGTCCACGGGAGCCATTTTTGCAATGAGGTCTTGAGCGGCCATCGGCAGTGTGGAGGAGGTTAGTACCAATGTTAGTGCAATTGTCTTAAATGTCTTTCTAAAACTCATAAAATATGTTTCTAAGTAATACTCTTAAATATGTGTGTGCTTAAAAGCAAGCGCAAGGGAAATAATAGACGCAACAAAAAATACATCGATTATTTCTAATTGCGATGCAAAGATAAGCATAAAAACTCAGAAAAAAAGGGGATTAACAGTTTTTAGTGACTTTTTAACACTTAAAAACTCTGCTTTTTCTCGTCTTTCAACCATCATTTTACGATATGGCACCCCAGTTGATGTTGGTCTTGCGGAGGGCATTCAGGCGCCTCCACAGCAGTTCGTGGGTGGGGCTCTCACAGGTGGGGTCTTCGTCGATGATACGCTGGGCGGTGTCGCGCGCCAGTTGCACGATTTGTCCGTCGCGGGCGATGTCGGCAATCTTCAGGTCGAACGCCATGCCGCTCTGCTGTGTGCCCTCAAGGTCTCCCGGACCACGGAGTTTCAGGTCGGCCTCGGCTATCTCGAACCCGTCGTTGGTGGAGCACATGATATCGATGCGGCGACTCGTGTCCTTGCTCAGACTTCGTGTGGTGACGAGGATGCAGAACGACTGTTCGGCGCCGCGCCCCACCCGGCCGCGCAATTGGTGGAGTTGGGAGAGTCCGAAACGCTGGGCGTCGATAATCACCATCACCGAGGCGTTGGGCACGTTGACGCCCACTTCTATCACCGTGGTGGCAACGAGGATTTGTGTCTCGCCGCTCACGAATTTCCGCATCTCCTCTTCCTTTTCCTGAGGCTTCATCCTGCCGTGCACCTTGCTCAGGCGGAACTCTGAAAACACTTCTTTCATCAGCGCGTAGCCATCCTCGAGGTTGCGCAGGTCGATGTTCTCGCTCTCGCTGATGAGGGGATAGACGATATACACCTGACGGCCCGCCACAATCTGGCGGCGGATGCCTTGGTAGAGACTGTTGAGTTGGTCGTCGTATTTGTGTTGGGTATAGACGGGTTTGCGGCCTGGAGGCAGTTCGTCGATGACACTCACGTCGAGGTCGCCGTAGATGGTCATGGCGAGGGTGCGGGGGATGGGGGTGGCAGTCATTACCAATACGTGGGGAGGGTTCTGGCTCTTGCTCCACAGTCGGGCACGCTGCTCTACGCCGAAGCGGTGCTGCTCGTCGATGATGGCGAGGCCCAGGCGCAGGAACTGCACGTTGTCCTCGATGACGGCATGTGTGCCGACGAGGATGTTCACGCTGCCGTCGACAAGACCGTCAAGCACCTCTTGCCGCCGTTTTCCCTTCACGATGCCGGTGAGCAGTTCCACGCGGATGTCCATGCCGCGAAGGAAGTCGGTGATGGTGGCGAGGTGTTGTTCGGCAAGAATTTCGGTGGGCGCCATCATGCACACCTGGTAGCCGTTGTCGATGGCGATGAGGGCAGAGAGGAGGGCCACAAGCGTCTTGCCCGACCCCACATCGCCCTGCAGCAGGCGGTTCATCTGCCGGCCACTCTTCATGTCGCCGTGAATCTCGCGCACCACGCGTTTCTGGGCGTTGGTGAGGGCGAAGGGCAGGTGGTTGTGGTAGAAGTCGTTGAAATGCCTGCCCACGCGGTTGAGCACATATCCGCGGTATTTGCGGCGCTGGTCGCTGGCATAGCGCAGGATATTGAGTTGCACGTAGAACAGTTCCTCAAACTTCAGCCGCATCTTCGCATGGTCGAGTTCGGCAGCATCCTGGGGGTGATGGATGAAGCGCATGGCCTCATCGCGGGAGATGAGGTGTAGGGGGCCGGTGATGTAGGGAGGCAGCGTCTCCTCCATGGGGGCGGGCAGACGGTCGAGCACGCCACGGATGATGCGCTCCACGGCACGCGATGTCATCCCCGATTTCTTCATCCGCTCTGTGGTGTGGTAATGGGGGTGCATGCCCATGGACGACAGTTGGGCTGTGGCGGCAGGCTCTATCTCGGGATGGGTGACCTGGAAACGGCCGTTGAACACGGTGGGACGTCCGAAGACGATGTACTCCTCGTTTTCCTTGTATTGCTTGAGGGCATACTGCACCCCAGAAAACCATACCAGGTCAACGATGCCGTAGCCGTCGCTGAAATGTGCCACCAGACGCTTCTTGCGCCTGCCGTTGTCGAAAGTCTCGAAACTCAGGATGCGGCCTTTCAACTGGATGAACGGCATGCTCTCGAGCAACTCGTTGGAATGGTATATCCTACGCCGGTCGACGTATTTGTAGGGATAATACTCCAACAATTGCCCGAAAGTCTCTATGCCCAACTCCTTGCTCAGCAGTTCCTTGCGTTTCGGACCCACCCCGGGGGCATACTTCACGTCTTGGCTCAGCAGGTCGTACATCTACTCTTGCTCTGTCTTGCTTTCCATCAGATGGAGATACTGCATCTTCTTCTGCAATGCGTGCACCGCCTCGTCGCCCACGAAGAAGGAAAGAATCGTGTAGGCATAGGGCAGCGAGGCGCCGGGACCCTCACCGGTGATGATGTTGCCGTCTACCGTCACCAGTTCGGCGGTATACTCGGCACCGTCGAGATAGACCTCGAAGCCGGGGGAGCAGGTGGCACGGCGCCCCTGCAGCAGACCAAGGCTGCCCAAGACCATAGGCGCGGCACAGATGGCACCAATGCGGCCACCGCGCTCGGCGTGCTGCAGCAGTGTGAGGCGCAGGCCCTCGTGGGTGTTGAGGTTCACCGACCCTGGCATGCCACCGGGCAGCAACAGCATGTCGGCATCCTGAAAGTCGCTCTCGTCGAAGAGCATGTCGGCCTTCACCGTGATGCCGTGCGACGACTCCACCCACAGCGTGCCGGTCACACTTACTGTACTCACTTCCTGTCCGCCGCGGCGGAGGATATCTACTGGTGCCAACGCTTCTATCTCCTCGAAGCCATTGGCCATGAAAACATATATCTTTGCCATGTGGAATAGTGTTGATTTGCCAAAATTACAAAAAAAAATCCATTTTGCCCTTCTTCGATATACTTTTGCGGCATTCTTTCTTCGTTTTTCGGCGAAATGATGTAATTTTGTGGCCTAATTCTCTTTGCTATGGCGCAGAAAAAACTGAGATTCGCCATCTTCGGCAACATCTACCAAGCCAAAAAGTCGGTGTCGATACAGAAAATCCTCTCCTTCCTCTCCGAGAAGAAGGCAGAGGTGTATGTAGACAAGGAATTCTATGAGTTTCTCACCAACGGACTGCATATCGACGTGAAGGTAGACAGGGTGTTCGAGGGCGATGACTTCGAGGCCGACTACGTCATCTCCATGGGGGGCGACGGAACGTTTCTCAAGGCAGCGAGCAGGGTAGGCGACAAGGGCTACCCCATCGTTGGCGTGAATATGGGCAGGCTGGGCTTTCTTGCCGACGTAGGACCGTCGGAGATAGAGCATGCGCTCTCTGCCATCTATACCGGCGACTACAAGATAGAGGAACATGTGGCCATCATGGTGGAGACCGAGGGGGTGACACAACTCTCGGGATGCCCCTTCGCACTCAATGACATTGCCGTGCTGAAACGCGACAACGCGTCGATGATCAGCATACGCACTGCCATCAATGGCGAGCATCTCGTCAACTATCTGGCCGACGGGCTCATTGTCAGCACGCCGACGGGCAGCACGGCCTATTCGCTGTCGAACGGCGGACCCATCATCGCGCCACAGGCTGGCGTGCTCTGTCTTTCGCCCGTGGCACCTCATAGCCTCAACGTCAGGCCCATCGTCGTGCCCGACGATGCGGTGGTGAGGCTTCGTGTGGAGAGCCGCAACCACAATTTCCTCGTGGCCATCGACGGCAGGTCGGAGAAGTGTGCCGAGGGCACCACGCTCACCATCCGCAAGGCGCCCTATCAGGTAAGAATCATCAAACGCAACACCCACAAGTATTTCCACACACTCAGGGAGAAGATGATGTGGGGAGCAGACTCAAGATAACAAAGACATGTTTAAGAAATTCAAGGAATACTTCACCACAGAAGACAGCATCTTCACTGCGAAGGAGATCCTGATATGGCTCTGGGCGGCATGGAAGGGCAACCGTTTCCAGGCTGTGCTCAACGCCTCGTTGGGGCTTATGGCCGTGGCGGTGAGCATCACCTCGGTGTGGTCGCTGCAGAATGCCATAGATATCGCTGCCCATTCCAAGCCCGGCAACCTGTACTGGGCTGTAGGCATCATGGCTATCCTCGTGCTCTGTAATTTCGCCATCAACATCTCTTCGGTGTGGGTGAAAAACATCCTGGGCATCAAGGCGAGGAACCGCATGCAGCAGCGGATGCTCGACAGGATTCTCAAGTCGGAGTGGCACAGCAAGGAGAAACGGCATAGCGGTGATGTCATCAACCGTCTAGAGACGGACGTCAACCACGTCATCAACTTCCTCACCGAGGTGTTGCCCAGTTCGGTGTCTACCGTCGCCATGTTTCTTGGTGCTTTCGGCTATCTCTTTGTGCTCGACAAGTATCTCTCGCTCATCATCGTGGGCATGCTGCCCATCGTGGTGCTCCTCAGCAGGGTGTATATGAAGAAGATGCGGTCGCTCACCAGAGAGGTGAGGGATTCGGACAGTAAGGTGCAGAGTGTGCTCACCGAGACGGTGCAGAACCGCATGCTCATCAAGATTATGGAGAGCGACAATGCCATGGTCGACAAACTGGAGGAGACGCAGAGCGTGCTGCGCCAGAAGGTGGTGAAGCGCACGTGGTTCTCTGTCACTGCCAACTTCATCCTCAATTTCGGCTTCTCACTGGGCTATCTCATCGCCTTCCTCTGGAGTGCACTCCGACTGTCGCACCACACCATTACCTTCGGTGGCATGACGGCTTTCCTGCAACTGGTGAACCGTGTGCAGGTGCCCGCGAAGAATCTCACCCATCTGGTGCCGCAGTTCGTTACAGTGTTCACCGCTGCCGAGCGTCTGATGGAACTGGAGGAGAACCCGCTCGAGGAGCAGGGGGCGCCCATCTACGTGAAGGCACCGTGTGGCATCCAACTGACCAACGTGAACTTCGCCTACGAGGAGAGTCCGGGAAATGTCATCGACAACCTGACGTTCGACTTTAAGCCGGGCAGTTGTACCGCCATCCTCGGTGAGACGGGAGCCGGAAAGACCACCCTTGTGAGGATGATTCTGGCACTGATGCGTCCGCAGAGCGGAAAGGTGGAAATCTACAACAAGCACATGCGGAAGACGCTGTCGCCGCGTATGCGTTGCAATTTCGTGTATGTGCCGCAGGGCAATACGCTGCTCAGCGGCACCATCCGCGACAACCTGCGCCTGGGCAAACTCGATGCCACCGAGGAGGAGATGAAGGAGGCGCTGCACAAGAGTTGTGCCGACTTCGTGCTGGAACTGCCCGAGGGACTCGACACCATCTGCTCGGAGTCGGGTGGCGGACTGAGTGAGGGACAGGCTCAGCGCATCTCCATCGCGCGCGCCTTGCTGCGCGACAGGTCGATCATGCTCTTCGACGAGGCCACGAGTGCCCTCGATCCCGACACGGAGCGCCGTCTGCTGCAGAATATCCTGGAGAGCCACGACAAGACGGTGATTTTCATCACCCATCGCCCCGCCGTGGTAGACTACTGCGACCAGACATTGAAAGTAGAGAAAATCTGAAACCAGTACTCACGTTTTTATCTTTCAGGCGTTAGAGCGACATCTCTTTCGCTAGCGTTTTTACAGCAACACAGAGGCACAGAGCATAAAAACTCTGTGCCTCTGTCCTAATTTTCAATTTTCAATTTTCAATCTTCAATCGGGCGAAGCCCGGACCCAATTTTCAATCTTCAATCGGGCGAAGCCCGGGCTCAATTTTCAATGCTCCTGATTTTCTGCGTATAATACTGCCTGAAGTCCGACCACTTGTAGTAGGGGTAGGTGGTGGTGGGCACGGGGAGCGTGGCCTCTACGCCATTGAGCAGACACTTCACGAGGATGTCGCTGGAACCCTTCTTGCCACGGTAGAACACCAGTTGGATGTTGGAGGCCTTGCAGGTCTGCCAGTTCTGGTAGCAGTCTTTCACCTCGTAGGGGTTTTCGGGGTCACGGTCGGCACCGTTGATGCCCATGAGCACGGTGAGCGGACCGATGCAGGTGTCGTGGCCGAACCTGAGGTCTGCCACACGGTCGCTGCTGCCATTGATTACGGCATCGGCCTTCTTGATGATGTCTTCCAGGATGGGAATCATCTCATACTGTGGACCGAAGACCCAGGAGTAGGACCCCAGGTTGGAACCTTCCCATTTGTCTACGATTTCCTGGTCGGTGATGATATTGCCCATCATACCCTCGTGGTTGATGCTGGGTAGGGTGGTGTAGAGGCTGATGAGGTCGCCTGCCATGCGGTTGGGGTTCTTCTTCAGACCCTCGGTGCTGGTGAAGACACGTGAGATGACTTTCTGGCGGAGGGAATTGTCGTCTTGAAACTGGTCGCGGTTTTTCTCATAGCGTGGCCTTACCCTTGGGAATTTGCGCTTCTTGGGGTTCTGGTCGTCGGTGGGCACCACGCCGTCGAGGGTGAACCGCGACGACTGTTCGCGAATCTCGAGTTTCGGGTTACACTGCACCAGTTCCTGGCAGAAGGCCGACATGCTCAGCACGCAGCGCCCCGACAGCGAGGAGATGGCGAGCACATTGCCCCCTTTCTTGAAGACCTCGGGGAAACTGTTGTACATCACGCGGGCAATGCCCTGGTGCTGCTCCCATCCGAGTTGGGTGAGTTCGCTCACACCCGTCATCAACTCGTCCTTGCATGCCATGAACCGTTGGTAGAAGGCTTCTCCCTCATCGGTGAGGATATGTCTTTCGTGGGCATCGGTGAGCAGGGTGTCGAGGTCGAGATAGAGTTTGTCGGTCCAGTAGTAGCGTGAGCCGTGGCGTGAGTAATGGCTGATATAGAACGGTTTGTAGCCACTCGGCGCCTTTGTCAGTTTCTGCGTGGTGAAGTGATAGGGATAATCGTTGCCATAGGCTTTCCTGGGGTCGGCTTTGAGTTGCTCGAGGGCAGGCACCCCCTGCGCCCATGCTGTCAGCACGGTAAGCGTCAGAATAAGAATAGAAAGTAATTTTTTCATAATCATGGATTTTTCAGACTGCGAATATACGGTTTTTCCTTGACAGCAGCAAATTTTGCAATTGTTTCTTGCTTAA
Source organism: uncultured Prevotellaceae bacterium (assembly GCA_900315455.1). GTDB lineage: Bacteria > Bacteroidota > Bacteroidia > Bacteroidales > Bacteroidaceae > Prevotella. The sequence goes on along the minus strand of OMZE01000017.1, from coordinate 67,476 downwards.
TGACATGAAGAAACAACTCACCATATACAAAAAAACCTCCCCCCAAGTAGGGAGAGGTTATACAAGATTTTACAATCGAATATATCCAATATTTCAATATATCAATTTTATTCTTTCATCTTTCATCTTTCATCTTATTACCATTTTCTTCTTCCCCATGATGTAGAGTCCGGCAGGCAGGCCAGAGGTCATCTCACGCACGGAGGCACCGGGAGTGCCACGGCGAATCAGACGGCCGTCGATGCTGTAGATGTCGGCGCTTCGCTCATGGGCAAAGGTAGGCTGAGAGATGCCTGTTGCCACTTGGTTGACGAGGTTCTTGCCGCCCTCGGTGGCTGCGGAAATCTCGAAGAAGGTGGTTTGGTTGATGCCCACGATGTCGACGGTCTGCGGACTGCCGTTGTTGGTGCTGAACACGAAGTTCACCTCATCAGAGGCATTGTTGATGGTATAGGACTTCTTATACCAGTTCTTGCCATCCACGTTCACGGTGGTGGTCACCTTGTCGCCGGGCCATGCACTGTTGGCAGGTGTGTGGGAGCCGTCGCCGCCCCATGTCCAGAAGTTCACGCTGCTCCATCCCACGGCATCGGTGTTCACGTAGATGTCGATGTTGTAGGGCTCGAAGGTGCTCACGGTGTATTCACGGGTGATGATGCTGCTCACGCTGCCGTTCTTGAGCAGTCCCACCTTCAGTGTGGTGGTGCCGGCAGTGATGTCGATGGTGGTGCCGCTGGCCACGGCAGTGCTCGATGCGGTGGGCGTGCTGCCGTCGGTGGTGTAGACGAGTTTGGCTCCGCTGTCCTGACTCACGGCGGTGAGTGTAGCGGTCTGCTGTCCGTCATACTCTCCTGAGGGCAGGTCTACCCAAGCCTGTTCGGCATTCTTGTTCATATAGTAGACATAGTGGTATCCCGAGATGATTTTCTGCCAGTTGTCATTGGGCTGGTAGGTGGCGGCGCCGTTGCCCACCACTGCCAGCAGTTCACAGTTGTCGCCTGTGGTGCGCACGGCATAGTAGTTGGTGTTGTTGGCTTGGTTGGCATAGTTGCTCATGCTGTGGATGCCGGCGGCGTTGCGGGCGTTGATCATCATCTTGATGTCTTTCTTGCATGCCATCCAGTGGGTCATAAACACGCAGGGTGTGCCGGGCATGGCGAGGAGGAAGGCATTGGCTGCCAGCGTGTCGCGCACGATGGGGTCTTGTGCGGAGTTGGCACGGCGCTCGGTGTCGTGGTTCTCTACGAAGGTCACGGCATAGCGGCGGTAGTTGCCGCTATCGTAGTTGTTGCTCATCAGCGGCCAACTGCCGTCGTTCTGCTTGCCCAGGTAGGTCCAGTCGTTGCGGTTGATGGCGTTGCGCACGGTGTAGCGGAACTGGAAGTCGAAGGCAGCGCTCTGAATCTGGCCGTTGGTCTTCGTGGCTTCAATCCAGTTGCGGATGGTGTTGGAACTGTCCCAGCACTCGCCCACGGAATATTCCACGCCGCAGTTGCTGTTGTACTGGCCGGTATAGGAGCCGCTGTAGCCCTTCACCATGTCGTAGCGGAAACCCGTATAGCCGAGGTAGTGGATGAGGTATTTCAGGTAGGCGTTCACGTTGTCTTGCACGTTCTGGCTCATGTGGTCGAGGTCGCGCATGCCGCCCCATCCCTCTCCGGTGTCGTTGTTGGCAGAGAGGGAGTAGCCGTTCTGTGAGGCCCAGTTGAAGGTGGCTCCGCCGTCGTCGTCGCGGCAGATGTCGGTCGACGACATGCTGTAGGTCTTACCGTCGTAGGGATTCACCTCGGTGGGGAAGTCGACCCAGTTGGTGAGGTTGCCGCGGTGGTTGACGACCACGTCGGCAATGACGCCGGTGCCCTTGGCCTTGAAGGCCTGTATCATCGACTTCAGTTGGTCTTCGTTGCCGAAACTGCTGTTCTGGTCATACCAGTAGAGGGGGTCGTAGCCCATGGAGGGGTTGTTGGCTGCCCGTCCGCTCTGAGGCACCCATACGAGTGTGAAGTAGTTGGCGATATCGGCCGACTGTGCCTCGAGGGTGCGCCACTGTGATGGGGTGAACGAGTCCCAGTAGAAAGCCTGGAGCATCACACCATTGTAGTTGGATGGCCAACCTTGTGCAAAGCTGTTGGTGGTGTTGCACAACATCAGGAAAAGAAGGATGAGGGTGTAGATTTTTTTCATATCGGGTAGAGTTTGATTTCTATTGCAAAAATAAGCCGAATATCGGCTTTTTGGCATCCGTAACCCTGCTTTTTGTCGCATTTGGTGGTGCAATCGTTTGCATGAACGCTTGGTGTACTTGTTTTCAACATAGAGAAACAAAGACAAAGAGAGAAAATAGCACCTCTTTACCTCTGAGTCTCTGTGTTGGTATAAATAACAAGGGGGCGCCAGAGCGCCCCCCTGTGGAAAGGAATATTTTTTTGATTATTCACCTACGACGATAACACAGCGGTTGCGGTCGTTCTCGGGGAATGGCTGTACGGTGTCGCCATAAGAACTCACGTCCATGCGGCTTCTGGAGATACCTCTTTCTTCAAGAGCCTTGGCCACCTTCTCAGCACGGGCCTTGGCATAGCCCACGTTGATTCTTGGGTTGCCGGTGCCACGGTCGGCGTAGCCCTTGATGCTGATGCTCTTGTTGGGATACTTGTTGCACCACTCTACGATTCTGTTGATAATGACATCGGGTGATGGGTCTGACTCGCGGATGATGTAGAAGAAGGTCTCATGGAGCGGCTCTTCCTGTACCACAGGTGCGGGCTTGGGTTCCGGTTTTGGCTCTGGTTTCGGCTCAACCACGGGAGCAGGCTGCACCACTGGTGGTTCGGGAGGCAATACCACGGGAGCGGGTGCCTTCTTCTTCTGACCGAACTTGAAGGTGAGGCCCACGAGGCCCACAATCTGCCAGTCGGGGTCGAAGTTCGACTTCAGGTTGAAGCAGTCGTTCTTGAAGTTGGCATCGAGTTCGAGGCTCACGCCGAAGTGGGGCGAGAAGCAATACTCCAACTGCGTGCCGAAACGGCCGTTGTAACTGCTGTGCTTCGTGCCGCACTGGTCGGGACCCACATAGAAGTTGTTGCCCTTGGTCATGCTGCTGACGATGCCTTTGTACTCATCGAAGTCCCATCCGTAGTTCACACCGAAACCGGTGAGCAGAATCCAGTTGAAACGCTGCGAGGAACGGTTGGGGAAGAGGATGTTCGACATGTTCATCAACAGGTCGAGGTCGCCGGTGATGGCCTTGAACTTGTAGTCGGCATCGCCGTTGGGAAGTCCGGGGAAGCGCTCCTGCAGGAATCCGCCCTTGGCCTCATAGCCCTGCACGTGGAGTCGTACTCCCACCTTCGGGTTGAAGTAGCGGCCGAAGGAAACGGCGAACTGCGGTGTGACGAGGTCCATGAAGTCGTAATGGGTGAGCGTAGCCTGTGCACCACCCTGAATCGAGATGAAGTTGTGGGGATAGTACTCGTCGGTATCTTGTGCTTGGGCAGCGGTGGACACTCCGAAGAGGAGTGCCACGGCTGCTGCTATGTTCAAAAACTTTTTCATATTCGCCAAATGTTTATGTTATTACTTTTTCACAATAGTGGCATACATCTTGTCGCTCTGGGCGCGGCTGGGATACAACTTGATGTTGTATGTACCGGCCTCGCTGATGCGCAGGTTGCCGGCACCCTCCTCCAGATTGGCGGCGTCGCCTCCAAGGTTGATGTCCCAAGTACCATTGGTAGTGAACTTGAACTCGTCGGCCTTGAGGTCTGTGGTAATCTCCCAGCAGTCCTCGGCCATGTTGTAGTTCATCACCACATAGGAACCGGCATCCCATCCGGCGGGTGTGGCAGGACCTACAAGGCCCCAGGTGACCTTGGTGGCGGTCAGCGAACCGTTGGCCACGTCGGCTACGAGTCTGTAGTAACCCGGCTCATTGCAATTGATGTTGCTGCCGTCGCCAAGTTGGAATACTGAACTGTACGAACTGAAGTCGTTGTAGTTGTATTCGGCATCCCAGTTGCGCTCCTTGGTGAACTTGAAGTCACCGTCCATGTAGGCATAGCCCACATACACACCGTCGAAATTGGCAGAGCGCAGGGCGGGAGCCAGTTCGGGTGACCATCCCCAGTCTGGCATGCCGGGTGCGGCGGTGTTGTATTTCTGGGCATTGCCAGGCACGTAGATGAACTCACCGAAGTTGAGCGGAGTAATCTCGTAAGTCATCGTCATCATGTTGACGGTGAAGCGGTAGAACTTCGCGCTGCCGTCGACGCAGAACGAGTGGTCGCCGTCGAGGTTGTAGCGGCGGTCGAACGAACCGCTCAGGTCTTTGCTGTCGCCCTTCGTGCCGAAGAGTTTGTTCCATGTACCCTCGCCTACAGCGTCAATGGCTTCGTCGTCGCCGAAGGCGAACCACATCTCACCGCCAGTGCTTTCGAATGTGTAGGTGAACACAGGATCGTCGAACACGCTCTTGTCGCTGTGCGAGAACTTCTGGGCCTTGGAGTTGTTCCACTCGCCCGGACCACCGATGAGGTAGTAGTTCTCGGAGATGTTGAGCGACTCAATCTGGTAACTGTAGTCCATCATGTTGATGGTCACCTTGATGAGTTTGCCACCAGCGGGCACGCAGAATGAGCCGTCGTCGCTCAGGTTGTAGCGGCGGTCGAGGTTACCGGTCGGGTCGGTGTTGCCGTTGCCCTTCGTCGTACCGAAGAGTTTCGACCAGTCGTTGTCGTTGGCGATGGCCTCGCAGGCCTCGTCATCACCGATAGCAAACCAGGTGTCGCCCTCAGAAGCGTTGAAGATGACGGTGAAGACAGGATCTTCGTAGACATCCTTTCCGCTGTGCGAGAACTTTAGTGTCTTGTTCTTGGCCGATTCACCCCAGTCGTTGGGGCCGCCCACGATGTAGTAGTTTTGCGAAATCTGCGGAGCCTTCGGGATGGCAACGATATGGAAGATGTCGGAGGTGGCGGTCTTCACTGTTGTCGTGCCGTTGCCGAGCCACATGCTCACTGTGGCTTCGATGGCGCGTTCCACCGGACGGCGTCCGAACTGAGAAACCACATAGTCTTGGAGGTCGGAAGCCTTCATCAAGCCGTCGGCACCAATCTCAAAGGTCTTCTCACCGCCGAGGGTGATGGTATATGACGGTGTGAACGAAGCGTCGGAGGCGGTGGGAGCAGTGATGCTGCACACTTTCACCATCTCGTCGGTCACGGTATTGAAGTCGATGACTCCCACCGTGCTGACGCTGCCGTCGCCGAAGGATACTGTTTCGGGCTGGTTGACCACCGATGGGGTGAGCCAGTCTTTGTAGTCGTCGGTACATGCTGCCAACAAGCCTACAAGAGCCATTCCTAAAAATATTTTCTTAGTCATAATGTTGTTCTTTTATAATATTCGATGTTGCACACGGCTTTATTGTTTGATAAAACGATAGTATCCCGTGATATCGTTGAAGAAAATCAGGTATTCACCACCTTCGTCGATGACCAGGTCGGCACCACCCTGGGTACCATAGCCATACATACCGTCTTCGCGGTTGATGAACGTGCCACCACGGTTGTAGTCCCATGACGAGGTGTTGTCCTTGAACTTGATCTTGTCGCCTGCAGCAAGGTTGTACTTGATGTACCAGTCGTGGTTCTCCCAGCCAGTGGAGCATGGTGTCATAGGCGTGTCGCCCCATTCATTGAAGGTACCAGCGATATTGATGATGCTGAATACCGCCGGTTTGCTCTCGGATTTCTCCACGTTGAGCGTGTTAGTGGCAGTGTTGAGGGTAACGGTGTAGATGCCCGGTTCTGGAACAGTGATGTTGCCCGAACCGCCGTCGTTCTTCACGTAGCCGTCGTCGTTCTGTCCCCATTGGTCATCCCACTTTCCGGGAATGAGGACTAGTTTGAATCCGTTGCCGCCGAGATATCCGGTCCATGTCAGTTCGCCCTGTCCGGTCTTGTTGTCATATTCGGCTCCGTCAACGGTCTGCATCGGGATGACGCACTTGCCCCATTCGCCGCCCCATGAGCCGTCGGCGATGTCGGCACCAATCAGCCACCAGATTTCAGGATCGGCAGGCTTCAGCACCATGAAGTAAGGCACGGCCTTGAGGTTGACCACGTTGGAGTAGATGACCTTGTACTCGTTGAATCCGCCATCGACGATGGCCGACTTCACACGGATGGCCAGGTCGACCAGGGATGGCACCTTTGTGGGGTCTTCCCATTTGTTCATTTGCATGAGATAACGGTTGATGGTCTCGGTGTTGAGAACCACATTCTGCCCACTGGTGTAGGTCTCTTCCATAGCGAAGTAGTCGGCACCGGTGTTGTCCTCGGCATTGGGGTCGAAACGGGTGTTGAAGGCTCCGGTGGGTGAAATCTCCACGGTATAGGTGGGAATCACGGGAGCGTCGAAGTTGGTGTAAGGTCTTGGCTGCGACCAGGTGAGGGTCACAGACTGTGATTTCTGCAAGTCTACGTTACCTGTGATGGCAGGATTGTTGAGCACAAACGAGGTGGGTTGTGTCAAGATGGGGTTTGAATCGTTGTCATCGTCACAGGCAGTCAGGGCAAAGGCTCCGACAAGCAGCAACATCGTGAATTGATATATCTTTTTCATAAGTGAATTGTCTTTATGATAGATTTCTTATTCGCTAAGCATATTAATAACCAGGATTCTGCTTCAGGTTGGGGTTGGCGTTCACGTCCTCGCTGGGTAGTGCAAAGATATTGCGGTATGCGGGGAAACTTGCTCCGTATTCGGCGCCTGCTTTCCATTCCCAAAGATACTGGCCGCTGTTGTCGCCACCGAAGTATCCGAAACGGATGAGGTCGGTACGGCGGAAGCCTTCGAAGTAGAGTTCGCGTGAGCGCTCGTCGAGAATCTGGCCGAGGCTGTAGGTGGAGAGCGTACTGGTATGGGCACGCTGGCGCAAGGCATTGATGTAGCCGGCACCAGTGGCGGTGGTGGTGCCACCGTTCAGGCGGGCATCGGCTTCGGCTGCGATGAGGTAGGCCTCAGCGGCACGCATCAGGAAGAAGTCGGCGTCGGGGAACTGCGAGTTGTGGGTTGAACCGCTGCCTGCGTAGGTGTTGCGGTATTTACCCACGGAATAGCCCGAAGTAAACTCAGTAGGCGTGTTGACCTTGAGTTCGCGCTCTATGCCGAAGAACAGGGCACGGTCGTCGCCAGCTGCTGCTGCCATGTCTCTGATGGTAGCCTGTGGGGCATCGTTGTTGGGGAAGAACTTCTGAACGAGTTGGATGCGGGCGCGGTTGCCTGCCCATATTTCGCTCGTGCCGTAGTTGCCCTCAGTGTCCATATCGGCTTTCCATGTGGAAGCGATGAGGAAGAGAGAGGTACACCATGCGGTGGTCTTCACACCATCCTGAATCAGCGGGAGGATGGCCTCTTGTGAAGCACCGTTGCTGCCGTTGTCGCCCATGAAGAGCATCTGGTAGGCGCTCCAGCCGTTCATGCCTTGGGTCCAGAGTTTATGCGGACCGTTGATCACCTTCTCGGCATACTCCTTGGCGGCAGCCCAGTTGGCTGAACCGGTGTAGACCTCGGCATTGAGATACAGACGGGCAAGCAGCAGGTTGGCTGCATCCTGGTCGGCACGGCCGTAGCCGTTGTCGGTGTCCTTGCGGGCGGCAGGAGCCAGGAGTTGGTCTTTCACGTCGAGCAGTTCGCTCTCAATCCATTTGAAGAGGTCGGCACGCTCAATCTGCTGCGGTGATTCCGACATCAGACGGGTGGCGAAAGGCACGTTGCCAAAGGCGTCCATCAGGTGGTAATAGTAGAGGGCACGGAGGAAGCGAACCTCTGCCTCGCGGGTGGCATCCACTCCGGCGCAAACCTCAAGATAGTGGTTGCAGTAGGAGATGCCGGTATAGAGACGGTAGTAGAAACCTTGGAGCATGGGATGGCTGGCTCCCCAGGTGTTGAAGTTGAATTCGGGAATGCCCTCGTCGCCCCAGGCGCAGATGGCTTCGTCGCTGGTCAGTTCGTTGGAGTTGAACAACTGGCGCACAAAGCCAGCGGTACCGCCATCGAGACCGTCGATGTCGCAGTCGCCGTTTGCACCTCCCTGACCTTGCAGGGCCATGTTGGAATAGCACTTGGTATAGAGGGCTACCTCGTCGGGCACCATGGTCTTGTTGGGGTCGATAGGAGTAACATCCAGGTCACCAGTGCAAGAACTCATGCCGGCTACAACCAGTGCGGCTGCGGGAATGATGTGTTTGATATATCTTAAGTTCATAGTCGTATATTTTATTGTCGTTGTCTTTTTCTATGCGTTGATGACATTTAGAAATTGAGGTTCAGACCCAGCAACAGGGTGAAGGGACGCGGATAGATGTTGTTGTCGATGCCCTGGAACACCTCGGGGTCGATGCCCTTATACTTGGTGATGGTGAACACGTTGGTGGCTGACGCATAGACACGTCCGTTGAGTCCGCTGTAACTGCCGCCCTTGAAGAGGTTGGCGAAGGTGTAGCCGAGCGTGATGTTGTCGCACTTCAGGAAAGAGGCATTGCGTACGAAGTAGTCGGAGATGGGGTTGTCGTAGGTCACCCAGCCCACTTGCACTGCCTCGGGCATAGTGTTCTGCAGATAGCCGTATGAAGAGTCATAGCGCTTTGCGGTGTTGCTGTAGCCTTGTCGCTTGTCCCAATAGTTGTAGTTGTCGAAACTGGCGCGGAGGCTGAAGCCGAAGTCCCAACCCTTGTACTGCAGGCGTGAACTCAGACCGGCGGTATAAGGTGCCCACGGACTCTTGTAAATATAGAGGTCGGCGTCGTTGATGATGCCATCGGCGTTGCGGTCAACATACACACCCTCGATAGGCTTGCCTGCCTCGTCGTAAACCTGCTGGTATACATAGAAGGAGTTGGAGGGATAGCCCACGGTGTGCACCTGGCAGGTTCTACCGGTTCCGGCAGAGATGCCACCGGTCTTGATGACGGAAGCCTCACCGGTGAGTTCGGTGATCTTGTTCTTGTTGTAGGTGAAGTTGGCAGTCACTTCCCACTGCCAGTTCTCTGTCACCACGGGGCGCACGGTGAGTGATGCCTCGATACCGCGGTTCTCGAGCGAACCGATATTCGACACCACGGTGTTCTTGAAGTTGGAGCCTGCCGAAACCGAAGCCCAGTTGATCAGGTCGGTGGTCTTGCGGTAGTAGTAGTCGACGCTACCGCTCACACGGTTGTGGAAGAACTGGAAGTCGAGACCGATGTTGTAGGTAGTGGTGGTCTCCCACTTCAGGTCTTTGTTGTAGGCGTCGGGACGGTAGAGCAGACCCTCGTCGTTGACACCGAGGATGGGATAGCGGCCGTCGACGTTGGTGTTGTTCACGTTGTAACTGGCGAAGTAGTTGTAGTCGCCGATACCGTCTTGCTGACCGGTCTTACCCCAGCCGAGGCGGAGTTTGATCTCGTCGATCCAACTGACGTTGCGAAGGGGTGCTTCCTCGTTGATCTTCCAACCGAGGGCAACCGAGGGGAAGGTGGCCCAGTGGTCGCCGAAGCGTGACGAACCGTCGCGGCGCACGGTGGCTGTAACCATATAACGGTCGAAGGCGATATAGTTGGCACGGCCGAAGAAACTCACGAGGTAACTCTCTGATTTCCAGATGCTGTTGGACTCCTTGTAGGGCTTGCCGGCAGCCGGTTCTGTGGTGCCGTCGTCATGGGTGATGACTTGTCCGGTGCTGAGGGGATAGCGTCCGGCGTAGTAGGAATCACCCCAGTATTTGGTGTGGCTCCACTCATAACCCACCATGATGTCGAAGTGCTGGGTCTTGAGGAAGTCTTTGTAATACTGTGCGTAGGTAGAGAAGGTGAGGTTGTATTTGTGCTCCTTGCTGTAGCCGCTGTTGCCATAGTAGAAGTTGGAGGGTCCCCAGGGGGCATAGTCGGTGAGTTGCTTGCCGTTGGCCCAGTCGCCGCTGGCATTGGCATGGAGACGCAGGTCTTCGAAACCGTGAATCTGATAGTCTACCTCTACGTTACCCATGTAGTCATAGGAGTTGGCGCGGTCGTTCTTCTCATACAGACGTGAGAGGGGGTTGGCCACGGTGTTGCGGTTCCACATGGTGGGGTAGTTGGGGTCCAGGAGCGATGCGCCGGAGTCTCTCCACTGCCAGTAGCCGTGGTAGTTCTTGAAATCGTCGCTGTTGGAGAATTTTGACTGTGTGGGGTCCATGCGGAGGGCATCGCCAATGGCATCTTGGTTGGCATAGCGGTTGTGTGCATACATGAACTTACCGTTGATGTTGAATTTCAGATGGTCGTTCAGCAACGAGGGGTTCAAGGTCACGCTGGCTGTGGCACGCTGGAAGTTGGAGGTCTTCAGGATACCGTTCTGGTCGGTGTAGCCTACGCTGAAGCGATAGGGCATGTTCTTCAGGCCACCTTGTACGGTCACGTTGTGGTCGGTGCTCACTGCGGGGTGGAAGATTTCTTCCATCCAGTCGGTGTCGGCTGTTCCCAGCAGACCGGCGGCTTCGGAGTCTTCGCCATAGTAACTCTTGATAAACTTGCGGTATTCGTTGGCATTGAGGATATCGAGCGAACTGTTCTTCACCGACATGGAGACATTGCCGTTGTAACTCACTTTCGGAGCCATACCGGTGCGTCCTTTCTTCGTGGTGATGATGATGACACCGTTAGAACCGCGGCTACCGTAGATGGCAGTGGCGGAGGCGTCCTTCAGCACAGTAAAACTCTCGATGTCATTCGGGTTGACCATCGACAGGGGGTTGGCGGCACCCTTGATACCTTGGTTGTCCATAGCCAGACCGTCGATGACGATAAGGGGGTCGTTCGAGGCGTTGAGTGACGAACCACCACGGATGCGGATAGAGGCACCACCACCTGGGGTACCACCGCCGTTGGTGACGTTCACACCGGCTATCTTTCCTTGGATCATGTCCTGGGCACTGGTAATCATACCATGGTTCTTCTCATCGGGCTTCAGGGCAGTCACCGAACCGGTGAGGTCGTTCTTGCGGGCCACACCGTAACCGATTACCACCACCTCGTTGAGGGAATGGGAGTCGTCTTGCAAAACCACCTCCACATGGGGAGCAGCGGCCACCTCTGCCGTCTCATAGCCGATGTATGAGATCTGGAGCATGTCGCCTTGTTTTGCTTCAATGGAGAAAATACCGTCGATGTCGGTAATCACACCGCCCTGCTGTCCTACAACACGGACGGTAGCACCGATAACGTCGTCGCCGGTAGCATCTTTCACATGGCCGTTGACAGTGAATGACTGTGCAAAGGCACTGACTGATAGGAACAGCCCCAATAAGAGGCTGAGCAACCTAACAGGAATTGCAAAATTTACCTGCTTCATCATTTTTAATTATTAAGTTTATTTTATATAGGTTATTTGTGATAACGTCTCTTTTACTCAACAATCTGTAGTTATAAAACCTTTTTCACATGAAAGTTGATGTTCTCATTAAATGTCATCGTACAGGCTTCGCAGTCAGCCGAGAAACATTCAGAATTGTAGTTTTTCAAATGCAAAATTAAATTTCTTTTGCAATGGTTGTTCTTTTTGTTCCTAAAATATTGTGTTTGAGGTGTGCAAACGTTTGCACAATTTATTTGTTTTTTTATAACAAGGTGGAAAACAACGTGTCGTGAATTTGTCTATCTTTGCAAAAAATAGGCTGCATCTTGGCAGAAACCTAAGAATGGTTCTTTTTATCAACGCTTGATTTGCACAATTGTTGCACGATGAATGAACACGCACCCATTACGATGAAAGACATAGCCCGTGCGCTGGGCGTATCGGTGGCCACGGTGTCGAGGGCACTCAAAGACAGTCCCCGCATCAGTGAGGAGCGCCGTGCGCTTATCAAGGCGTATGCCCGGGAGCACCATTTCTCACCCAACGCCATCGCGGAGTCGCTCCGTCACAGCAAGATACACCCCGTGCATATCATTGGCGTCATCATGCCGCAAATCAACCATTTCTATTTCTCGTCAATCCTCGGTGGGATAGAGGAGGAGGCTTCTGCCCGTGGCTACCGCCTGATGGTGGCGCAGAGTGGCGAGCAGTATGAGCACGAGGTGGAGATTTGCCGCGCGTTCTCTGAGAGCAAGGTTTGTGGCGTTATCGTGTCGCAGGCCAAGGACACATTGCAGTATGACCATTTCAGGCAACTCATCGACCATGGCATTCCGCTGGTGTTCTTCGACCGCATCTGCACGGGAATCAACACCAGCCGCGTAGTGGTAGACGACTACATGGGGGCGATGACGGCGGTGAACTACCTCATCGAGACCGGTTGCAGGCGCATCGCGTTCTTCGGCTCGTCGATGAAACTTGAAATCTCTAAAAACCGCTACAACGGTTACCATGACGCATTGACGCGCCATGGACTGACGGTAGACGACCGCTATATCCGTTTCTGCGACAACCGCGCCGATGCCGAGGTGGTGGCGCCGGAACTGTTGAAAATGGCCGACAGGCCCGATGCTTTCTTCGCCGTGAACGACGATACGGCCATCGGCATTCTCTATACCGCCAAGCGTATGGGGCTGCGGGTGCCCGAGGATGTGTCGATCTGCGGTTTCACCAATGGGGAGCGTGCTATTGCCTGCGACCCGATGCTCACCACCGTAGAGCAGCGTGGCAACAAGGTGGGCAGAGAGGCTGCCTCCATCCTCATCGCGCAGAGCGAGGGCGATATTCCCTTGGGCAAGGTGGAGAAACGCGTGGTGCGCACCCGCCTCATCGTCAGGGGCACCACAAGGGTGCTGCCCGGCGACAATAAGACGAAATAAGAAACTAAACCTATTATATTAATATGAAAACAAGACCTGATTTGAGTTTTTGGAAACTCTGGAACCTCAGTTTCGGCTTCTTCGGCGTACAGATAGCCTATGCGCTGCAGAGCGCGAACATCAGCCGTATCTTCCGCACGCTGGGCGCCGACCCCCATTCGCTCAGTTTCTTCTGGATACTCCCCCCGCTCATGGGCATCCTCGTGCAGCCCATCGTGGGTTCGCTTTCCGACAAGACGTGGTGCCGTTTCGGGCGCCGCATCCCCTATCTCTTCGTGGGTGCTGCCTTGGCAGTGGCGGTGATGTGCCTGTTGCCCAACGCCGGGTCGTTCGGTATGTCGGTGAAGGCAGCCCTCATCTTCGGACTCTTCGCCCTGATGTTGCTCGACACTTCCATCAACATGGCCATGCAGCCCTTCAAGATGATGGTGGGCGACTTCGTGAATGAGAAGCAGAAGGCGAAGGCCTACAGCATACAGTCGTTCCTCTGCAATGCGGGCAGCGTGGTGGGCTTCCTCTTCCCCTTCATCTTTGCAGCGGTAGGATTGTCAAACGTCGCTCCCGAAGGCGTGGTACCCGATACGGTCATCTGGTCGTTCTACATCGGTGCGCTCATCCTCATCCTCTGTGTGCTGTACACCACGGCGAAGGTGCGTGAAATGCCGCCCGAGGAGTATGCGATGTATCATGCCGTGGAGGAGGGAAAGAAAGACAGCGCCAACTGGTTCGTGTTGCTGAAAAACGCTCCTTCCACCTTCTGGAAGGTGGGACTGGTGCAGTTCTTCTGCTGGGCTGCCATGCTCTATATGTGGACCTACGTCGTGGATGCCGTATCTGAAGTAGTATGGGGCACCACCGACCCTGCTTCCGGTGATTACCAGGAGGCTGGCAACTGGACCGGCGTGCTCTATGCCATACAGGCATTGGGCAGCGTCTGTTGGGCTGCCCTCCTGCCGCGTTTCAGCAACACCAAGATGGCATACGCGCTCAGCCTGGTCATTGGTGGCATCGGATTCATCCTCATCCCCTTCGTGCACGACAAGTACCTGATGATTGTGCCGTTCTTGCTCATCGGTTGTGCGTGGGCTGCCATGCTCGCCATGCCGTTCACCTTCGTCACCAATGCCTTGAAGGGCTATGGGCACATGGGAGCATACCTGGGTCTCTTCAATGGCACGATATGCTTGCCGCAGATTGTGGCTGCGTTGCTCGGTGGCTCAATCCTTCACTGCATAGGTTCAAAGCAAAGTTCGATGATGATAGTGGCTGGTGTGCTGTTCATCATTGGCGCGCTCTGTGTGAATATCATCAGGGAAAAGAAAGAATAACCTTAATTTAATAATTGAGTTATGGAACAAGGTTTATTATTCGAAATATTGGGATGGACAGCCAGCATCACGATGATACTGGGCTATTTGCCCCAAGCCATTCAGACCATCCGCACGCGTAACACGGATGGTATCGCATTGCCCACATTCCTCATGATGGGAATAGGTAGCGCATGTTTCATGTTGCAGGGCATCTTGCATCAGCCCGACACGCTCTGGGCGCTTTTCTTTACCAATCTCATCACCACCATTTGCAGCGTCATCGTCTTCAGCATCAAGATGTATAATGACTATTTCTCAAAAAAGAAATAGAAGACCAAGGCAAGGCCGAGAAGGTTGAGAATAAATGGAAAAAGAGAGTATCAATTTGTAGTGAACCCCAAAAGTTAGACAAAATAACTTTTGGGGTTCACTGCAAATTATCTTGATAGCCGTTGTTACGTAAATTATAAATCTCAAACCTTAGATTCTTTCCCTCGCTTGGCGAAAAGTGGCCGTTTGTTCTGCCCTTTGGGCAGAACAGATTTGTATGATTTGGAACGATTTGTGAGATTTCTGCCCCGAAGGGGCACTAAATTTTTAAGTCGCCTGCGGCGAGAAATCGAACAAATCCGTTCAAATCTTTTTATATTTGAGATTTCTGCCTTGAAGGGGCACTCCATTTGTTAGTCGCCCTTGGGCGAGAACCAACAGTCGAAGTTCGAAGCGGAAGTCAAATCATATAAATCTGTTCAAATTTTTCTCTGTCCTCAATTTTGTCATCCCTCTTTCCATTTATTCCTGTTCGAGGTGCTCTTGCATGTAGTCGCGGGGTGACATGCCGTAGAAGCGCTTGAAGATGGTGGAGAACGAGGCGGCATTGCCGAATCCGCAGGCATACACCACCTCGGTGATGTTCATGTCGCCGGAGGCCAGGAGGTTGGCAGCCTGTTTCAGGCGGATGTTGCGGATAATCTCGTGAGGCGTCTTGCCCGTCAGTTCCTTCATCTTCCGGTGCAGGTGCACGCGGCTGATTCCCACCTCGTCGGCAAGGCTGTCGACGCTGAGTGAGGAGTTGGAGATGTTTTTGTTGATGACCTGCATCACGCGCTCAAGGAGTTTCTCGTCGGGCGACTTGATGCTCACGCTTTCCACATGCTCCTCCATCTTGTCCGTACGCCCGTATTTCATGCGCAGGTGTTGACGGCTCTGGATGAGGTTGTGGATGGTGCGCAACAGGATGTCCAGATTGAAGGGCTTTTCGATATAGGCGTCGGCACCAGTCTCCAGACCTTCGAGTTTGTCTTCCTCGCGTGTCTTGGCGGTGAGCAGCACCACGGGGATGTCGTTGGTCTGTGGGTTGCTCTTCACGGTAGAGCAGAGCGTGTTGCCGTCCATCTCGGGCATCATGATGTCCGACAGCAGCAGGTCGGGTGAGCATTTCAGCACCATGGCGAGGGCGTCGCGGCCGTTGGAGCAACGCTTCACCTCATACTTCTGCGAGAGTTCTTGCTCCAGGTATTGGCGTATCTCGTCGTCGTCTTCGGCGATGACGATAGTGGTCTGCTGGCTGCTCTTGAGCGGTATCTCCACCGGTTGCATCAGCGAGTCTGCTTCCTCGGGGGTAATCACCTCGGTGTCGGGCGTCTCGGTCTCCTCGCTGATCTCCTCGGGCTTGAAATGGCTGTTGCCGAGAGGGATGGCAACGATGAACTCACAGCCGTTTTCGATGTTCTGGGCTTTGATGGTGCCGTGGTGCATCTCCACGAGTGAACGGGTGAGGTCGAGCCCGATGCCGGTGCCCACGTTGCGGTCGTTGAGGTTGGATGGTGTCTGGTAGAACCGTTTGAAGATGAGTTCCAGTTTGTCGGATGGTATTTGTTCGCCGTCGTTGCTGATGGATATCCGTGCTTGTTGCTCATCGTGGGTCACCTTCACTTTGATGTTGCCGTCGGCGGGCGTAAACTTAAAGGCATTGGAGAGGATGTTGACCAATACCTTGTCGAACTGCTGGCGGTCTATCCATACCGGGAGGTGGTCGGTGTCGTGCTCATAGGTGAGGTTGATGCGTTTGGCGCGTGTCTGCAACTCGAAGAGCGAGTGAATGTCGTAGACAAACTTGATGAGGTCGGTCTGTTGGGTGTGCAGTTGCATCATGCCCTTGTCAATCTTCCGCAGGTCCATCATCTGGTTGATGAGGTTGAGAATGCGCTCGGCATTGCGGCGCATCGTCTCGAGCACACCTTTCTTCTGTGGGTCATGCTCTTGTTTAATGAGCCCGAGCAATGGCGTGATAATCAGGGTCATAGGGGTGCGAATCTCATGACTGATGTTCATGAAGAAGCGCAACTTGGCCTCGCCCATCTCTTCGGCGTGGATATGCTCCTGCATGCGCAGTTTCTCTTGCTCGCGCGTGCGTCGATAGCGGAGGTATGCCCAGAGGGCGGCAGCCAGAAGGAGCAGGTAGAGCACGGTGGCGAGCCGCGAGCGATACCATGGTGAGTGTACGATAACGGTGAACGTATGTTCGGGGGTGCTGATCTCGTTGCGCTCGGCTTTCACCTTGAATACGTATTTGCCGGGCGAGAGGTGCGAGAAGGTGATGTTGTTTTGTCCGGGCTGCAGCCTGACGTAGGGCTCGTCGTTGATGCTGTAGAGGAAGGTGATGTGTTCCGGACTGTCATAGGTGAGCGTGGAGAGGCTGATGACGAAGTAGTTGTCGTGGCTGCTCAGTTCGAACTTGTCGCTGGCTATCACGGTGGTGTCGCACACCTGGTAGTGTCCGGAGCGGCTGCCGGGAGTCACCGACTTGCCATTGATGATGAAGTCGGTAATCTTCACCTGCGCATCCCATTTCCTCTTCATGATTTCAGAGGGCTTGAACCAGGAGATGCCGCCCACACCTCCGAAGACCAGGAGGCCGTCGGGGGAGAGGAAGGAGGCACCGTCGCTGAACTCGTTCGACTGCAACCCGTTGTCTACGAAATAGGTCTCGCTCTGCAGGCTTTGTGGGTCGAGACGGCAGAGACCATGGTCGGTGGAAATCCACAGTTTCCCGGTAAGGTCCTTCTCTATCGACGCGATGCCGTTTTTCGGCAGGCCGGCCTCAAGGTTCTCCAACTTCCTCTCACGCAGGTCGTAGCGCCAGAATGCGGTGTTGGTGCCTATCCACAGGATGCCGTCGTATTCCTTGGCGATGCGTATAGGGGTGCCATACAGCAGGTTGTTGATGCCTAAGGCCTTGGTCCAACTGTCGCTCAGGATGTCGAGGCAGCACAGGCCCATCGTGGTGGCGCAATAGATGCGCTTGCCGTCGGGCGAGATGGAAATCTTGGAGATATAGTCGTTGATGATGCTGTTCTTGGAGAAGTCCCACTGCGCCCTCTCGGTCATGGTGTAGGCCTTCACCGTGCCATCGCTCAGGTTGAGTCGCAGCAGTCCGTTGCCCATCGTGCCCAACCACAGGTGGCCATAGTTGTCGGTCACCATGCCGAAGATGCTCACCTGGTCGCCCTGGGGCAGGGACTGGCGGTGGAAAATGCCGGTGATGGGGTCTATCCATCCACAGCCTTCGTTGAAACTTCCCACCCACACACGTCCTTGCGGGTCTTCTGCCATGCAGAGGATGGTGGAGGGCATGTTGGTGAAATGCCGGCATATACCGGCGCCTTCATCGAGGACATACACCCCGTCTTTGTCGGTGCCTATCCACGCGCGCCTCTTGGAGTCGTATATGGTGCTGAGCACGCAGGCCTGGCCGATGAGGTTGCGGTTGCCCAATTTGTAGCCCATGTAGCGGAAGGGAGAGGGGGTGAAGGGTTGGGTGTAGGCGCCTTTCTGCAACATGCCTATCCACACGTTTCCGCCCCGGTCTTCGGTGATGCTGGTGACTTTGGCAAGGGAGAGGTCCACGTCGCGGCTGAAGAAGGGGTTGTCTGTGAGATGGCCGGTGGCGGGGTCATAGATAGAGGTGCCTTGTCCGTCGCAGCCTATCATGATTTTGTTGTCGTGGCTGCAGTATAGTTCGCTCACCGACTTCCCGGCGGTCGCCGCTATGGGAGTGAAGGTGTTGCCCGAAAGCCGGTAGATGCCGTTCTTGCGGGTGCCGGCGTAGATGTTGCCGTTCTTGTCTTCACACACGCGGAGCACCTGGTTGCGGAGCGACTCTTCCTGGAAATAGCGTGCCACCACATGGTTGTTCGACCATACCACCAGACCGTTGTCATCGGTGGCTATCCACAGTTGCCCGCGGTGGTCGCACATCAGTTGCTGTATATTGACAACATTCGCCAGACCGCCTCCCAACTGGTGGGCGGTGGTGGGACTGTCCATCTGCACCACGCCATGACCCGACGTGCCCACCATCACCGTCCCGGAGGGCAGTTCGGCAAACGTGGTGATGTAGCAGGGCACGATATGGCCGTCGAGGATTTTCACCTTCACCTCACGGAA
This sequence comes from uncultured Prevotellaceae bacterium, assembly GCA_900315455.1. Classification (GTDB taxonomy): domain Bacteria; phylum Bacteroidota; class Bacteroidia; order Bacteroidales; family Bacteroidaceae; genus Prevotella. The sequence continues at coordinate 48,905 of OMZE01000017.1, read as the reverse complement.
CACGTTGCCGTCGAAGGTCTGCAACGCGCCGAACAGACCGATGTAGAACAAGCCCTTGCGGTCTTGCAAGATGCTGTTGACGTAGTTGCTGAGCATGCTGTCGTCGGTCTCTTTCTTAAAGATGCGGAACTGGTAGCCGTCGTAGCGGCAAAGGCCGTTACGGGTGGCAACCCAAATGAAACCATCACGGTCGAGGTATATTTGGTTGACGAAACTGCTGGACAGTTGTTTGTCGGCTTCAAACAATTTGCCTGTTTGGGAATATCCGTAAAAAGGGTTCAGCAGAAGGGTTAGGATAATAAGTAGGTATTTTTTCATTGCGTCGTTTGGTATCGTCTCATCGACAAACTGCTGCAAAGATAATTGTTTTTGGCTAATACGCAAAGAGATTTGACGGATTTTTGCCTTTCTTATATAAATAATGTGTATTCCTTATGGAGATAAGGAGGAGTTAAAGTAAAGATTGAGGGATGTGTGTCGTCATTTTTTCCACCAATTCACAATGCTTTCAGCACGTCTGCCAGGTGTGATATGGCATAAAATGTGCCGTCGCGGCATGGCGAAAAAAAATTGAGTGGATGCTTGCAGAATTCGATTCTATTTCATATCTTTGCAAAATAGAGTCATCAATGCTCATGCGGCTTTTCGCGGAAGATTGACAATTCTTTCGCATATGTCACAAATAGTTTATTTGAAATAAAATATTACGTTCGTGATACATTATATAAACCGCGATAAAAGAGAAAGAGGTACATTTGCATCTAATGCCGAATGCCTATTCAGACCGAAATCAAGAGAATGCCCAGGCACCCTAATATGCCTGTAGCATTCGCCATATATGCTTCAACTACCTATTTTAGGGAAAAAACGACACACCCTAATCGAAAATATTTAATTAACTAATAACATAACTAACAACTTATGAATCAAAATCTGTCAAAGTCGAAAAATCCAAAGCAACTGATTAGACAGACCATTTCCACGATTCTGATGCTGTTCGCATTCAGCGCCACGCTGTTTGCGCAGAACGGTATCTCGGTAAGGGGTACAGTCACCGACAATACTACGGAGCCTTTGATAGGTGCCACGGTTATCGTGAAGGGACAGCCCTCTTTGGGAACGGTTTCTGACATTGACGGTCACTTCCGTTTGGAGGTGCCTTCGGAAAATTCAGTGCTGGTGATTTCCTATGTAGGTATGGCCACGAAGGAAGTCAAGGTTGGCAAGCAGCGTGAGTTCAATGTTTCGCTCGCTGAGGATGCCCAACTTGAGGAAGTCGTGGTGGTAGGCTACGGCCAACAGAAAAAAGCCTCTGTGGTGGGTGCTATCACCCAGACCACGGGTGAAGTGCTTGAACGTGCAGCAGGTATCGGTAGTGTGGGTGCCGCCCTCACGGGTAACCTCCCCGGTATCGCCACCATCGCTTCTACTGGTCAGCCTGGTGAAGAGGACCCGCGAATCTACATCCGTGGTGCTGCAGCCTGGAACCAGGATGCCCAGCCGCTGATCCTCGTCGATGGTGTGAAGCGTGAGATCAAGTCGGTGGATGTCACATCAGTGGCTACCATTTCTGTGCTGAAGGATGCTTCTGCTACCGCCGTTTACGGTGTGGAAGGTGCCAATGGCGTTATCCTTATTACCACCAAGCGTGGACAGGAAGGCAAGGCAAGAATCGATGTGGGCTTCAACGCCACATTGAAGGCCGTGTCGAAACTCCCCCGCAAGTACGACTCCTACGATGGCTATATGTTCCGCAACCAGGCCATCGAGCACGAACTTGCCATTGGCGGAGACGCTTCTTGGGTGTACTACCGTCCGCAAACCTTCATCGACCTCTTCCGCAATCAGGATTATACGGTGAAGCCAAACTATGATGCCAATGGCAACTACCTGGGCGACTACAGCCAGGCAGAACGTTATCCCAATGTGGACTGGCAGGAAGAGATGTTCCGGAATTACACCTTATCTTATAATACCAACCTCAATCTCTCGGGTGGTACGAAGTTCGTGAAGTACTTCGTGGCATTCGACTTCCAGAACGAGGGTGACATGACCAAGATCTGGGACAACCATCAGGGTTATGAAGGAGGTTATACCTACAATCGTTTGAATGTACGTTCTAACCTCGACTTCCAGATTACAAAGACTACACAGTTCAGGGTCAACCTGGCAGGCTCCAATGCCCAGCAGAAAACACCGCGTTATTATTATGGTAATAGCGGTGAGTTCTTCCAGCAGCAGAAGTGGGCAGGTGCCTACGGTATGGCGCCCAACCTCTTCCCCGTTCAGTTCTCTGACGGGTCTTGGGGTTACTATCCTCTGGTTTCCAATATCGAGAACTCTCCTATGAGTGTGGCCACGGCTGGTACTGAGTTGAGAACCATCACCCGTATCTTCACCGACTTCTCTCTGGAGCAGAATCTTGATTTCATCACCAAGGGACTTATCGCCCGTGGTACGATTTCCTGGGACAACCAGTTCGATGAGACTGGCCGCGGTATTAATGCCGCCGGAGGTGGTCACCAGAACAAACGGGCATACATGCTCCCCGAGGATGGACAGTTGCTGTATGAGACTGCCATCTATGCCAATACTGGTTTCGATTTCTATGAGAAAGTGGACTGGTCGGCTGAGGCCGGTAACGTAGGCGGTGCCAGCCGTGCGACGGAAATGTCGCTCCAACTCTTCTGGGCACGTCAGTTCGGTGTGCACAACGTTTCTCTCATGGGTAACTGGAAACGTCGTATCAGCGCTTCTGGTGCCGATCTTGAGAACCGCCGTGAGGACTGGGTGTTCCGTACCACCTACGACCTGATGGGCAAGTATTTCGCCGAGTTCAACGGTGCTTACAACGGTTCGCAGAAGTTCTCGCCCGACAACCGCTTCGCGTTCTTCTGTTCAGGAGCCGTGGGTTGGATGCTCTCCGAAGAGAAATTCATGAGAAAATTGAAGGAGAAGAGAATCATCGACATGTTCAAGATTCGTGGCTCTATCGGTGAGATCGGTGATGACAACGCCGGTGAGCGTTGGGCTTACCTCACAAGATGGGAAGTTGTCGGTCCGTTTGCCATGGGTATTGACAACTCCAACAGCCCGCTCACAGGCTATAAGGAGGCTTCTGTTGCCAGCCCCGACCTCCGTTGGGCAACCGTGCTGAAGAAGAACATCGGTTTCGACTACGCCTTCCTCGGCGGTATGTTTGCCGGTAGTTTCGACTGGTTCCGCGACGACCGCTACGACATCTTCATCTCCGGTGGTAACCGCTACGTGCCTTCATACTATGGTGCAGCAAAGACCCCCGACGTCAACAAGGGTAGAATCAAGAACACCGGTTTCGAAATTGAACTTCGTTTCAATAAGGTGTTGAAGAACGGTATGCGTTTCTGGACAAATGCCAACTACACCTATGCGCACAACGTCATCAAGTTGAAGGACGACCCCGCCTTGTACCCAAGTTACCGCAAGGCTGAGGGCTATTCCCAGGGCCAGTACTGGTCGTTTATCGACAATGGCTTCATCGGCACCTACGACGAACTCTACAGTTTGCCCGAGCGTGAGAAGGACGACAGCCAGGTGCTCATCGGCGACCACTATATCGTTGACTTCAATGGCGACGGTGTGGTCGACGAGACCAACGACCAGGCTCCCTACGGCTACACTGGAAACCCGGAGCACACCTACAATGCCACCATCGGCTGGGAGTGGAAGGGCTTCAGCATGTTCGCTCAGTTGTATGGTGTCACTGGTGTCACCCGTGACGTAGGTCTTCCCTCTTTCAACAACAAGTTGCTTACAGTATATGATAATGGTACCTGGTGGAACCCCGTGGATGCCGACGGTAAGGTTGTCGTGCCACGCTTCACCACACAGGTTTCCTACAACGACGGTACACAGTATCTCTTCGACGGTTCCTATTTCCGTCTGAAGAACGTGGAAGTCGCCTACACTTGGACAAAGGGCTGGATCAAGAAAATCGGTTTCTCCAGCCTCAAGATTTACGTGAATGGTAACAACCTCTTCCTTATCACAAAGATGCCCGACGACCGTGAGAGTAACTACGGATGGAGTGGTGGCGGCGGTGCTTACCCCACTGTCAGACGTTATAACTTCGGTGTAAAGCTTTACCTTTAATTGCGTATACGATTATGAAATACTATAATAACATTAAAACCCTTTTGTGTGGTTCGCTGCTCCTGATGGCAGGCGTTGCTTCTTTCACGTCCTGCACCGACTGGCTCGACAAGGACCCGGAGTCTATCATAGCAGAGGATGAGGCATTCAAGAACTTCCGCAACTTCCAGGGATATATTGAGGAAATCTACAACCTGATTCCCGATAAGGAGAGTTGCAACTACTGTACCGCATGGAATTTTGGCGACGATGCCGTGCACAATCCTGAGGGCTATGCACACATGGACCACCAGGTGGACCTTGGCAACTACCGCAACTGGTGGAGCAACAACCAGTGCTGGCTGAAAGGTAATAACTATAATGGCAGGACCCAATCGCTTTGGGACAACTCGTGGTACTGCATCCGCAAGTGCAACATGGGTATAGAGAATATCAAGTCGCTTGTTGGCACCGATGAGGAGCGCAACCTCTTGCTCGGACAGATGTATTTCTTCCGCGCTTGGTGGCATTTCGAACTGATGTGCTACTTCGGTGGACTTCCATACATCGACCAGGCTTTTGATGCCACAGAGATTCCCGAACTTCCCCGCCTTTCCTTCCAGGAATGTGCCGACCGCTGCGCCGAAGACTTCCTCCGCGCTTACGACCTTCTCCCCTTGGACTGGGACGAGACCCTCGCCGGTATGCAGACTGGAAAGAACGACCTGCGTGTCAACAAGTTCATGGCGCTCTGCTACCTGGGCAAGTGCTATCTGTGGGCTGGCTCTCCGCTCATGAAGGAGTTTGAGAAGACCAAGAGACCTGACGGCGGCTTCGATGCCGGTGCTGCCAACCTCTTGGGTGCCAGTTCCAACGGCAAGACCTACGACTATGACGTGAACTACTGCAGAAAGGCTGCCGAGGCCCTTGGCAAAGCGCTCGACCTGGTGAACAAAGGTCAAGTGAGATACAAACTGGCAGAATACAAGTATTCTGATATCTACAATCACACGAAGGACGACAATGCTGAGACATGCTACTCCGACATCTTCTATACAGAGAAGCAGAACTGGGGCATGCCAGGTTCTACCGAGGCCATCTTCCGCGGCGCTTATCCCGGTGTGAACAAAGCCAACTGGAACTGCGCCAAGATCTTTGGCCCGAAGGTGGCCGGTCTGGTGGAGCACGACAACATCATCCATCACCCCACAGCCAACGTCATCGACCAGTATGGAATGGCCAACGGCCAGCCCATCTACCTCGTGCGCAATGGCGAGTATGTGCTCAACCCCGAGTCGGGTTGGGATCCTGAGCATCCCTTCAAGAACCGCGACCCACGCTTCTACCACGACATCGTGTTCGACGGTTTCCACTATGTGCTCAGTCTGGAAGACCTGTCGGCCGAGCAGAAAAAACTGGAGTATTGCGACCTTTACACAGGAGGTGCCATGCGTGAGATCGACCACGGCAGCAGCACGGGCTACTTCATCCAGAAACTCATTCCTCACCAGTGCAACAAGGGTGACAAATGGTATGAGTGGGACCATGCCTTCCAGTGCTATCTCCCCTACATGCGCCTTGCAGATGTTTACCTGATGTATGCTGAGGCAAGGGCAGCCATTGCCACCGGCACTCCCGACCTCAGCGAAAGGCCCACCTATTGTCCGGGACTGTCGGCCATCGACGCCATCAACGCACTCCGCGACCGTGTCAACTCTGCAGATTATCCCATGGAACATGTACCCGCCAACCTTCGCGACACCAGAGAGCACTTCATCGACGAAGTCCGTCGTGAGCGTGCTGTGGAACTTTCCTTCGAGGGTTTCCGCTGGTGCGACCTGCAGCGTTGGCTTCTCCTCACGGAGCCTCCCTACACCGTGAAGTACTCTCATGAGTTCGAGCGTTTGGAATGGGGCAATTATGACCCAAACAAATCATTTGAAGAGAACCAGATAGGCCCAGATGGAAAGAAGAAGCAAGATATTGTCTATTCATGGGACTGGTTCAAGACTCATGATCCCAAGGACGCAAGGGTAGGAAACTTCCATAAGGAACCGCTTATTACCCGTCGTTTGGAATCGAAGCACTACTGGTTCCCGCTTCCTGACAAGGATATCTATCTTTACGAGGGATTTGCCCAGAATCCAGGATGGTAAGACATGGATTAATGATTAACGACAAACGATTAATGATTAATAAGACATTTTTATGAAAAGTATAAAAACAAACATATTTCTCTTTGCCATGTTTGCTGTTTCGCCGCTGACAGCCTTTGCCCAGAGCACAGACGATGTCGCTGACGAAGCCGATACCACTGTAGTGGCAAAAAAGAAAGTCCATGTTGCTTTCCGCGACAAGGATCCCGACCATCTTCTTGGAGGCATTTCCTATGTCGACATGGAAGAACTTCAGAAGAAGGATTATACGATGGGCAGTCTTGACGACATGTATGCGCTCGTAGGCGGATGGAACGGCAACAACCTTTGGGGTATGGACAACGACCGTCTTGACACCAACGACAACAGCAACCTCCCGCTCGTCATCATCGACGGTGTGAAGCGTCCGTCCAACAACGTGCTTCCTTCCGAGATAGAGCAGATCACCTTCCTCAAGGGTGCACAGGCCGTGGTGCTCTACGGCACCAAGGCTGCCAAGGGTGCCATCCTCATCACCACCAAGCGCGGCAAGGTGGATGGCCTGCAGATTGTGGCCAACGCCAACACGGGCTGGCATGTGGCCAAGGAGTTTCCCGAGTATCTTGGTTCGGCTGAGTACATGACCCTCTACAACGAGGCACGTGCCAACGACGGACTCGCCCCGAGATACACCCAGATGGATATCTACAACCATGCCTCTGGCCTTAACCCCTACCGCTATCCCAATGTCAACTACTATTCCGACGAGTATATCCGCAAGATGTACAACCGTTCGGAAGGTACGTTGGAAATCCAGGGTGGTGGCGCCCGTGCCCACTTCTACACCAACATCAACTACTATCGTATCGAAGACCTCCTCAATTTCGGACCGGCTAAGGACAACTACACCGACCGCTTCAGCGTACGTGGTAATGTCGACCTCGTGGTAAACAGGGTGATCAAGGGCTTTGCCAATGCCAGTGCCACGTTCTACAATGCCAACGCCAACAAGGGCGACTTCTGGGGCGAGGCTTCCACCATGCGTCCGAACTTCCCGGAAAACGCTGCTCCGCTGATTCCCATCGACATGGTCGACCCCAACGCCTCGAAGGCTCTCGCCATCTTGGGCAAGTCGCTCAACCTCCTCGACGGGAAATATTTCCCCGGTGGTACGAAGACCACCCAGCAGAATGCCATTGCCAGTTGCTATTTCGGAGGAAAGACCACTAACGTAAGCCGCCAGTTCCAGTTCGACGCAGGCATCATCTACGACATGGACAAGTTTGTCAAGGGCTTGTCGTTCAAGACCTTGTTTGCCATCGACTATGCTGCGAAATACAGCCTTTCCTACGACAACAAGTATGCCGTGTTTATTCCCACTTGGAGTAACTATAATTCCGAGGATAGAATTGTTGCCCTTGCCCAACAGGGTGATGAAATTGTGACAGGACACATGAGTATGGGTAACTCCTCTTATCGCCAGACCATTACATGGAACGGACATTTCGACTACGACCACACCTTCGCCGACAAGCATCATGTCAGCGGTATTCTTCTTGCCAACATGTTCACGACGACAGCCAGCGGCCAGGTGCACCGTTATGCCAATGCCAACCTTGGCCTTCAGTTGGGCTACGACTACATGGACCGCTACTTTGCCGAAGTGTCCTTGGCTGGTGTACACTCCGCACGACTTGCCAAAGGCCATCGTGAGGCCATCTCACCTTCGTTCACCCTCGGGTGGAACCTGGCAAGGGAGAGTTTCCTGGAAGGTAGTTTTGTCGACGACCTCTTGCTCAGCGCTTCCTACAGCGACCTGAACGAGGATATCGATGTCTACATGAACATTAACAACACTCCCAACTACTACTATCTCTACGATGCTTTGTGGGCGACGGAGGGTAGCGGCTTCTACTGGAATGAAGGTACCACGACCGACCGTACCTACTCCACCATGAGCAAGAACCCCTCGCTCGGCTTCATCCACCGCAAGGAGTTCTCCGTGAGTCTGCGCGGCTCGTTCTTCAACAAGTTGATTACCACGGACCTTACTTTCTTCAACACGGATATGGACGGCTTCATCCCCCAGAAACCGACTTTGTTACCGTCCTATTTGCAGAATGGTCTTAACGGCTCGTTCAAGCCCGCCATCAACAACGACATCCAGAACCGCAAGGGCATCGACTTCAGCATCTCTGCCCAGAAGCAGTTTGGTGAGGTGTACGCCCAGTTGGGTGTTGTAGGTACATACCTCAAGACCAACTACAAGAAATATGATGAACTCGTAGAGTATGACAACCAGCATGTGGAGGGTCATTCCCTCGATGCCATCAGAGGTTACAGATGCCTGGGCTTCTACACTGAGCAAGACTTCGACTACAATCCAGAAACAGGCAAATACACCTTGAAGGCAGGTCTTCCAACACCTGCAATCGGTGGTACCATCCAGCCCGGTGACCTGAAGCATGAGGATGTGAATGGCGACAACGTTATCAACGACAAGGACCAGGTCGACCTGGGCAAGTCGGGTGCCTACGGCGCGCCGCTCACCCTTGGTGTGAACCTCACCCTCAAGTACAAGAACTTCACGCTCTTCGTGTTGGGTAATGGCCAGTTTGGCGCTTACGGCATGAAGAACGGCAGTTACTACTTTATGAGTGGCGATGCCAAGTATTCCGTCAACGCCCGCGGCCGTTGGACCGCAGCCACGGCAGATGTGGCCACCCATCCCCGTTTGACTACCTTGGGTGCTGCCAACAACGCCGCCAACTCCACGTTCTGGCTCTACAGCACCGACCGTTTCAACCTGCGCAAGGTGCAACTCACCTACGACTTCCCCAAGGACATGTTCTCTGGAAAGTGGGTGAAGGCCCTCTCTGTCTATGTGAATGGAAACGACCTCCTCACCATCTCCAAGAACCGCAAAATCATGGAGACCAGTGTGGGCTATGCGCCACAGACCCGTTTCTATAATCTCGGTGTTAAGGTAACCCTTTAATGTGATAAATCAAAATTCAAGACAATGAAGACAAGACACATTATATTGCTCCTCCTCGGTATCATCGCCCTCAGCGCTTGCGACGACATGTTCGAACCTGCCGATGAAAACAAAAGATCCGAGTCTGCCATGGTTGAAGAATCCAGTTATGCGCACGGACTGCTGATGTATGGCTACGCCCGTCTTCCATATCTGACAACCACTCAGACCGACGTTGCCACCGACGATGCTGTGCCCAACGTGACTACCAACAATTCTTACTGGGAAATGGCAGCCAATGGCACATGGAGGTCGGACAACAACCCCGTATCTGTCTGGGATGCCTGCAAGGATGGCATCCAGTATGTCAACCTCTTCCTTACGAAAGTTGAACTGGTGAAGTGGGCACCCAGTGCCGCTTCCAAACAGCAGATGTTCGTCGACCGCTTGAAAGGCGAGGCCTACGGTCTGCGTGCTTTGTTCTATTACTATCTGCTGCAGGCCCATGGCGGCTACGCCGATGACGGCGTGCTCTATGGCGTGCCCTTGCTGACTAAGCCTGAAGACGGTAGTTCCAACTTCAACCAGCCTCGCGCCACTTTTGCCGACTGCGTGAAGCAGTGCTTTGCCGACTGCGACAGCGCCATGTTCTATCTTCCCGCCGACTATATGGATTTGGCCAGTACGGATGATATTCCCGCGAAGTACCGCGCCATGGGTGCCCAGGTGTCGGGCTACAACCTCGTGTTTGGCGACAAGTCAAGAAACCTCCTCTCTGGCAAGGTGGCAGAGGCCGTGAAGGCCCAGGTGGCCCTTCTCGCTGCCAGTCCGGCTTTCCGCGACCAGAGCGGTGTGACCTCTGCCGAGGCAGCCACCCTTTGCGCCAATGTGCTCAAGCGCATCGGTGGCATGGAGGGCTTCGACCCGACAGGCAACCTCAACTGGTATTCGTCGGCCTACAAGAACGTGCTCGAAGGCACTGCTCCAATACCCGAGATTCTCTGGCGGGCAGACCGTGCAAAGAATACCTCGCAGGAAACGGAAAACTTCCCGCCGTCGCTGTATGGCAGTGGCCGCGTGAATCCTACACAGAACCTGGTTGATGCCTTCCCCATGCGCAATGGCCGTCCCATCACCGACCCCAATTCCGGTTACAATCCGAATGACCCATACGCCAACCGCGACCCACGTCTTGCCGACGATATCATCTTCAACGGCATGACTTATAAGAGAGCAGAAATCGCCACGGGTTCGTATGGTGGCGAGGTGGTCGACCACCTCAACAACACCACCGGTTATTCCACACGCTCTGGCTATTACCTGAAGAAACTTCTCCGCGACGATGTGAGCATCTCTCCGGGTTCCACGCTTGAGCAGTATCATCTCTATCCACGCATCCGTTACACGGAATTGTTCCTCGCCTTCGCCGAAGCCGCCAACGATGCCTGGGGTCCCAAGGCCGACCCCACTGGCATTGGCTTCACTGCCTACGATGTAATCAAGGCCATCCGTGAGCGCGCAGGTCTTGCCACCAATGAGATTGGCAACCCGCTCCCAGAAGGTGATGTCTATCTCGAGGAGTGTGCCGCCAACCAAGCACAGATGACGGAACTCATCCGCAACGAGCGCCGTATTGAACTTTGCTTCGAGAACAAGCGCTTCTGGGACCTCCGTCGCTGGATGTTGCCGCTCAATGAAACAGCCAGGGGCATGAGGGTAGACAGCGATGACAACGGTAACCTCTCCTACCACATCATCGACGTAGACCAGCGTCAGTACGACAACTCTTATCAGTGCTATGGGCCTATCCCCAAGGGCGAAATCCTCAAGTGGAGCAACCTCAAGCAAAACAAGGGCTGGCAATAAACATGAAGGTTTAAAATAAGGAAAAGTAAACCATAAGAATTATGAAAGTAACAAAATACATATTCGGAGTAGCCTTGGGAGCCCTCTCTCTCACATGTGCTTCTTGCTATAACTCTGACAGGGAATTCCCCGACTATGAAGGAGGCACGACAGCCTACTTCGCCTACCAGTTCCCCATACGTACGCTTATCCTTGGCAACGACATCTACGACAACACGCTCGACAACGAGCACAAGTGCCGCATTTGGTCGACAATGGGTGGCGCTTACGGTGGACGCAATGCCTTCGTTGACATCGTTGTGGACGAGTCGCTCTGCGACAATCTCTGGTTTGTTGATGCCGGTGGAAACCCGTCGACTCCCGTGCTTCCCATGCCTTCGTCATACTACACGCTCTCTTCCAATGTCATTCCCTACAATGGCGACCCCAGAGGCTATGTGGAAGTGCAGTTCACCGACGCGTTCTTCAACGACCCCAAGGCGGTGGAGAACACCTATGTCATCCCACTCTTGATGACAGGTGCCAGAGGCATCGACCATATCCTTACCGGTACACCGCGTGAAGGACTCTCTCCTTCACGGTCGAATATTGAGGACTGGGATGTCCTTGCCAAGGACTATGTGCTCTACTTGGTGAAGTACATGAACCCGTGGCAAGCCAAATACATCCGCCGTGGCGTGGACAATGTGACGGAAAACGGCAATACCACTACCGTGGTGCGCAAGGACATGTCGTTTGTCAACACCGACCTCGAACGCCTGAAGGAGAATCCCGTGAACCAGAATGATGAGGTATGCCGCATCACCACCAAGAACATGTCGCAGTGCAACTTCAAAGTGTCGTTCAAGACCTCTGGCGCCTCGATATCCTGCAACCTCATCCTCACCTTCAATGGCAACACCTGTACGGTATCCACCGACGATGAGAACGTCACCGTCACAGGTACCGGTGAGTTCATTGCCAAGGGTACTGACAGGGCAGAATACAAAGACTACCGTTGGGGAAGCATGAATGGAGAGCCTGTCTCACGCGACATCCTCCGTCTGGCTTACAATGTGAGTTTCAACGACCGCGACATTCAGGTGGCTACAACCGATACGATGGTTGTGCAGACCCGTGAGTCGAACAAGAAAGAATTCTTCTCACCCAAATACGTTAAAAAATAATTGGAGGCTAAGCATATGAAAAAGATTTTTAGAAACGGTCTCTTGATGTTGGTTGCGGGAGCACTCGCTGTCTCCTGTGCCGACTATAACGTGACAGATGATTTCACTGCTCAACCTGACCCCTCTTTCGTAGAGCCGTATAAGGACCTGAATCCTGTGAAGTCATATATCGATAGGGCACAGTATCCCAACTTGTCGCTCGGCACCACTCTCAAGGTGGTAGACTTCAACAAGCAGGAATTGGCCCACTCTGCTGCGGTCACCAATTTCGACAACGTCTCTTTCGGCACCTCCCTGATGTCGGGTACCATTGTCAACGGCAGGGGTGTGATGAACTTCCTCGACATGAGCGACCTCCTCGACCATGTGCAGGAAATAGGCTATGATGTCTACGGCAGTCCGCTCTTTGCCAATGCCAACCAAGGCGACGACTGGCTGAATATGCTCACTGCTCCGATTGAGATTCCGGTAGACTTCGTGGAAGGAAAGACAGTGGACTACTCCACCGCGACGTCCTTCGACGGTTACAAAGAAAAGGGTTCTGCTTCCATCGTCCAATACGATGGTCAGAACTGTCTTAAAATCGGTACCTCGACGATTGTCAACATCATTGAAGGTTTCGAAGTAGACCATCTTGCCAAATATACCATCACTTTCTGGGCAAGGACAGAAAAGGATGTTTCCTTTGACATCATCTTTTCCGGCAATAAGATTGAAGGAGCCGGCACTGGTGGCAAATGGACTGTCAAGGGTGGCAAATGGACAAAGGTCGTGGTGGAAGCCCAAAGTGCTGAAGGCGAGACTGAGGGTTATTTGAGAATAGATAATGGCCGTAACGGTGTCATCTATATCTCAAAGGTAGAGGTAGGTTACTTCCCCGACAACCACCGCCCACAGACCGAGCAAGAGCGCTCCGACACCATCGACTATGCCATCTACACTTGGTGCGACCGTCTGATGGACATCAACAAAGGCCGTATCAAGTCGTTCGACCTCATCGACGAGCCCATCGACACCAAGGCAGTTCTTGATAACGGCATGTACGACCTCAAGCACTCTACAGAAAAGATTTTCTGGCAAGATGAATTGGGCAGTGAGAACTATGCTCCGATAGTGTCGAGGGTGGCCAGTGAAGCCTTCCAGAGATATGAGGGAGACCCCGCTCAGTTGAGGTTCTTCATCAGTGAGACTGGACTTGATGACCCCCAGAAGTTGGCAAGTCTCAACTATTGGATTAAGATTTGGGATGGTAAGGGAGCGAAGATAGATGGCATCAATGCCAAACTGAACCTCTTCTATAGTGAGGATCCTGCCGTCCAGGCTGTCAATGTGGCTACACTTGATGCGCTTCTCACCAACCTTGCTGCTACAGGCAAACTGGTGCGTCTCTCCAACTTCGACATCAAGTATCAGGATGCTGCTGGCGCAAGCGTATTGGCCAAGGACATCACTGATGACCAGCGTCAGAAACTTGCCGACTACTATGCCTATGTCATCAGGAGTTACATGACCAAGATTCCGAACGACAAGCAGGCCGGTATCTGCAAGGGCAACATGGCCGACACGAGCGACCCCGTGGGCCTCTGGTCTGTTGACAGTGCCAAGGACTGGGTGCGCAACGCCATTTACAAGGCATTCTGCGATGCCCTCAGCGGAAAGTAAAGATCTCTTATGAAGATAATTGCCAGTGAATAAAAGAAGTCATTCTGGTTTTCCTGGCAATTATCTTTCATCACTCTCGAAAACATAATTTTTATTATCCTCTTATTACTATTTATTAATCTAAATTGTTTCTATTATGAAGAAATTGTTTACGCTTATTGCGCTGTTGACTTGCTTCATGGGAGCAAAGGCAGCAGATTGGGTAGAAGTGTACAGCATTGACTACTCAAACAACACTGGCTTCCCCTTCTTCGTGATGGGGTATGTGCCTGAATGGATAGACGGTGTGATGACCGACTACGGTGCAGATTACAGGTATGCCACACAGGCAGACCTTGATGGTGATGGTGATGCCAAATGGAAAGATGGAGAATCTTCTGTTGGTACTGTTACGACTCAAGGTGGAGTAGAGTATCAGAAGGTAACAGGTGCTGGCCCATACTGGCACCAGTATTTCATTGCCGATGGTATCCCCACACAGATTGGTAGCCGTTACAAGGTAAAGGCAATGGTGAAGGCTTCAGAAGCCGTCAACGTCAACGTCAACATGGGTTGGGGTTGGGGTCAAGGCCAGCAAGCCGCCGGCACTGCTTCCATCGGTACAGAATGGGCAGAGGTAGAATGGGAGTACAGCGAGATCGGCGGTGCTTCTTGTAACCTCGTTGCTCAGCCCGGTACTTTCACCGGAACCATCGAGTGGAAGAGCGTCGTTGTGTATGAGTGGCAGAAGGCCCATAAGCCTGTTACATGGCAGGAGTGGCTTACCAGCGATGGTCAGCCTGTCATCGTTGATGGCAATCCTATCCCCACCTACATGGGTGATGCCGAGACACCTTGGCCTGATGCAAGTGTAAGATTCGACGACCAGGAAAAGAACTATCTCATCTGCGCATGGTCGAAGGAGAAAGGCCGCAACATGAATGAAGATGGTACTGGTTGGGATCCATTCCCCTCCGACATTGAAAATGTTGATGGCAGCAACGTATTCGTTTGCCATGGTCAGGTGGCCGACACTGAAGGTGATGCTTCTGCATGGGACAACCAGTTCTGGATTCAGTCGCCGAAGGCTTGGAAGTCTGGCGACCAGGTGAAGATTCACTTCCGTTACAAGGCTTCTGCTCCTGTAAGTTCTACCGATACCCAGATTCACTATCAGAACCCGTCCAACTACCTCATCTGGCACGCTATTGGCAACATCGCCTTCACCACAGAGTGGCAGACCTTCGACGGTACAATGACTATTGCTGACGACATGGCCGGTGGTTGGTCAATCGCCTTCAACCTCAACTCCGTGGTTAAGGATGCTGTGACCTTCTACTTCGACGACCTCTCATGGCAGAGCATGAAACTCGATGAGGGTTACTTCGTTGCCGGTGCTAACGTGAGCACAGGTCTTGACTATGACTTCGACAATGCTGTAGAGTTCGTATACGATCCAGAACCTGATTGCCTCGTAGCAGTTGTTGGTTCGGGTGGTAAGAGTGAATGGGTAAATCAGGTGATGATTTCCACCGTTCGCGGTAATGATGCTGCCTTCAAGAGCGCTACCCTCAAGCCTGTTGGTGAAATCACCAACGATCCTGACAACTGGCTCCAGTACACTCCGGCAAGTCTTGCCAAACTGACCCTCCCGGGCTCTGGTGAGTGGAAGATCTATCTTGACCCAAGTTACGAGTCCATGGCATTTGAGATGCTGCAAGGTGAAGAATGGCATCCCACAGAGATCATTCCCAACCCGACAGAGGTTGTTATCAACGCTCTCGAGCGCGACGACCTTGCTGATTCTCAGAACCAAGATGGTTCCATTACTATCAATGAAGAGGAAGGTGGTACAGGCCAGACATGGGACAACCAGTTCTGGATTGTTGCCAACCGCACACTTGCTGTAGGTGAGGAAACCATCGTTCAGTTCAAGTACAAGGCTGGTATCCCTGCTAAGTCTTCTACACAGTGCCATGCCGACCCAGGTTCATACCTGCACTGGGCTGCTATTGGCGACGTGAACTTCACAGAGGAATGGCAGGACTTCGAGACCAGATTCACTATTCCTAGTGAGACCCAGGGCAACATGAAGTCTATCGCATTCAACCTCTCTGAGATCAGGAGTGCCAACGACTATCATATCAAGGATGTGGTTTGGAAACTTGCCGACGGCACACAGTCTCTGATTGATCAGACTGGTTCGAATAACTTCTACGTGAAACTTCTCGGCGGCAATCCTGAAGTTTACCAGGATCCTGAAGGCATCACCAGCGTAGATGCTGACAACAATATTCCTACCGTTACCTATAACCTCGCTGGCCAGCGTGTATCGAAAGATTACAAGGGCATCGTGGTTACCAAGGGTAAGAAGCACATTGCCAAATAAGCATTTATCTCTATTAGAATTATAGAGGGTAAATAACTTCATCGTGCGTCACTTTCCGCAAAGGAAACGTGACGCACGAGTCGTTTTTATTAGGAATCAGAATCAGAGTTTTTGATTCCTTGATTCCTGAAAAATATTTCCATAGATGTAGGCTGATTGTCAATGCTTTTTCGTAACTTTGCTGCTACGCAGCGAAGTTACATCATTCCGGAATAAGAAACAAACTGTTGTTTAGTTCTCCGCCCGGTTTTTCTTTTCTTTGCCAAGTATAATGAAAAAGAAAGCATGAACGGTCTAAAATCCAAATACTGGCAACATCTTATCACGGCCCTGTTGGCTGTTGGTGTGTTTTGTTTCTGGCTTTTCCTGTTCCCTTTTGTTCCCGTTGTCAGGGAGATGTCACAATTGTTTCTTTGGACAAGTGATTATTTCGTGGAACGTATCGTGTTGCCAGGAGGCCTGGCTCAGTATCTGGGAGAAATGACTGGGCAGTTGTTCCTCAACCCCGTGAATGCAGCCATTGTCTATGCCCTCATTTTCATTGTCGCCCGGCAACTGTCCAGCCGATGGCTCCGGCTGGCCTTTCCCAAACAGAAAGCAGCCTATCGCTTTTTGCTTTCACTCCTAATGCCAATAGTCTTGTGGAGCCTGGCCATGCTGCCCCGGATACCATTGACAGTGACGATGGCCATTCTCCTCGTGATGGGAGCAGGAGGTGTGCTGATGGCTGTGCCACGGAAAAACCGTTTTTGGGCACTCCTTCCGACGATTCCCGTGATGTACTGGCTGACAGGTCCTGCAGCCATCCTCCTGATTTTTTGTTGCATTCGTCGGATTCCAATAACCGCCACATTGTTCGCCGCCTGTCTGTTTGGCAGTTCTTTCCTGGTTCCTTACCCTCTCCGACAAGTCGCCTTGGGTATTGACTACACAGACAATGACAATAGAATCGGCTTGCAATTGAGCACTTATGAGGAAATGGAATGCGACATGCTTTTCCGGCAGAGAGAATGGCATCAGATCATTCAGAAGTTCCAGCGTCCGGTATCCCCTGCTGTGCGAAGTGCCGTCCTTATAGCCTACCACAAGACAGGACAGATGGGACGTCAGGAACTGATGAACAACCTGCTCGTTCCCAGCGAGCAACAAGAAAGCGCAATGTCTGTATTCAATATAGGGAACCAGCAGTTTGTCGTCAACTTTGGCAGCGTGTCGTCTGCCTTCATGGTGAGCGACATGGCTTACCTGTTCTATTGGACCAATATCTCTCAGCGTGCCGCCTTTGAGGCCATGGAATACATTCCCAACTACAACAAAAGCGGAAGAGCCCTGAAACGGCTGGTAGAGACCAATATCATCAGCGGGCACTACGATGTGGCCCGGAAATACATTTCCATATTGGAAAAGACTACTTTCTACAGGAGATGGGCACGGTCGATGCGTCAACTCACCGACAATCCGGAGTTAATCAAGAACAATCCTTTCTTTAATCAAGCCCAAAAGTCGTATGCAACCACAGAAGATGTATTCTTTATTTAAGTGCTGGATAATCTTGATGCTTGTCGTGGGGTGTCATTCCCATCCCACTGACGTCAGACAGGAGAATCATTTGCCCGCCATCTGGCCCGATTACACGGGGGTAACGATACCCGTGGGTATCGCTCCTCTTAACTTTGCAATGCTCGATGACGCCTTCGAGACTGTTGACGTAACGGTCATGGGGTCCAAGGCCGGCAGCCTGCATGCGAACGGCAGTTATGCCGATTTCGACGTCGACGAGTGGCACCACCTGTTGGAGTCAAACCGGGGCGGACATCTCACCTTCACCGTGTGTGCGGAGAAGGATGGCGAGTGGACCCAGTATCGCGATTTCCAGGTTTTTGTCAGTCGTGAGGAGATGGATGCCTGGGGCATCACTTATCGCCTCATCCCTCCCAGTTATGAGATTTTCAGCAAGATGGGCCTTTATCAGCGTTGTCTCTCCAATTTCGAGGAGACGGCACTCATCGAGAACAGCCAGATACCAGGCATGTGCATCAATTGCCATACCGCCAACCGCACCAACCCCGACCAATATGTCTGGCATGTACGTGGTCAGCATGGTGCCACCGTTGTGAACACAAAGGGCAGCGAGGAGATGCTGAAAGCGACGAATGAAGGTATTGGCGGTTCGATGGTATATCCCTATTGGCATCCTGGCGGCCGCTATTGTGCTTTCTCTACCAACCAGACATCGCAGATGTTCCATACGTCGGGCAAGAAGCGCATTGAAGTCTACGACTATGCCTCTGATGTCTTCATATACGACACCCAGACACATACCATCCTGAAAGACACGCTGACCATGAGGCAGATGTGGGCGGAGACCACCCCGGCATTCTCTCCCGATGGACATTGGCTCTATTTCACCACAGCCCACCGACAGGCCTATCCTGTTGATTACGACAAGGAGAAATACAGTCTATGCCGTGTGGCGTTTGATGCGAAGACAGGGCACCTGGGACAACAGGTGGATACGCTCATCAATACCGCCGCTACTGGGAAGAGCGTCACATGGCCGCGACCATCCTACGACGGCCGCTACATCATGTATACCCAGGTAGATTATGGTTATTTCTCCATCTGGCATCCTGAGGCCGACCTATGGCTCCTGGATATTCAGACAGGCGAGACACGTCGCATGGCAGAAGTGAACAGCCTACGTGCCGAGAGCCTGCATAACTGGACACCCAACAGTAGATGGTTTCTCTTCACCAGTCGTCGGGACGATGGCCTTTACACCCGTGTCTATTTCTCTTCTCTGGATGCCAATGGTAAGGCCACCAAGCCCTTCCTCCTGCCACAGCGCAATCCCAAGGAGTACTATCGCGAGTCGTTCTATTCCTTCAATACCCCCGATTTCTCCAGTCGCCCCATTGTACCCCATGCCCGTGAATTGGGCCGACAGATAGAAAGCGACAAACGGGTGGACAAGATAGGCATCATTGAGACAACGTCCAAGTGACTCTGGTCTATTTGTTTTTTACGTACTTCACGTTCACGGCATCACCTTTGAGGATGTCGGCGAATTCCTGCGGGGTGATGGTGACGGGACCTTTCATGAATTCAGGGATGTTGTAGCAGCGCATGAACTGTCGGTGGTAGTCGGGGTCTTCGCTGGGCAGTTCGAAAGGTTTCGAGGCATGTCCGTTGTTGTCGACATGCGCCATGTAGGGACGTGTGAACACACCGTCGTTGCGGCGGCTGCTGAAGATAATCCACTTGCCGTTGCTCGACCACGAGTGGTAACTTTCCGTATCGGGGCTGTTCACCTCGGTGAAAGGCCGTGCCGTGCCACTGGCCAGGTCCATTATCCATAGATCGGCTTCGTGGTGCCAGATGTGGAAGTAGCCATAGTGGCCCATTGTGAACAGGAGATAGCGGCCGTCGGGCGAGATGCGTGGGAAGGTGGCACTGCTGTCGATGGCAGCGGCATCGAAGACCAGTTCGCGGGGACCGAACTCCCGAGTGTCGGGGTTGAAGGTCTTGCGATAGATGCTGTATTTCAGTTCGCGGTATCGGTTTTGCACTTCCTGGCTTCTTGTCCTTGTCGTGTCCTGACGTTCAAAGTGCGCGCTGCAATAATAGAGCATTTTTCCGTCGGGCGACCATGCCGGGAACACCTCAAACTCCGTGTCGCTGTTTTCTATGTTGGTCACGTTGTCGTTTTCCACGTCGTATGCGATGATGTCGCTCGCCTCGTCATACACCTCCACCTTGTTGGGATTCATGGTATGGAAGTTCTGCAGGGTCTTGTCGGTGGCGTAGACAATGTAGTTGAGTGTCGGATGCCAGGCGGGATAGACACCGGCAGAGAGGATGGAGTCGTTGAGCATGTTCACCTTCTTTGTCCTGCCATCGTAGGCAATCACTGTGCCGCCCATGTTCTGTCGGGCATGGAACTGCAGGCGCTGGGGGTTGTACTGCTGGAAGTGGTGGCAGTTGATGCACTGTCCGTCTTTCTCGAAGCCACAGAGGAAGTTGTCGTAAATCACGCTCTCGTCGTAGTTCTCCAGACAGCGCTGGTTGATGGTCAGTGTCTCATAGGAGATGTATGATGGCGCTATCAGACGATAACTGATATAGGGGTCGATGGGGTCGGGCGAGACATAGATGTTGAAGGGCTTGAAGTGCGTCCACTGGTCGCCGTTGCGCGTATATACATCAACAGTGATGGCGTTGCCCTTGGCTTTCTCTGCCAGCGCGTGCCATGCGTCGATGTCGGGCTTTCCGTCGCACACGATTTCGTCGCTGCCCACGGCATAGCGTGCCACCATCTCGTCGGCCTGGCCGTCGTATTCAAAACTCAGCGGCGCGATGTTCACCGGCACCGTCACCTGGGCATAGTCAGGATAGATGGAGGGCAATTGGTCCGACTGTGTATATTCCGTTGGTACTGACGGGCCACAGGCCACCAGTAGGATGACAGAAGCAAGGTGTAAGAAGTAAGTGGTGAGCCTTTTCATATCGTTTAGTACTCTGGAAGGTTAGACATCATGTGGTAATCATAGAAGAAGGTATTGTCGTAGAGCGACCCCGCCTGCTGGCGTACGTCCTCTGCCTTCATTCCCTCGTATTGGGAGTAGGTCTCGATGAACTTGTTGAAACTCTCCTTGACCCCTTGGCTGAGCGGCATCTGGTCGATGTTGGGAAGGTCCTCCATCATGGCGAAGAGATAGGCCGCCTCTTGATAGGCAATGGGAATGGGGCCTTCAGGATGCTTGGAGACATAGGTGGTGAAGTGGCGCCAGAAGATGTTGGGGTCTTTCACCCATAGCGATGCCAGCAATGTCTGCTCCTGGAAGATGGGGTCGTCGGCATAGGTGCTCATGGCCAATTGCCGCATGATGAAACGCTCCACGTTGCCCCGCTCGCTGCTCAGTATGTCAGCGTAGTGCAGCATGTGGGTGATGGGTTCCATCTCCTTGTCCTTGGCGATGAGTTGCGGGTTGTCCAGCAGTTTCTCTGCATTGGTGGCCCATTCGTCAAAGTATAGCGTATTCTTCAGGATGTTGATGTATTTCCGGGCTATTTTCTTCTCGCCGTTGAGCAAGGCGCATCGTGTCAGGTATCTGAAGTGCTCGGCACGCCAGCCAAACTCCACCCCCAACTCCGTACTCAGGCGGTTGCAGCAGTTGAGCATGCCATATTGGTAGTAGAGCAGTGTGCCCACCACCATCATCGTGCTCATTTCTGCCGGACCATTATAGGCTTTCGCTCCGTTGCGGTACTGGTACATCAACTCTCCTTGACGGCCCAGTCTCGACAAGGCCAGGTTGCGCATCATGACGATGGCGCGGGTGGGTTCGTCGACTTGGGTGGTGGCTTCCTGCATCACACCCTCCCAGTCGGTCTGGTCGATCAGGTGCTGCATCTTCACCTCATGATGGAAGTTCTCGTCCTTATACCAGAAATGCACCACACCATAGGCGATGACCGCCAGTGCCGCCACCTCGGCAGCCAATGAAAGCCAAGCCTTTCCCTTCTGCTTTTGTTTGGTGGCAGTGGCCTTGGCCTTCTCGCCTTTCACTTCCGTCTTCTCCTTTTTTGTAGTCAGTGGCAGGCACACCATGACAAGCATGAAGAGAGCCAGCAGGTAGTAGGGGATGTAGTAATTGGCATACCGCTCGGTGATGTAGAAGAGTGGCAGACCGGCATAGTAAATATTGGCAAGGTTGGTCTCGTGGTATACATAGCGGTAGCAGAGCAGCGGAACCGCCACTGCCACGAGGATGGCTATCACGGTGTAGACGGCAGCGCGCCCGCGCGACATGAGGCGCCACGACCATATGCCCATCAGCAGGGTGGCAGCCAGACCGTAGATGCCCATCAGGGGATATCCCACGACACCCGTCAGCACCATCCATACGGCCCTCAGCCAGAATTTGTCGGGCAGCGAGCGGAAAATCCAGAGCAGGGCCACTACTGCGGTGGTGGCGATGGTGGTGAGGAAGAAATGGCCGCGCAGTTTCAGGATATACACCCAGTAGCCCATGTCGACGTTGGTCAGCAACAGCAGGGCGACGGGAATGAGCATCAGCGAGGCCCATCGGGCGGCTACGTGGAAGGTCTGCTTCAGCAGCCACATCAACAGCAGCCACCAGGCACAGAGCATCACCACGCCCATCCACGGGTGGTGGAAGAACTGTGTGAACCACGTGCCGAAGTAGGTGAGCATGCCTGCAGGTGCCACCATCTGCTCTTTGAAGAATAGCGATGTTTGGAGAAACAAGTTCAGTTCCTGCACCTTCCATAGAAAGTGGCTTTCGTAAAGAAGCAGTCCGCAGGCAATGGCGGCGAGGGCAGCCAGCCAGATAATAAGGTATTTCAATTTCATATGGTTACCGGTCTTTTTGACGATGTAAAGGTAGTTATATTTCTCGATTCATCCAAACGTTTTGTAGTGAAATGCAATAAAACTACAAAAGGGCGCGCCAACGTTGGCACGCCCCAATTTTCAAATGTCTTGCAAGTCGAATACAAAAGAACTTGTTCTTATGTTGAGATGCAGCCGACATTCGCCGCGAAGCGGCAATTTTCAAATGTCTTGCAAGTCGAATACAAAAGAACTTGTTCTTATGTTGAGACGTAGCCGACATTCGCCGCGAAGCGGCAATTTTCAATTTTCAATTTTCAATTTTCAATATTACTTGAAGAGGTGTGGGATGAACTCATTGAGTCCACGGCGCCAGGTGAGCCATTCGTGGGCAGTGCCTTTCGACTCAGAGTAGACGGCGTGTATGCCCAGGTCGTTGAGTTGCTTCACCGTCTCTGCAGTGCGGAACATCTTGTCCATACCCTCTGTGCCGCTGCTCATGAAGAAGTAGTGAATCTTCTTGTTGAACTCCTCGGCATTGGTGAACACGCCGTCGTAGGCTGTTTTCACGTCGAGACCGAAGATGGCCCCGCTGAAGGTGCCCATATAGGAGAACTTGTCAAGGTTGGTAAGCACCACGTCGAAAGTCTGGTGGCCGCCCCACGACAATCCTGCCATAGCACGGTGCTCACGGTCGGAGAGGGTCCGGAAGTTGGCGTCGATATAGGGGATGAGGTCGTTGAGCAGTACGGGGTAGAAGGTGTTGCCGTAGTCGTTGGTGCCACCGCCACCGAAGTTTTTTGGTGGAGCCTTGATGTCGCCGCTCTCCATCACTACAATCATCGGTACGGCCTTGCCGCTGGCAATGGCGTTGTCCATGATGTGCTGCATGTGGCCTTGCTTCGTCCAGCCTGTCTCGTCCTCACCCATACCGTGTTGCAGGTAGAGCACGGGATAGCGTTTCTTCTGCATCTTCTTCAACTCATACTCGGCGGGGGTATAGACCATGGCATGGCGCCATGCTTTCGACGACTCCGACCAGTAGTAAATGCTGCGCACCTGACCGTGGGCGACACCCTGCTGCGGACGGTAGTAGTCGCCCTCGGGACCCTCGGGAATCTCGATGCCGCCAGCCTCGCGGTTGCAGCCGAAGAACGTCTCCGTCGATGGGTCGATGAAGTTCACGCCACCTATATTAATAAAATAATAATGGAAACCTACCACCAACGGGTCGGTGACAGCCATCCAGCCGCCCTTGCCGTCGCGTTGCATGTCGTATTTCTTGTCGCAGATGTCGAGCACCACTTTCCTGGCCTCTGGAGCCTGCACGTGGAAGTAGGCGCGACCCTCTTTGTCTATCTTCGGGAAGTCGTTGCCGGGAACGGTGGTCTCGGCAAGGAAGGCATCGGCGGGAACCTCGAGGGCCCTGGGCACCTCAAACTCCGGACGCTTGGGCTCATAACCCAGGAAACGAGCCACGGCCTCGCCATATCGGCAACCCAGTTCACGGTAGCCTGCGGCATCGAAGTGCAGACGGTCGGGACCGTTCGTGCAGCCGTCGGAAGAGATGACCTGGCAGGTGTGGATGGTCTGTGGCAGTTCGTTGATCTGCTTGTTGCAGCCGATGCAAACACCTTGTCCGTTGGCCTGTACCACGCCACCCACATAGAGGTTCACCTCCTCGGGCTTGAGTTTCAGGTCGCCGAGCAGGCTGTCGTAGACCTTCTGCACTTTCTTTCCCCACTCGGGGTCACCAGTGTTCGACTCGCCCTGGTGCATCAGGATACCCTTGATCACACCGTCTTTCTGTGCCTTCTTGGCCAGTTCCACGAGTCGTTTATAGGGATTGTTGTCATAGGCCTCCAGCATCCCCTTCATCCAGTTGGGAGCCTCGTTCTTCACGTAGTTCTCAATCTCGTCGGGCATGAAACCCTCGATTTTGATGCCACCGATAGCCACGTGAATCACACCGATGCGGATGTTGTCGGGAAGCGAAGCCACGAGGGTGCGGCCGAAGTAGTCGGCAGGGGTGAGTCCGGTGTTCGGGCGGCAGAGTGGGGGAGTGGCCTCACACCATTCGCCGGCTTTGCGTCCACGCTGTGCATCATCAACGGCGGGCATCAGCAGGAAGCGAGGTCCCACACTCTTGAGGTCTTGTGCCTCAGGACGTGCATTTCCCTCCATGTTCGACTGACCGAAGCAGAGGAAGATGTAGAAGTTGGGGTCTACTGCTGCCATCCCCTTGACAAAGGGGAAGATACAGAAGGCAGCGGCAAGTAGAATTTTCGAAAATCTTTTTATCATAATGAATAGTGAATTTGGTTGTGATTGCAAATTTACTTTTTTTTCATCTAATTTGAAATCATGAGTTGTATCTTTTTTTTAAGATAGTCTTGCTTATAGGTATGCGGTTACTTGATGAAAAGTCCATGTTACATCAGAATTTGCATCCTTTGCAGCAAAGTTTTTAGGTTAGGTTTATTTTTTATTAGTTTATTTTAATGTTTGAGAAAACTATTAAAACGTTAGTAGTTGCTTTGACTGTAGGACTGGCAATGCGGCTCGGTGAATAGAGAGTAGCATGTCGGTCCTGCGGGTCGAAGGCTTCCTCTTCGTTGACAAGGCAGGAAACCATCTTCCTCCAGGTTTGATTCAAACATCCGTCTCGCGTTCTCCGGCCAGTGCATGGTGCAACCCATCGGCCATGAGAAGGGCAGATGAAAACAAAGACCAGTACGAACTGGATAAACATGAATTCATATAAAAAGATATAATAGTAGTTTGTCTTAATTATACACTTTTAAACAGAAGGGTGAAATTTAAAATTTTACATTGCGCGTAAGGTTCTGGCTCGTGAGGGTCGGAACCTTTTTCTTTGAAGAGGAGTTGTGCTTTTAAGATTTGAGGTTTAAGGTTTAAGATTTGAGGTTTATCATGCTGCGCATGATGAACATCGGCGGCGCCTCGGCATAGTGAAAACTTGTTTTCCCTCTGCTCTCGGCTTGCACGATCGCGGATACCTTAGTGACCGAGCGAGCGGATGCGAGCGGTTGCATCCCTTCCCCTGGAGAGGGGAAGGGCCTTGGGTTGGGGTTGAAGCCCCTTCTTAGGACCAAGAAGGGGTTGGGGTTGTTGTGACCCCCAAGCCGAAGGCTTGTGCAACATTTGTTTTTCGAGACTTCATTTTGTGTGATGCACAATTCGGTATTTCCCTTTCATTGAACTTCGCTCGATGCTTGGCGGCACATCGGAACTGAAGTAAATAATGGTACAGCCCCCTCCTTTTTATAAAAGAGTGCAAACGTTTGCACAGACAAAAGGGGAAAAAACAAACAACGAGGGAATAACATATTTGGATAATTTGTAATTTTACCAAAAATTACTAACCTATTTGTCTATGGATTTACGATTTAACTTGGAATATCACACCGCTTTTGGTGAGGCACTCGTGCTCAACGTGGTCTCATCTGACAGCGAAGGTGAGAAGATGACCAATTCGTATAAGATGACGACCATAGATGGCCGGAATTGGTCGTGTGATGTCAACTCTTTACTCAAGGTGGGCACTTCGCTTGACTATTTCTACACCGTGACACGTGACGGAGTGGAAGTGCGCCGAGAATGGACCCTTGAGACCCATCGTCTCGAACTGGCGGCACGCAAGGCAACGCGCTATGTCGTATACGACCACTGGGTAGATATCCCCGACAACGCCTATCTCTACAGTTCTGCCATGACCGAGTGCATCAATCGCCACGAGCGGATGCAACCCCGCCAGCAGTCCTTCCTCCGCACCGTGCGGCTGAAGGTGCGCGCACCGCAGTTGCGTCGCAATGAGCGGCTGGCCGTTGTGGGCAGCGAGACCGTGCTGGGCAACTGGCAGCCCCAGAATGCCGTGGTAATGGTGGAGCACAACTACAACGAGTGGATAGCCGATATCGATGCCACAAAACTTTCTTCCGGTCTGTTCGAGATGAAGTTCATCGCCCTCCATGATGACGACCAGGTGTCGCCTATCTGGGAGAATGCCGACAACAGGGTGATCACGCTTCCCGTGATGGAAGATGGCGATGTGGTGGTATATGAGTTGCCTGAGGCCCGTTTCGATGCCTACCATGTGAAATGCGCCGGTACACTCGTGCCCGTGTTCTCGCTCAGGTCGGAGAGCAGTTTCGGCGTGGGTGACTTCGGCGACCTGCGCAAGATGATCGACTGGGTGGCCCTCACGCGCCAGCGTGTGCTGCAGATTCTGCCCATCAACGACACTACCATCACCCATACCTGGACCGACTCCTACCCCTATAGTTGCATCAGCATCTTCGCCCTCCATCCGCAGTATGCCGACCTCAATGCTCTGCCACCTATTGCCGACGAAGCAAAACGCAAGGAGATGGAGCAACTCCGGGCAGAACTCAATGCCCTTCCCCAAATCGACTACGAGCGAGTGAACAGCGCCAAGACGGCCTACCTGAAGGAAATCTTCGCCCAGGAAGGCAAGAAGATGATGGCCTCGACATCGTTCAAGCACTTCTTTGAGGAGTCGAAGCAGTGGTTGGTGCCCTATGCCCAATACAGCATGCTGCGCGACAAATACGGTACCGCCGACTTCAGTCAGTGGCCCGACCACAACATCTGGGATGAGGCCGACCGTCAGAGTCTCTCTTCCTCACGCAACAAGGCATACAAGGAGGTGGCATTCTACTATTTCGTGCAGTATGTGCTCAACTCCCAGATGGAGGCCGTGCATGAGTATGCCCGTGAGAAGGGCGTCATCCTCAAGGGCGACATCCCCATCGGCGTCAACAGGTATGGCTGCGACGTATGGCAGGAGCCCCGCTACTTCCACCTCGACGGACAGGCAGGTGCACCCCCCGACGACTTCTCCGCCAATGGACAGAACTGGGGATTCCCCACCTACAACTGGGAAGAGATGCTCGCCGACGGCTGTGCCTGGTGGGTGAGGCGTTTCGCCAACATGTCGAAATTCTTCGATGCCTACCGCATCGACCATGTGCTCGGCTTCTTCCGCATCTGGGAGATTCCTATCAGTTCCGTGCACGGGCTCCTCGGACAGTTCTCACCGGCTCTCGCCATGACGGTGCCAGAGATAGAAGCCTACGGGTTGCCGTTCCGTGAGGAGTTCTTCACCCAGCCCTATATCACCGATGAGGTACTCGACCGCATTTTCCATGAGCACGCCGGCGAAGTGAAGGCCACCTATGTGGAAGAGAAGGGCAACGGATTCTACCGTATGCGTGAGGCCTACGACACCCAGCGCAAGGTAGAGGCCGCCTTCGAGGGGAAGACCGACGAGGTGAGCGTCATGCTGCGCGACGGCCTGTATGCCCTCATCAGCGACGTGCTCTTCCTGCGCGACCACCGCGACGCCAGCAAGTTCCACCCCAGAATCTCGGTGCAGTTCGACTTCATCTATGAGTCGCTCTCCGACCACGAGAAGTATGTGTTCAACCACCTCTACAACGACTACTATTACCGTCGCAACAACCAGT
This sequence comes from uncultured Prevotellaceae bacterium, assembly GCA_900315455.1. Taxonomy (GTDB): domain Bacteria; phylum Bacteroidota; class Bacteroidia; order Bacteroidales; family Bacteroidaceae; genus Prevotella. The sequence continues at coordinate 20,756 of OMZE01000017.1, read as the reverse complement.
TCTGGTATCATGAGGCCATGCGCAAACTCCCCTTGCTGGTAGAGGCCACGCGGATGCTCGTCTGTGCCGAAGACCTGGGAATGGTGCCCGACTGCGTGCCATGGGTGATGAATGAGTTGCGTGTGCTCAGCCTCGAACTGCAGTCGATGCCCAAGGACCCCAGCGTGAAGTTCGGTCATCTCTCGCGCAACCCCTACCGTTCGGTGTGTACCATCTCCAGCCATGACATGCCCACGCTCAGGCAGTGGTGGGACGAAGACGTGGAGCGCACACAGGAATACTACAACACCATGCTCTACCGTAGCGGTGAGGCTCCCCACCCCCTGCCGGGATGGCTTGCCCGCGACATCGTCTCGCGCCACCTTACCAGTCCCTCGATGCTCTGCATCCTCTCCATACAAGACTGGTTGGCCATCGATGAGCGCATCCGTCTGGCCGATGCCAATGCCGAGCGCATCAACATCCCCGCCAACCCGCGCCATTACTGGCGTTACCGCATGCACCTGAGCATAGAACAGTTAATCAACGACCGGAAGTTCTGCGACAACATCACCGAACTGATATCCCAAAGCGGAAGATAACAACCTTGCAAATATGAGAAAACTTACACTCTTCATCATGGCACTGCTGTCGATGACAGCGGTAGCCCAGGACGTGAAATCACCCAACGGCAACGTGTGCCTCAGTTTCGCTCTCCGTAACGGCTGTCCCACCTACCAACTCACCTACAAGGGCAAGGACGTGGTGAAACCCAGCCGGCTCGGACTTGAACTGGCAAAAGACAAACATGCCAGCAAGGGATACGACGAGACCGACCTGATGGAAGGCTTCACCGTGGCCGACACGCAGACCAGCACCTTCGACGAGACGTGGAAACCCGTATGGGGCGAGACCGCCACCATCCGCAACCACTACAACGAGTTGGCTGTCGACCTGCTCCAGCAGGCTACCAACAGGCGCATCACCATCCGTTTCCGTGTCTACGACGACGGCATGGGACTGCGCTATGAGTTCCCCCAGCAAAACGAACTCAACTATTTCCTCATCAAGGAGGAACATACAGAGTTTGCCATGGCTGGCGACCATATCGCATGGTGGCTGCCCGGCGACTACGACACTCAGGAGCAGGAAACCCAGCAGACCCGGCTGTCGGAAATCCGCGGACGCATGAAAGAAGCCGTGAACTGGGGCAACTCCTCCGTGGCCGTCTTCTCAGAAACCGGCGTGCAGACCTCTCTGCAGATGAAAAGCGACGACGGCCTCTACATCAACATCCACGAGGCAGCCTGCATCGACTATGCCACTATGCATCTCGAACTGGTAGACGCGCAGACCAAGCACCTCACCGAGAAACTGGGCGGAGGAAGCAATGCCTATACGCCCAACCCTGCACCGTCGCCCTATCCTCTGCCTGCCCCCTTCACCTTTGTGAGTCACCTCACCCCTGATGCCACTGGTCTGAAGGGTGCCATGCAGACGCCTTGCCAGACTCCTTGGCGAACGGTCATCGTGAGCGACGACGCCCGCGACATGCTCTCCTCCAACCTCATCCTCAACCTCAACGAGCCGTGCAAAATCGAGGATACCTCGTGGATTCATCCCGTGAAATACTGCGGTGTGTGGTGGGAGATGATTGTGGGGAAGAGCAGTTGGAACTATACCAATGACTTCCCGTCGATAAAACTCGACCAAATCGACTGGAGCAAGGTGACTCCCAACGGCCGCCATGCCGCCAACAACGAGAAGGTGAAGCGCTATATCGATTTCGCCGCTGCCAACGGTCTCGACGAGGTGCTCGTGGAAGGCTGGAACGTGGGATGGGAAGACTGGGCGAACATGTGGAAACGCGATGTCTTCGACTTCGTCACCCCTTATCCCGACTTCGACATCAAGATGCTCAACGACTATGCACATGCCAAGGGCGTAAGACTGCTCATGCACCATGAGACCTCATCGTCGACACAGAACTACGAGCGCCACATGGAGGCAGCCTACAACCTGATGAACCAATATGGCTATGATGCCGTGAAGAGCGGCTATGTGGGCGATATCATCCCCCGTGGCGACCACCACTACTCGCAGTCGATGAACAACCATTACCTCTACTGCATCCAGGAGGCCGCCAAGCACCATGTCATGGTGAATGCCCATGAGGCAGTGCGCCCCACCGGACTCTGCCGCACCTGGCCCAACCTCGTGGGTAACGAGAGTGCCCGCGGCACGGAGTATGAGGCATTCGGTGGGAGCCGTCCCGACCACACCGTCATCTTGCCCTTTACCCGTCTGCAGGGTGGACCGATGGACTATACGCCCGGCATCCTCGAGACCCAGTTGAACACATGGAGCGACAACCCCAACTACGTGCATACCACCCTCGTGGGGCAATTGGCTCTCTATGTCACCATGTACAGTCCGCTGCAGATGGCTGCCGACCTGCCCGAGAACTATGCCAAGTTTGATGATGCCTTCCAGTTCATCCGTGACGTGGCGGTAGACTGGGACGACTCCAAGTATCTGGAGGCAGAGCCTGCCGACTACATCACTGTGGCACGTAAGGCCAAAGGCACCGCCAACTGGTTTGTGGGCGGCAAGTGCGATGAGAACGGCCGCAAGGTGAACCTGCGCCTCGACTTCCTCGACAAGGGAAGGAAATACGACTGCACCATCTATGCCGATGCCAAGGATGCGCACTACAAGGACAATCCCAAGGCCTACACCATCACCCGCAAGACGGTGAAGAAGGGCGACGTGCTCAAACTCACCGAGGCACCGGGAGGTGGGTTCGCCATCTCGCTGATTGCACGGTGACGCAGACATCCTTTCTCTCAATGGCATGATAACCATACTGTGACGAAGTGGGGAATGCCCTAATGGCACTGCCCACTTCCTTTTCCCCAACCAAGGCAATACTGAAATGAAAAAACTACTGACCGTCTTGACCGCATTGTTTATCTCTTATTCCTCACATGCGCAGGATTTCGATTTCCAGGAGTGTGTGGTCACCCCACAGCAAACCACTTTCCGGCTCTTTGCCCCCGCTGATGCCAAAAAGGTGAAAGTGCGCCTCTACGCCCAGGGAGAGGGAGGGAAGCCATTCAAGACCCTCAAGATGAAATATGTGAATGGCATATGGACTGCCACGGTGAAGAACAAGAAAGGCATTCCCTATGGCACTTTCTATACCTTCTCCATCGGAGGCAGCAACAACCCCGACACCTGGAGGGAGACGCCGGGCGTCTTTGCCAAGGCCGTGGGAGTGAACGGCAAGCGCGCCGCCATCATCGATATGCAGCAAACCAACCCCGCAGGGTGGGCTGCCGACCGCCGGCCCGTGGTGAAGTCGCCTGCCGACCTCGTCATCTACGAGATGCACCACCGCGACTTCTCCATCGCCCGCAACGTGAACCTCGACCCGGGGGAGTTCTTCGTGAAACGCGTGAGCAGCGAATACCCGGGCAAGTTCCTCGCCCTGACAGAAGACTGGGCCATCCAGCACCTGAAAACGCTGGGTGTCAATGCCATTCATATCCTTCCGTCGTATGACTTCGGCTCGGTCAACGAGACACGGCTCGCCGACAATAAGTACAACTGGGGATACGACCCCGTGAACTACAACGTGCCCGAAGGGAGTTACTCCACCAATCCCTATGAGCCAGGCTGCCGCATCAGTGAGTTCAAGCAGATGGTGCAGGCGCTCCACAAGGCGGGCATCCGCGTCATCCTCGATGTCGTCTACAACCACACCTACGACATCGACCACAGCAATTTCCAGCGCACCTGGCCCGACTACTACTACCGCAAGACCGCCGACGGCAACTACAGCAACGGTTCGGGATGTGGCAATGAGACGGCCTCTGAAAAACCCATGATGAGGAAGTTTATGATAGAGTCGGTGAAATACTGGATTAACGAGTATCATATCGACGGTTTCCGCTTCGACCTCATGGGCGTGCACGACATCGAGACGATGAACGCCATCCGCAAGGCAGTAGACGAGATAGACCCCTCTATCTTCATCTATGGCGAGGGATGGTCGGCAGGTGCCTGTGCCTACCCGCAAGACCAACTCGGCGTGAAGGCCAATATACCGAAGATGCCGCGCATCGCCGCCTTCAGCGACGAAATCCGCGATGCCCTGCGTGGTCCCTTCGACGATGACACCAAGGGTGCTTTCCTCGCCGGACTGCCTGGCGAGGAAGAGAGTCTGAAATACGGCATTGCGGGCGGTATCGCCCACCCACAGGTGGATATGAAGAAGGTGAACTACTCCGATGAGCCATGGGCCACTCAACCCACGCAGATGATAGCCTATGTGAGTTGTCATGACGACATGTGCCTCGTCGACCGCCTCCGCTCTTCAGTGCCGGGCATCACCAGCGATGAGTTGCAACGCCTCGACCTGCTCGCTCAGACCGCCGTCTTCACCTCGCAGGGCGTGCCCTTCATCCTCTCCGGGGAAGAGATGCTGCGCGACAAGAAAGGCGTGCACAACAGTTTCGAGTCGCCCGACTCCGTCAACCAACTCAACTGGAACAATACGCTGCGCTATGCCCACGCCTTCGAATACTACGTGAAGTTGATACAGTTGCGCAAGAACCATCCCGCCTTCCGTTTGGGAGATGCCGATGCCGTGCGACGCTCGCTTGAGTTCCTGCCCACACAAGACTGCCTCGTGGCTTTCATGCTGAAAAACCATGCAGGGGGTGATGCGTGGAACAACATCATCGTAGTGCTCAACAGCAATAAGGAGTCGAGGGTCGTTGATATCCCACAAGGCCGGTTCACCGTGGTGTGCTGCGACAACGTCATCGATGAAAACGGTATCTCCACCGTAGAAGGCGGACGTGTGGTCGTCGACCCACAGTCGGCCCTCATCCTGCATGATTAAGCCATGGACTTTAGAGATGTTAGGGTCTTTAGGGCCTTTATTGGAGAGATTATCACTAACCATCATTCATAAAAATGAAAAAAAACATATTATTCATCGCTATTTTCCTTAGTCTTGCCACGACAATGAGCGCAGCCCTTAAAATCGACCACATAGAACCCGCCAACTGGTTTGCCGGCATGAAGAATTCCAGTCTGCAACTCATGGTCTATGGCAGCGGCATCCGTGAGGCAGAGGTGACGACCGACTACCCCGGAGTGGCTATCGACAGTCTGGTGCGGCTCGACAGTCCCAACTACCTGCTCGTCTATCTCAACCTCAAGGGCGCGCAACCAGGAATGATGACGCTCAATTTCAATATCGGCAAACAGAAAAAGAGCGTGAGTTACGAACTCAAGCAGAGGGAAAAACCCGGTTATCAGCGCGAGGGATTCACCAATGCCGACGTGCTCTATATGCTCATGCCCGACCGCTTCGCTAGTGGCAGCGATGCCAACGACCAGATCAAGGGCATGAACAACTATGTGGTAGACCGCAGCCAGCCCAGTCTGCGCCACGGCGGTGACCTGGAAGGACTGCGCCAGCACCTCGACTATTTCGTGGAACTCGGCGTGACGGCGTTGTGGTTCACGCCGGTGCTCGAGAACAACTCCCCCGACAACAATGGCTTCAGCACCTATCATGGCTATGCCACCACCGACTACTACAAGGTAGACCCCCGCTTTGGTACTAATGACGAGTATCGCAGATTGGTAGACGAGGCCCACCAACATGGTCTGAAAGTGGTGATGGACATGATTTTCAACCACTGCGGCTTTGAGCATCCGTGGGTGAAGGACATGCCCTCGCACGACTGGATTAACCTACCTGGATGGCTGAAGGAGTCGAAAGGCTCTTCCGACCCCACCGGCACCAGTTTCCTGCAGACGAGTTACAAACTCACCCCTGTGGTCGACCCCTATGCCTCTGAGGTAGACAAGAGAGAGACGGTGGAAGGATGGTTCGTGCCCACCATGCCCGACCTCAATCAGCGCAACCAGCATGTGATGACCTACCTCATCCAGAACAGCATCTGGTGGATTGAGACGGTGGGCATCGACGGCATCCGCATGGACACTTATCCCTATGCCGATGCCCATGCCATGGCAAGATGGATGCGGACACTCGACGACGAATATCCCAACTTTAACACTGTGGGTGAGACATGGGTCACCGAACCCGCCTATACCGCCACCTGGCAGAAAGGCTCGAAACTGGCAGAAGAGAACAGTTACCTGAAGACGGTGATGGACTTCAGTTTCTTTGAGAAAATCAATATGGCGAAGAATGAGGAGACCGACGGATGGTGGAATGGCTTCAACCGCATCTACAACAGTCTGGTCTACGACTACCTCTATCCCAACCCGTCGAGTGTGATGGCATTCATCGAGAACCACGACACCGACCGTTTCCTCGGCAACGGCACCGATACGCTCGCACTGAAACAGGCCCTCGCCCTGCTGCTCACCATCAACCGCACGCCGCAACTCTACTATGGCACCGAGGTGCTGATGAACGGTACGAAGGAGGTGACCGACGGCAATGTGCGCAAGGACTTCCCCGGTGGTTTCAAGGGCGACAAGCGCAGTGCCTTCACGCGTGAGGGCCGCACCAATGCCCAGAATGCGATGTTCGACTGGTGCAGCCGACTTCTCCACTGGCGACAGGGCAACGATGTGGTGGTGAAAGGCAAGCAGACGCAGTTTATCCCGTGGCATGGCGTTTACGTCATCGCACGCCAGTATCAGGGCAAGACGGTACTCACCATCCTCAACGGCACTTCGCAACCCGCTACCCTCGAGGTGGCACGCTATGCCGAGGTCATCGGCAGCACCACCACCGCTACTGATGTCATCACCCGCCGCCACGTCAGACTCGACAAGGACGTGAACCTCCGCCCGCGCCAGACTCTCATTGTGGAGTTCTGATGCCAAAAGGAATAAAAACGAACACGAATTCCCCGAATCTTCACGAAATTTTTATTCGTGTGAATTCGGTAGATTCGTGTTCGTTCTATAAAGCAAAGGTCAAAAGAAACCTCAAACATCGTGCAAGCCGAATGCAGACGAAAGTTTACTTTCAGTATGCTGAGGCGCCGCCGATGTTTATCATGCGCAGCATGATAAACCTCAAACCTATTCTCTGGAGATTTTATCGAAAAAAACGAGTAATATTTTTCAGTTTTGACGATTTTTTTCTTAATTTTGCAAGAGATAGAAATGCAGTTTGTCAATAAAAACTAAATGAAGCCATTGCGTCGACTTGCCTCGCTCTGTTATTTCTTTGCCGTGTCGTTGGGCCTGCTGGCTCAGCACACTTTTCTTGAGCGGTACAACATCTCGACACTCAATATGACAGACGGCCTGCCGAGCAACAACGTGAACACCATCTTCACCGACAGCGAGGGATTCGTATGGCTGTCGACATACGGAGGTGGTATCGTTCGCTATAATGGATACGGATTCTCCAGTTTCTATACCCGTCCGCAGGGCTTGCAGTGGAGAAGCCACTCTTCCAGAAAGGTTTGCGAAGACCAGTTCCACCGGCTTTGGGTGGTCTTCGACGAATATACCCAGATTATCGACATGCGCACGATGACGGTGGCGATGCCCGACAGCAAGGACAAACGGCTTGAGGAGATTCTCTCGCAGCGGGGTGTGAACATCATGCTCGACAAGGTGGGAAGGCTGTGGCTCGTCACCATGTCGCATATCCATTGCTTTTCTTTCCATGAGAACGGCAGCGTGAAGAATATCGTCAGTTATCCTTATACCGGCAATACTCCTAGCGTCACCATCGCCGATTTGTACGGCAATGGGAACGTGTGGGCATGTATCGACGGGGGTATCTTCAGGATGGCTGCCGAAGGAGAGAAAATTGTGAAAAGTGAGATTTCACCCCTCTTGTCACATCTCAACGGACTCTTTGTCACCTCACTGCTGCGGCAGGACGACAAAGTGTGGATAGCCACCAACCACGGTCTGAGACTCTACCATCCTCATGCCACCCAACTCATGGCTTACAGCCATAGTCAAGACCCGTCGTCGCTGTCGCACGATTTTGTGAGTTGTATGGCGATGACACCCGACAAGACCTTGCTCGTGGGAACATTGGGAGGCTTGGATTTCCTCATGCCCGACGGACAGCATTTCGAACATTGGAACACTTCGACCTCGCCATGGCCATTGGGCAGCAATTTCGTGAGTTGTATTCACCAAAACGACGGATGCCTGTGGATAGGCACCGAGACAGCCGGCGCCGTTTGCCTGAGTCCACGCATGCTGGCCATGCGCAATTTCGAGCATACCGCCGACCCGAAGAGCATCTCCCCCAATGCCGTGAATGCCATGCTCGTGCAGGAAGACGGCACGCTGTGGGTGGGCACCGTGGAAGGTGGACTCAACAGGATGGATGCCGACGGCACGTTTACCCATTTCACTACCCACAACAGCCAACTGTCGCATAACTCCGTTTCTGCCCTCGTCACCGACGGCCACCGACTATGGATAGGCACATGGGGCGGCGGTGTGAACTATATGGATTTCCAGACCCATGTGGTGGGCAGACTCAACGTCGATGAGCGGCATGCCCTCATGCTCAATTTCGTGGGCGCCATGGCCTACGACGATGTCAATAACGGTCTATGGATAGGCAGCAACGAAGGCATCTTCTTCTACGACTTCGGCAAGCAAGTGCTCGAGGAGCCTTTCGAGGGATGCCATTTGGCACGAGGCTGTATCGGCGCACTCATCGACCACGACCGGCAATTATGGATAGGCTGCCTGGAGGGAACCTATGTCATCGACGTGGGGAAGGGTAGAGACAATAAAGGGAAGTTTGCCTTCCAACATCTCCGCGACAAACTCGACAGCCCTGAGAGTGGTATCATCGACAAGATTACTTGTTTTTACCAGTCGAAGGACGGCACGTTATGGATGGGCAGCAACGGCTACGGACTCTACAGGCGGAAGACCAGCAACGAAGGAAAGGATTTCTTCGTGGCATATACCACCAACGATGGTCTGGCCAACAACTCTGTGAAAGGCATAGTGGAGGATGAGAACGGCAAACTGTGGATTGCCACGGGCAACGGACTCTCCGTGCTCAATCCCGAAACGGGGGCTTTCACGACGCTGAGAGAGGAGAACGGCCTGCTCTGTCAGCAGTTCTATTGGAATGGCGCGACGAAAGGGAATGATGGCACATTGTGGTTTGGCAGTCAGGAAGGACTGACCTCGGTGGCACCGGGTAACCTTATCGCCAACAGGCCACACCGGCTGCACCTCACCCACCTCACCATCGACAACCAGGATGCCGTGGCAGGTGACGGACATATCGACGAGGACATCAGTTATGCAAAAACCATACGGCTGCACGAGAGCAACAGGTCGCTCGTCATCGACTTCTCGACGCTCAACTACGGCAATGAGACACAGGGCGTGTACAGTTACCGCATGAGGGGACTCGAGACGGAGTGGACACAACTCGAGCCGGGGCAGCACTCCGTGAGATACACCAGCCTGCCCTCGGGCGACTATGTCTTCGAGGTGAGGTATGCGTCGGCCCTCAGCAAGGCTGCCGACACCTCCGTCTCGGTAGAGGTCAAAGTGACACCTTATTTCTATAAGTCGTGGTGGTTTATCTCCCTGGTGCTCCTGGCATTGCTCGCCGCGGCCGTCGCCCTCTACAACCGCAGGGTGAGACAACTGCGCCGACAGGAAGAGGAGAAACTCATGCGGCCCATCGAAGACGCCCTTCGCGAGAGCGAAGACCCTATAGCGCTGCAGAAGCGCATCCAAAGTATCATCGACAACCGCAAGCGCATGGCAGAGAGCGTGAGCAAGACGGCGGTGGCCGACGACCAACAGGCTGCCGAGTCGGTGAAGCCTTTCATGGAGCGTATCGTGGAACTCATGGAGCAAAACTACATGAACAGTGAATATGGAGTGACCGAACTGTCGGAACAGATGGGACTCAACCGCACGCTCCTCAGCAAGAAACTCAATGAGGAGACGGGCATGTCGCCCGGACAGTTCATGCGACACTACCGGCTCGACATGGCACGCAAGATGTTGGAGCGGAATGCTGCCAACCGAAACATCGCCGAAATCGCCTTCAGCGTGGGATTCAACGACCCGAAGTATTTCACCCGTTGTTTCACCAAAGAATTTGGAACTAACCCGAGTTCTTGGGGAAAATAATAGTGTGTGCCCACACAATTCCACGGGTGCAAGTGTCTCCAATAGTTTGTCCACCTGTTTTTCACTTTGTCCACCTCATATTTTATTTTGTCCACCTTTCGGCTTTTAACCTTTGTTATCTTTGCGGCAACTTTTAAACCAAACGACCTAACCTACGCAACCAACATTTATCAGATATGTTGCCGTGGACTATTATAAAAACTAACATATTTTTATCTAATCAATTTATCAAATGAGTAAAAAAGTATTATTATCTGCGATGCTTTTTTGGGGTGCATTGGGAGGACTGTCCTCTCTGCCGACTCCTGTAATGGCATCAACGGAACAAGCACAGACCTTTGTGGTCACCGGACAGGTCATCGACCAAGAAGGAGAACCGCTCATTGGTGCTACCGTCAGGGTGAAAGGTGCCCAGGGTGGCAGTGTGACCGACATCGACGGAAACTTCCAACTGGAGGCTCCGCAGAACGCAACACTCATCGTGAGTTATGTGGGATTCAAGGATCTCGAGGTGGACGTGCGTGGCCGCTCGGCCCTCGGACAGATTCAACTCGAGTCTGACTACAGCCTCCTCGAACAAGTAGTGGTGGTGGGTTATGGTACACAGAAGAAAGCCGACCTCACCGGTTCGGTGTCAGTGGTGAATGCTGATGAACTGAAACGTGTATCCAACTCCAACATCTCCACCATGCTCGAAGGTAAGGTGGCAGGTGTGCAGATCACTTCCGACGGACAGCCGGGTGCCGACCCCACCGTGAGAATCCGCGGTATCGGATCTTTCGGCAGCACGGCTCCTCTCTATGTCATCGACGGTGTGCCCATGGGAACCACCATCCGCGACTTCTCGCCCAACGACATTGCTACCATCCAGGTGCTGAAAGATGCTTCGGCAGGCGCTATCTACGGTTCGCGTGCCGCCAACGGTGTGATTATCATCACCACCAAGAGCGGACAGAAAGACCAGCCGCTGAAGGTTGATTACAAAGGCTACTTCGGTGTCGACCAGATTCCCGACGGTGTCTACGATGTGATGAATGCCGACCAGTACAGCCATTATCTGGGTCAGGCCTGTGAAAATTCCGGCACACCCCTCCCAGGTGGATACACCCCGGGAGACGATGGCATGTACCACTTCAAGGACGGTACCAATACTGACTGGTTCAATGAAGTGTTCAAGACAGGTATCCGCCAGAACCACAATGTGAACTTCAGTGGTGGTGGCGCACACAATACTTATAATGTGGGTCTCGACTACTTCAACCAGAAAGGTACTCTGGAAGGTGCCGGTCCTAACTTCGAGCGTTTCACCGTGCGTGTGAACAACACCATGGAGACCAAGTTCATCAAGTTCCGCACCAGCCTTGTCTACTCTCACTCCAACCAGGACAACATGGCTATCTCCAACGCTTCGGAGTATGTGCAGGGTCTTTATGGCGACGTGACCAACGTGCTCCGCGGTACATTGCTCATGCAGCCTACCATCAAGGCTTATGATGAGTCGACATGGGTGCTCGACGACAAAGTGGGCTCGGCCAGCAACTATAACTACGATGCTTATGGATATGGTGTGTATTACGACACCATCCACGGCGATATCTCGGCTTCCAACCCGTTGTTGGTGAACCACCTGCTTTCGCGCAACACATTGGTAGACCGCGTGGTGGCCACCGGTTCAGCCGATGTCGACCTGCTGAAGATGCTTGGAGTACACAGCGAGAACCATTCGCTGACTTATAAAATCAACCTCTCCTACAGCAAGACCCATGCCAACGACAATACCTGGATTTCGGCTTGGATTCAGAGCAACCGTGTGTATCTCGACAAGACCAACGAGACACTGACCAAAGGCCAGCGCAGGTATTCCGACTTCCTGGTGGAGAACACGCTCAACTACGATGGAACCATTGGGAAACATCACTTCAATGTTGTGCTGGGACAGACTTACGAAGAGGAGAACACCTTCAACCTCACAGGATGGGGCAAAAACTTCACCGAGCCCTACTTCCTGCAACTGCAGAACGCTGAGAATACCTATTCGAGTTCGTATGAGTACAAGCACGCGCTGACCTCCTACATCGGACGTCTGATCTACGACTACGACGGCAAGTACCTCCTCTCGGCTGTTATCCGCCGCGACGGTAGTTCACGCCTCTCCAAGGACATCCGCTGGGGCACATTCCCCTCCATCTCCGTGGGATGGCGCTTCGACAAGGAAGAGTTCTTCCCCATCAACCGCAACATCGTCAATATGTTCAAGTTGCGTGCCAGTTACGGTGAACTCGGTAACGAGAACATCGGTGAGTATATGTATCAGACCACCATGGCCCGCAACAACATGACCTACAGTTTCAACAACACGCCTATCACCGGTTCTGCCATCTCTACCTTCGTCAACAAGAACATTGCCTGGGAGAAGAAGAAGACCACCAACGTGGGTATCGACCTCGCCATGTTCAACAACCGCATCGAATTCACCGCTGAGTGGTACCTCAACAAGTCGGTAGACCTGCTCTACTCCGTGCCCGTGCCGGCAAGTGCCGGTGTGGCCAACACCTCGGTGACGATGAATGCCGCATCCATGGAGAACTCCGGATTCGAGTTCTCGGCAACCTACCGCAACAGAGACCATGCGTTGAAATATGAACTGAGTGCCAACTTGAGCACCCTGAAGAATAAGGTGACTTCACTGGGCTTCGGTACCGATTCCTATATCACTGGTGCCTATGCCACCTATGTGGGCAAGGAAGTGGGACAGTTCTATGGCTGGGAGTATGAAGGCATTGCCCGCACACAGGCCGACCTTGACGACCATGCCGTACAGTCGGGAGCCAACGTGGGCGACTGCCTCTACAAAGACGTCAATGAAGATGGCGTTGTCGACGGCAACGACCAAGTGGTGCTGGGCAGCGGATTGCCCAAGGTGAACTTCGGTTTCAGCGCCCATCTGGAATACAAGCACTTCGACCTGAGTGTGTCTACATTCGGCGCGCTCGGCTATCATGTGAGCGACGATATCTACAACAGCCTCAACTCCTGCTATGGATGGTGGAACAAAGACGTGGCTGTGCTCGATGCCAACCGCTGGTCGGAGGACGGGCTGACCTACCTCTCCAACGTGCCCCGCACCTATGCCACCAACAATGCTACACTGGCTTGGAACGACCTCTTCAGTTCACGCAAGATTCAGAATGCCGCTTACTGGAAGATTGCCAATGTGGAACTGGGCTTCAACTTCCCCGACAAGTGGTTCAATGGAGTCGTCTCAGGTGTCCGCGCCTATGTGTCGGCACAGAATCTCTATACGTTCACAGGCTATAAAGGCTATAATGTAGACTATGCCGGTGGAACATTCACTCCGGGCTACAACTTCTGCTCGTTCCCAAGCGCACGCAGTTTCATGGCCGGTATCAACTTCACATTCTAATCCTAATACAAGGCATTCATTATGAAACTATATAAATTATCCTTCGCCCTCTTGCTGGGCATCGCCACTCTCTCTTCCTGTGACGACAAACTGGATGTGGTGAACCCCAACCAGCAGACCTCAGGTTCCTTCGGATTCACTGCTGGAGAATTGGAGGAAAGCATCATTGCCGCGTACAACCATACCCGTATGGAGGGTACGTATGCCCGTGTGGGCTACAATATCGACGTCTGCCGCGGTGATGAGGCATGGAACTCCTCGCAGGTATGGTACCTGCCTTTCGATGACCTCGATGAACCCATCACCGATGAGATAGGACAATGGTCATGGCGTGACTGGTATTACACCATCAACGTCACCAATTTCGTGCTCTCACGCTGTGGCGACGACAATGCCGCGCTCAACGACCAGATGCGCCACATCAAGGGCCAGGCCCTCTTCATCCGTGCGCTGAGTTACTACAACCTCGCAGGCTACTATCAGAACCCCATCCTCATTACTGATTATGACGCTTATTCTTCATTGGATGGACTCTATGCACCCAACAGCACTTACGACCAGGTGCTCGACCAGGTGGAGGCCGACTTCGCCGAGGCCATGCAACTGCTGCCATCGAAAGATGCTGGTGGAGAGTGGGCTCACGGCCGTGCTACAAGCGGTGCCGCTGCTGGATTCTATGCCCGCGCCCTCATGATGCGCCACAAGTACAGTGAGGCACTCACCGTGCTCAAGGCCATCATCGCCGGACAGTATGGCACATACAAACTGATGGCCAACTACGGCGACAACTTCCGTGAAGGTCCTGCTTTCGAGAACAACGACGAGAGTCTCTACGAGGTGCAGTTCCTCGACTATGGCTCACAGGGTACCGACGATGAGTGGACACCGGTCAACACCAGTCCCTACGCCACACAAGGCCATGCCATTGAGAGCAACTTCGGTCCCGGAGACTTCGGTGGATGGGCTGATATCTCCGCTTCACCCTGGCTCTATCAACTCTTCAAGGCAGAGCGTACCAACAGTGGCAAACTCGACCCACGTCTCTATTGGACCATCTGTACATACGAGGCCGACTGGGAAGGATTCGAATATGGAAACGTGTGCTATGGCACTGTCATGACTCCTGCCGAGAACATCGTGACCAACAACTCCAACGGCGGACTGCCTATCGCCAAGTGGACTAATATGCGCAGCGGCCTCTACAACTCTGTCATCACCGGTCTGCACTGCGGTATCAACCTGCGCCTGATGCGCTATTCCGACGTGCTGCTCCGCGCTGCAGAGTGTGAGAACGAGGTTAACGGCCCCACACAGCAGGCCATCGACTGGATCAACCAGGTGCGCAACCGCGCCGACCTGCCCAGCCTCAGCCTTGCCCAGTTCAACAGCAAGGACAAACTCTTCGAGCAGATTGCCAACGTGGAACGCCCGAAAGAGTTCGGATGTGAGTTCGGACGTGGCTTCGACCTCATCCGTTGGGGATTCTTCTACGATGCCGGTCGTTTGCAGCAACTCAAGGAGCACGGCACCTTCCGCCGCACTACCGACAAGTCGAGGGTAAAGGAACCCGTAAACTATGCCGATATTGCCAGCGATGCCGAACTGAAGAGTTCATACGACACCTATGTGAGTGGACATGAGTTCCTTCCCATCTATCAGGGCACGCTCAATGATAATCCCAATCTTGTTGGAAACTCCGCCAACAACAGCACCGACAACTCCGAGTACTTCAGGGAGAAAGGTTGGACCGTACACCCTGTATTTGACCTGAGCAAATAGAATAACAAAACTCAAAAAAACAAGAATCATGAGACATCAAAATAAACTGACAACGGTTCTCTTTGCTGCAGCCTTTGGGATGATGACGCTCACGGGTTGTGAGGGCGGAGACCTCTACGACATGCTCACTCCGGATTGGCTCTCTGAGAGGGTCGACTCCATCGCCAATGCCAACAAAGGCGGCGAAGAAGAACTGGAGGGCATGATGGAGGATGTGTATACCATCGGTGCCACTGATTTCAGCACCGGCTGGTGGGCAGCATTCTCGAAGTATTATCAGATTCCTGAGGGACAGACATGGAATGCACAGTTCAACCTCAACATCAATCCCAGCGCTTCGAATACATACAAGAACTTCGCGCTCATCATCACCAATGATGAGGACCGTGGAGCAGGCAACTACAAGGAGTATGGCGCTATCCGCTACGACAACCAGCCGAGTGGCAACTCAGAGTGGGGCGACTATATCGACCGTAGTTTCGTAGAGAGTACGCTGACGTTTGCCACCGACACCGACGAAGGTGTGGGCAAACTCGGTGGAAAGGTGACGCTGACCATCGACCGTTCGCAAGGCGGACTCATCGTGAAGATGACCAATGGCACCGTGACGAAAATCTACAAGCAGAATGCTTCGCTCGTCAATCTCAACGCCGATGCATCGAATACCACTATCCGCGCATTCCTCGTGCCGGAGGGCTCCTACATCAATTTCCTCTCCACCAACATCGAGCCTATTGGCGGATGCACCTCTGCCGAGGACAAGCAGCCGTTGTCGATGACGCTGAAGGGCGTGCCGCACAAGGTGATGCAGGGTACCGAACTGGCTGATGCCATGGCCAACGTCTCTGCTGTGGTAGAGTTTGAACAGGGCGTGACGAAGACCGTGCCGGCAAGCGACCTGCAGTTCCAGGCCATCCCCGACATGTTTGCTCTGGGCACGAAAACCCTGGTGGCTGTCTACAACAAGACCTATAAGGGCGAGAACTGCAACGCACCCGTCATCGGATATGCTACATTCGAGGTGGTCGACAAGATGTACGTCACTATCGGTGCCACCGACAACTCCACTCCTTTCTGGGGCGCTCATTCCGACAACATCAAGGTGGGACCGAAAGAGACCTTCGTGTCTACTTTCACCAACTACACCAACGGTGCTGCCAACTGGAACAACTTCTGCGTAGTGCTCTGTGCCGCCGACAATTCTGAGTATGCCGTCGTGCGTGCCGACAACTATGGATGGGGCAATGGCTATGGCGCCTGCACACCGAGCGGCGGACAGACCGACTGGGCTGCATGGCTCGCTGCCATGGACGGTGCCAAGGTGACGACCTATGTGACCAACAATGGCGACGGAACGGCTGATGTGAAGTGTGTCATGGTGGGTACCGATGGCAACACCTACTATCAGGACTACATCGGCATCAACACCGTCAATCCCAACGACTTCTACTTCCGCTTCACCGTCGACGGCAGCCATCTCGAGTTCGACAACGTGGTGGGTGCAGAAGACAACACTACAGCATTCTGGGGCGCTCACTCACAGGATGTCAAGGTGCCTGTTGGCCAGACCTATACCACCCGCTTCAGGAACTTCACCAACGGAGCAGCCAACTGGAACAACTTCTGCGTGGTGCTCACAAGTGACGGTACCAAGGAGTATGCTGTGGTGCGCGCCGACAACTACGGCTGGGGCGACTGCTACGGTGCATGTATACCGAGCGGCGGACAGACCGACTGGGGCGCATGGCTCGCTGCTATGGACGAGGCCATGGTTACCGTCTCTGTCACCAACAACGGCTCATCGGCCGACGTGAGGTGTGTCATGGTGGGCACCGATGGCGTGACCTACAAGCAGGACTACATCGGTATCAGTCCTCTTGACGCCGGTAACCTCTATTTCCGCTTCACCGTGGATGGAAGCCACTTGGTGTTTGAGTAAAACAGCATAGATATCATACCTGCGGACACCACTGTGTCCGCAGGTTTTTTAGAAATCAGAAAAACTATACATTATTAATATATGAAGCGTTTTTTTAGACTGTTCTTTCTCTCCTTCATCGGTCTGAGCCTTTTCTCGTGTAGCGGTGATGGTGATGATGATATCTCGGGCGGCGAAAGCAAGCCGTTGACGGTGTCGAGACCTGTCGTATCTTCCATCACGTCGTCATCGGCATTGGTTTCTGCCACCGCTACCGGTTCGGGAATTACCAGTCGTGGATTCTGCTATTCCAAGACGGCAAACCCGACCATCAAAGACACGAAGGTGGCAGCCAACTCATCGAACATGACGGTGACCCTTGCCGGCCTGTCGGAGAGCACCACTTATCATGTGCGTGCCTATGCGCAGAACAGTAAGGATGTGGTGTATTCCGACGATGTGACTTTCACTACCGAGGCTACTCAGACTTCCGACCTCGACAGTTGGAAGGCACCCACCTATCCCGATGACTATCGGAATATTTCCGACTGGAGTAAACGCTCGCAGTGGAACCTTGCCAATGTGCATGACCCCACCGTGGTAAAGGCCGAGGATGGCTACTACTATATGTATCAGACCGATGCCTCTTATGGCAACGCACACGCACAGGGTGGACATTTCCACTGCCGCCGCTCCGCCGACCTGGTGAACTGGGAATACCTGGGTGGCACGATGGCCGTGGCTCCTGAGTGGGTGAAAACCAAACTCAACGAGATTCGCGCAAAACAGGGCCTCGACCCCATTGCCAACCCTTCGTATGGTTACTGGGCTCCCTGTGTGCGCAAAGTGAGAAACGGACTCTACCGCATGTACTACTGCATCGTAGTCGACAACTATATCAAGACGGGCAAGCAAAATACAGCGGCTAACTTCGATGGCTCATGGACGGAACGTGCCTTCATCGGCTTGATGGAGACTTCCGACCCAGGCTCCAACAAATGGGTAGACAAGGGTTTCGTCATCTGCTCTTCCAGCGACAAGGGAAAGGACGGATGGACCCGTGCCAACCTCGACGACTGGAACGCCTACTTCTACTTCAATGCCATCGACCCGTCGTTCGTCATCACGCCCACCGGAGAGCACTGGCTCATCTATGGCTCATGGCATAGTGGCTTCGCCGCCGTGCAGTTGAACCCTGAGACAGGAAAGACCATCACCGAACTGGGTGACCCCTGGGCTTCTTCAGCAGCAGGACTGGCTGCCAACGGTTATGGAAAACGCATCTGGTCGCGTGGCTCAAGCCGCTGGCAGGGTTCCGAGGCTCCTGAAGTCATCTACCACGACGGATACTACTATCTGTTCATGGCATACGACGGACTCGACGTGCCTTACAACACGCGTGTGATGCGCTCCGAGACCATCGACGGCACATATACCGGCAGCGAGACGGTGCTCACGCATCCATATCAGTTTGCTGGCAGTCAAGGCTGGGTAGGTATCAGCCACTGTGCCGTGTTCGACGACGGCAATGGCAACTGGTATTATGCCTCACAGCAGCGCTTCCCCGAATCAGCGGGCGGCAATGCACCCAACGCGGTGATGATGGGTGGCGTGCGCAGCATACAGTGGCTCTCCTCGGGATGGCCCGTGGTCATGCCGGAGCGTTATGCCGCCGTGCCAAAAGTGGATATCAAGGCCGATGAGATTGCCGGTACCTGGGAGCATATCGACCTGGGTTACAGTTATGGCAAGATGAAGGTGTCGTCGACCATGACTTTCGCTGCCGACGGTACCATTACCGACGGTATATGGAAAGGTGGAAAGTGGAGTTTCGATGCCAAGACCAACACTCTCACCGCCAATGGCGTGGAACTGAAGGTGCAGCGTGAATGCGACTGGGAGGCTTCTCCACGCCGTCACACCCTCGTCTATGCGGGCATCAATGGTGGAAAGTCTTATTGGGGAAAGAAGAAATAAGAAATAAGCAATAAGCAATAAGCAACTGCTCCTGCTATGAGGATTAGAGTTCTCACCATACTGTTGCTCGCCGCCACCATGGCTGTTGCCCAGCCGGGCCATCGGCGGATGCGTGCCTTCACCACCGACACCGCCATGGTGCACGACCCGGTGATGGCCTACGACAAAGGCCTGTACTATATGATGAGTACCGGTCATGGCATACAACTGATGACCTCGCCCGACCGCAAGGCTTGGACCATGGTGCCTCACCCTGTCATCGCCGACATCCCTTCGTGGACGCATGACTCAGTGCCTGAGTTCAAAACCCATATCTGGGCTCCCGACCTCTTCAAGTGGCACGGCAAGTGGTGGCTCACCTATTCGTGCTCCTCGTTTGCGAAGAACACCTCGGCCATCGGACTGATGTGCGCCGACACCCTCTGCGCCGACACCCAATGGGAAGACTGCGGCGCCGTGGTGTGCTCGCAGCGGATGCGCGACAACTGGAATGCCATCGATTCCAACATCATCATCGATGAAAACGACCAACCGTGGATGGTATGGGGGTCGTTCTGGGGAGGTATACAACTGGCCCGGCTCGACAATACCCTGCATCTGGCGAAGCCCCGTGAGCAGAAAGTGATTGCCGCACGACACCACCCCGCCTTGCAGGTGGAGCCGGGGACAAACGCCATAGAGGCACCTTTCATCTTCAGACACAACGGCTATTACTATCTCTTCGTCTCGTTCGACTATTGCTGCCGAGGCATGGAGAGTACTTACCGCGTGGCTGTGGGAAGGAGCAAGCAGGTGAAAGGTCCCTATCTTGATGCTACGGGCACCGATATGGCAGAAGGCGGTGGCATGGTGATTTTTGAGGGCGACAAGAAAAGGTTTGAGGCCGTAGGACATTCTGCAGCCTACCATTTCGATGATACCGACCTCTTTATCTGCCACGGCTACGCCATCGACAAAGGCGGTGCCTCCATCCTGGTGCAGCAGCGTATCCGCTGGTCGGAAGACGGTTGGCCCGTCCTCGAAGAGGAATAAGGTGCATGATGTTCGGGCGCAGTCTGATGCGCCGGAATATGGAATATCAACACAGAGGCACAGAGATACAGAGTTTTTACTCTTTCTCTGTGTCTCTGTGTCTCTGTGTTTTTTGTGATGTTATTCCATTGTATACGCACCGCTCATCAGCAAGCAGTCGTAAATATGAAAAGATGAGGTGCTTAACTCCTGAAAAATGCATGGTTTGCGACAGGTTTTCGGGGTGTTTGTTTTGATTGTCGCATTCTTGCCAAGCTGTCGTATGCTTTGAAGAAGAAAAACGCGAAAATAATTGCAAAGTGTTGTTGGGCGACCTATCTTTGTAATGTCGAAAGGAAAAAACAACTTTTCCGACGCAAAGAGAAAACAATAACAAAAAATAATAACTAAAAAAATACAATTATGAAAAAGTCAAGTTTATTCTTCGCAGCACTCGTTTGCATGTTGATGCAGAGTTTGTCATCCTTCGCCGATGACCGTGTTATCCCCACCCAGCAA
>OMZE01000042.1 GCA_900315455.1 uncultured Prevotellaceae bacterium | reverse complement strand
GTCAAAATCAAGACAAAATCAAGATTTTCGAACAATGGCTACTGTCGAGCCTGAAGAATTGAAAAAAAAGACAAAAATGGTGGCTTATGATACACTTTCGAATATAGGATGCGCCTATCATATAACAAAGTTGGTGGAGTAAACGCGGGCGTAGCCCACACAAACAATCGCAACAAGAACCAAAATCGGATGGTTTTTCGCAATTTAGGTGAGCGGAGCGAACATAAACAATCGCAACTCTGTTGCGTAGGGAATCTCCCCGCGACTCTCTGATGGGTCGCGGATACCTTAGTGACCGAGCGAGCGGATGCGAGCGGTTGCATCCTTTCCCCTGGAGAGGGGAAGGGCCTTGGGATGGGGTTGAAAAATCGTGCAAACCGAATGCAAACGAAAGTTTACTTTCAGTTTGTTGAGGTGCAGCCGATTTTCACGGGCTTTTGCCCGTAATGCCCCTTCTTAGGACATTGCTCTCCCCCGACAAACGGGGAAGCCGGAGGGGGTAGGGGTTGGGGTTGTTGTGACCCTCCAAGCCGAAGGCTTGGCAAAATCGTTATACGGGGCTTCATTTTGTGTGTAGCCCAATTCGCGCCTCAACAATGCAAACAAAATACTTCGTCTTTTGTTTTGCATTGTCTTCGGCTTTCACTATATTTGCCATGGTTTAATCAATAGGTGTGATTAATGGAAAAAGACAACAACGAGATTTCATTCTTGCATAGTGAATTCAGCACTAAACTCACTCTCAGTTATGCCCCGGGCATAAAAGCAGGGTTCCCTTCTCCTGCCGAAGCCTATGAGGTGGATGTGCTCGACTTCAATAAAGACATGATTCGCCATCCTGACACCACTTTCTATGGCAGAGTGAGAGGCGACTCCATGATAAATGCTGGTATATGTGATGGTGACATTTTGGTTATCGACCGTTCGATAGAGCCTCATAACGGCGATGTAGTAGTGGCCTATTACGACAATAAGTTTACGGTGAAATTTTTTGATAATACACATATCGACGAAGGGTACATCAACCTTGTGCCTGCCAACCCGTCGTTTGAGACCTTCCGCATCACCGCCGATGACGACCTTACCATATGGGGGGTGGTGCAATACACAATAAAAGACTGGCGCCGGAAATAATGGCGTGAATCTACAGACTTCATCTGTTGGAATCATGTACGCATTGGTGGATGTAGACAATTGTTATGTGAGTTGCGAGCGGGTGTTCCGCCCCGACCTCATCGGCAAGCCCGTGGTGGTATTGTCTAACAATGATGGTTGTGTGGTTGCGCGCAGCAATGAAGCCAAGGCGTTAGGCGTGAAAGACGGTACTCCATTCTTTCAACTGCAAGACCTCTTTCCCCATCAACACATCTACGCTTTTTCCTCCAACTATGAGTTGTATGCTGATATGACAAGAAGACTGATGAACATCGTGCGCAATTCGGCACCCGTTTTCCATCGTTACAGCATCGATGAAGGTTTTTGCCAGTTGGACATCAAGGATTCCGACTCCCTGAGACAATGGGGCGAGGATTTGTACAAGCGCATCTGGCATGGTCTGGGCATGCCGGTAAGTATAGGCATTGCCCCAACAAAGACATTGGCCAAAGTAGCCAGCAAATTTGCCAAGAAATATCCCGGCTATCACCATTGTTGCGTCATCGACGATGAAAACAAGCGTGAGGTGGCGCTCAAATTATTCCCTGTTGGTGACGTGTGGGGGATAGGGCGGCGATGGAGCAGGAAACTTGACACCCTCGGCGTACGGACAGCCTTCGACTTCGCCAACCACTCGTCGACTTGGGTAAGATCGTATTTCAACATCGTAGGTCAACGTACATGGCAGGAACTCAATGGAATTGACTGCATTCCTTTTGACGACATGGAGATGGTGACGAAAAAAAGCATCTGCACCTCAAGGTCGTTTCCCACCATGCTGGGCGACATCGCCAGTCTGCGCACCCATGTGGCCAATTATGCTGCTCGTTGCGCAGAAAAACTGCGCCGGCAACACTCTGTGTCATCTGTCGTGGGCGTATTCATCGACACCAACCATTTCCGCGACGACTTGCAGCAATACGGAATGTCCTTCTCAATGGTCATGCCCACGCCAACCAATTCCACACAGCCCATAGTGAATTGTGCCATTCTATGCCTGGAAAAGATGTTCAGACCTGGCTACCTATATAAGAAAGCGGGTGTGATGATTCTCGACATCACCAATGAAAGCAACATTCAGACCAGTTTTCTTGACTATGAGCCCGAGCGCTACAAGAAAATGAGAAATTTGGATGAGGTCGTCGACAGAATCAACAAACTCAATGGCAGGGAAACGGTTGTGCTTGGTGCACAGCAGTATACGGCCAAAGGCGGAAAGGGTAGGGCAGGGCAGTTTGCCACTGCCATCAAGCGCGACCACATCAGCCCCTATTATACCACCCGTTGGTCGGATATCATAGATGTGGAATAGTGCCGTGAATGGATAGGCAACAGCACTTGGCTTATCTGATTTTGAACTGCCGACTCCCGATTTTCAAGATATAGATGCCGCGATGGGGCAACTGTATCTGGTTTTCGCCACCGATGGCCCTGCATTTCGCTACAAGTATGCCCTGAGTATCATACACCATGATGTCAGTTCCATCCACCACACCTGTGATGGTCAGCAGGTCATCATTGAGACTCCAATGGTAAGCATCATCGGCTATGTCGTGTATGCCAGAATATTCATCCAGCAGAGCGGTGATGACAAGTCTTGTGCAGTTGGGCATCTCGAACGTATAGGTATCGCCTTCGATGGTTTCGTTAGTTGTCCCATTTTGTGCCACACGGGTTACCATCCATCCCGTCACTTGCTTGCCGTTGATAGGAGTGCCCTTGAGCGTGACATTATGCCCGCTGAAGAATTTTCCGTTGAAAGTACCCTTCGACAAGACGACATCATTGAAACTGATGCTCACGCCTTCAAGGTCTTCGGCACTCATACTGGTGTTGACGGTCAAGGGAACGGGAGTGCCGGTGTTATAGTAATCTGCAAGTTGCTTGTAGAAATGATTGGTGCGTTGTGATACCCAATTGCGGGCTGCGTTCAGTTCGTCGTTGTAATTGGGCCACCATTGGTTGATCAGTTTCCTGTGAAAGGGGTATTCGGTTTTGATCAGATCGTACATCGGGTCCCACACCTCCCTTGTACCAGTCACATTGAGGAAGTCGCCCATATAGATGGCAGCCCTGTCAAGGAATTCACGCTTGAAGTTCTCGTCTTCCATCATTCTCCTGAACAGCCGGGTATGCTCGTAATGGTTTGCCCAGTTTCGGTTGGAGTCATAGTTGGGGTCGTTAAGCCACTTGATGGTGTTGTAATCGGCACTCGAGCCATAGAGTCCCAGACCGAAGTCGGTGTCCTTGGCCACGAAGCGCCATTTCCCGCCTTCAGCACGCGGGCGCCACATCACAATGTTGTTGCCGGGAAAATCCTGGTTGTTGTAATACAGGTTCATGACCATGAGGTTGATGAACTCCTTCCAGTCTATCCATTCCGCATATTCCTCCAACGTATGTCCGTGTTCTGTATAGAAAGCCTCAAACTCATGCCAGTTGTTCATGTCGCCTTCTTTCACGTCATACCAGTTCTCTATCATGTCGATATCTTCCAGTTCGTCATAATTGGAATAGATGTTGTCGGCAGTACTGCGTTCCCTGATGTTGAGTATACCTTTATATGTACCGTTGATATACACAATGGCAGGGCGCCATGCTTGCCAGTCAAGGTCGGTGTGACCGGCCATGGTCCGCTGGATGACGGCATCTCGCATATAGAGGTAATCGAAGTCGTTGCCGGCATTGCGCAGGATGATAGACTTGAAGTTGTCCATGTCCGGCTTCTGGTCGGGGAAGAACTCATATTCGAGCCTTTTTTTCCCAAATCGTTTGTTGGCGTAGACCACAAGTGATTTCAGCACGCAATCTCTCGATGCACCGCCTTGCACACGGGTCTCGCATAGTTGGTTGAGGATACTTTCGGTGTTCATTCCCTCAAAATACTCGAAATTGATAGGTCGTCGCCAGTCGTATTTGTAATTGGCTTGACCTCCTCCGTATGTTCCTTGTACGTATATGCCCAGTTTGTTGTCGTAAAAGAATTTGTCGTCGGTGACGATAGATACGACGGGCAGAGTGAGACTCCTATTGAGGAAGATGTACGAATGGGTGGTCGAACGTGGGGAAAGATACCCTTCGCAGAACAATTTCGCCCGAATGGTACGGGTGGTGTTGATGGTAATTGGATTGGAATACTTT
The DNA here is from genome assembly GCA_900315455.1 of uncultured Prevotellaceae bacterium. Taxonomy (GTDB): domain Bacteria; phylum Bacteroidota; class Bacteroidia; order Bacteroidales; family Bacteroidaceae; genus Prevotella. Next base: position 27,930 of record OMZE01000042.1, on the reverse strand, counting down.
GCACTCTCCCTGGTTGGTTCACTGCCATTGGTTGTATACCGGATGACTGTTCCTTCTGGACAGCCGTCGGGCAGGGAGAGGGTTAAAGAAAAGATAGAGTTGTTTGAGGTCACCTTGCCTGGAACGCTGAAAATGGGTTCCCCAAGGATGTCGCTGCAGATGGTGCCGCAGTTGGTAGAGGATGGGGTAGGGGTGTATTGGTATCCCCATACATCACTGCCGTCGGTTTCCCGGCCATACGAGATATTGGGCGACGGCTGTTTGGCCAATTTTGTCAATCCGTCGGCGACGGTATTGTTATGGAAAAGGTAAAGTGAGCCTTTTCCTGAGTCGATTCTGAAATTGGCATGTAAGCCGTCTGCGTCCTTGTCGCAGTAAATGACTATATATTGATGGGGGGATATGGCCCTGTTGGGCAATTTCCAAGCTTCTTCCGGACTGTCGGTCAAGCCGATACTATACTGTGACAGGTATTCCGTGGTAGTACCTTGGTTGTATAGTTCCACCCACGAGTCCGGATATTCGTTGATGTCGTCGAGCAAGCAATCGATATTGGATTGCATCAACTCATTGATAACCAACTGCGCTTGGGTTGTCATCGCAGAGGTCAGCAGGACAGTGGTGATATAGAATGACTTAAGATTCATTATTCTATCTTTCTAAGCATTTGTCCAATTCTTCAGAAATGTATTTTTTGTCGAGTTTTTGTCCTATAAAGACAATTTTCTGCATTCTGTCACCATATTTCTCATGCCAGTCGCGGCGAAGGCCTGGTTCACGGTCCATCAGTTGTTGGAGTTCATCTTTCGGCATGGTGGCATACCATTTTCCAGCATTGCTGATGCTCACTTGTTTTCCTGCTTGTTCAAAGAGGTAACAGGTGTCTCTTTCATCGTAGAAATAGCAGATGCCTTTGGCACGTATGATGTTTTTGGGCCATTTGCGGGCCACAAACTCATCAAAACGTCCTAAGTTCATGGGTTCTCTACGGTAGTATACATAGGTGCCAATACCGTATTCTTCCACTTCGCCTCCCTCATGGTGATGATGGTGGTGGTGATGGTGGTGATGGTGCCCCTCGCTTTCTTCGTCATGGTCTTCGTCATGTTCATGATGGTGATGGTGATGTGCATCGTGCTCTTCGTCATCGTCGTCATCGTCATCATCATGGTGGTGGTCTTCTTCATCTTCATCCTCGTCCTCGTCATGGTGTTTTTCTATTTCCTTAACCCATGTAGCGGATGCAGCCACATCATTGAACTCAAACTCTTGAGTATCAAGGATTTTCGACAAATCGAAGTCGCAATAGTCGCAGGTGATAATTTCACCTTGTGGCTGTAGGGCATGAACGATCTGTTTGATTCTTTCTAATTCATTTTCAGACACTTCAGAGGATTTGTTCAAGATAATCTTATTGCAGAATTCTATTTGTTGAATGACAAGGTTTTCTATGTCATCCTCGTCGATGTTCTGGTTAAGCAAATCGTTTCCACCGGCAAAATCTGTCTGCATACGGAGAGCATCGACCACGGTCACGATACAGTCGAGGCGTGCCAGGCCGTCTTTCACGTATTCTATTCCCATTGTTGGTATAGAACAAATCGTACGGGCTATCGGGGCTGGCTCACATATACCGCTGGCTTCGATGACAATATAGTCAAACTTCTTCATGCTGGTAATCTCGCGCAGTTGCTCAATGAGGTCCATTTTCAACGTACAACAGATACAGCCATTCTGCAATGCCACCAGACTTTCATCTTTTTTGCCAACAATTCCACCTTTTTCAATCAGGTCGGCATCAATATTCACTTCGCCAATGTCATTGACGATAACCGCGAATTTAATGCCTTGTTTGTTAAGAAGGATTTTGTTTACCAAAGTTGTCTTGCCACTTCCTAAATAACCGGTCAGCAGCAATACTGGGATTTCTCTTATACTCATTTTATTCTAAAATTTAGAGATTGCAAAATTACACATTATTTTATATAAAAGATGTTTCTCGCTCGTTTTTTAACAATAATCAATATTGCGTTAGCACCTCCAGAATTCGATATGCATAAATTCAAAATAATCAATATTATGATAAATAGAATTTATTGTAAAAGATAACTATGCGAAACATCAATCATCAAGTCTTTTTGTCATGTGGTATCCCCTACTGAATAAGAATTCTCTGTCGATACTTGGAAAACCGAAATAAGACATGAAAAAACAAAATTTGATATGACATGGATTTTTCTTTGTTTTTTCAACAGTCTTTATTATCTTTGTTCGTCACTAAAGAATATATTCAAGTAATGATAAAATTTGCCCTGAAACCGGTAATTATTTTCATCATCGTGCTGATGGCTTCGATGGCATCTGCACAGGAAAATCTTCAGCGGAAAGCAATCACGTCTGACGTGAAAAAGACTTTCCGCGTGGTAAAGGAGAATCCCATAACAAGTGTGAAGAACCAACATCGCAGTGGCACATGCTGGGCTTATGCCACATTGGGATACTTCGAGAGCGAGATTCTACGGCTCACAGGGAAAACCTATGACCTGTGCGAGATGTTCGTGGTCGGCAAAGACTATATGGACTGTGCTACTCATTACGTGCGCATGCATGGCTACAGCCAGATTTCAGAAGGTGGCTCATGTGATGACGTGTTGGAGGTATTGCGCTTGCACGGCATTTGCCCTGAAAACGCCATGCCGGCACCTGGTTCGCTCACAGGCGACTCGTTGGCCAACTTCAAAGTGTTCTTCCCTGAACTGGAACGCAAGGTGAGCAGCATCGTAGTCAAAGACGCCAAACAACCCCTACCCCATTGGCAAGACAGCGTTCATGCGGTCATCGAAAAATACATAGGTCGATGCCCGGAAACATTCGTTTACGAGGGAAAGACATACACCCCGAAATCATTTTTTGAAAGCCTGAGGCTTAATCTCGACGATTACGTGAGTCTCACGAGTTTCACCCATCATCCGTTCAATAAGTGGTTCATCATCGAGGCTCCTTACAAATGGCGGCTGAAGCCCAGTTACAACATCCCCATCGAACAGTTGATGGACGTGCTCGACAAGGCGCTGGATGCCGGTTATACCGTGGCATGGGGCGGAGACGTGACGGGTGACTTCACCCGAACGGGATTGGCCATGCTGCCCGATGGTGTCAAACCTTCACAGCATTTGCGCCAGAAGCAGTGGAATGACTGGCGGTTCACCTACGACCATGTGATGCTCATCTACGGCAAAGCCGTTGACGAACAAAGGAATCCCTTCTATATGGTGAAGAACTCATGGGGAAAAAGTGGTCAATATAAAGGCATTTGGTATATGTCACGCGACTATATTGCGCTCAACACCACCTATCTTTTCCTCAACCGCCACTCTCTCCCGAAGAAATTGCGTGATGCTACTGGAAATTCTGGTTTTTAAACGGATAGGATGAATAGGAAAGAATGCTGATGATGGTGATTGAAATGCAAAAACGGCAGAAGCGATAGGAGAAAAATCAATGTTAGAAAAACTGTTCAATATAACAAAGAAAAAACCTGAAACCAAAGACGTCGCACTGACACTTTCAAGTGGTGGTGCCAGAGGACTGGCTCACATCGGTGCTATAGAGGTGTTGGAGGAACAGGGTTATCATATTACATCGATTGCGGGTTGCTCCATGGGTGCCCTCATCGGTGGCGTATATGCAACCGGAAAACTGCAGGAGTTCCGCGAGTGGATGAAGGGCATCGACCGCAAGAAGATGCTGGAACTGACCGACTTCTCCTTGTCGCTTAACCATTTCGTGAAAGGCGACCGTATCATTGAAGCCATCATGGAATTCGTGCCTGATATGGCTATTGAAGACCTCCCTATCCCCTATTGTGCCGTGGCTACAGACTGGGCGGCAGGACGCGAAGTGGTTATTCGCACAGGGAGCCTGTTTGAGGCAATCCGTGCCAGCATATCTCTTCCTTCGTTCTACAAGCCTGTCCAACGCGACGGGATGATACTGATTGACGGTGGAGTGATTAACCCCTTTCCGTTGAACCGTGTGGTCCGCCACAAAGGAGACATCTTGGTGGGTGTGGATGTGAGCGGTCACAACTACAAGGCTCAGGGGGAGTTGAAACACGAACTCTCCGAACGGCGCAAGGAGAATAGGTCTTTGGTTGCGCAGATCATCGACAAGGTGATTCCCGACAACCTCGACTTCAACTATTACACGATGCTCTCACGTGTCAGTTCGCTGATGATTCGTCAGAATTCTGTCTTGATGGCTCAGTTGATGAAGCCCGAAATACTCGTTGATATTCAAATGAGCCGCTATGGAGGATTCGATTACGACAAGTCGGAGAAACTGATAGCCATCGGACGGCAGAAGACGCTGAAGACGGTCAGCAAATATAACCAGCAGTCAAATAAAAGGGAATCAAAGAAGTAAGCAACCTATTTGATGACCTTTTTCTTGCCGTCTTCAATGTATATTCCCTTTGATGGAATATTGAAGAGACGACGGCCTTGAAGATCGTAAATTCCTTCTCGCGTAGTTCTGGTATAACATGGGGTCTCGATGGCAGTGAAGGCATCCCATCCGGCAGAGAGGTCCTCAAGGGTGATAACTCGGCTGTCGTTCATGCATTTTGTCCATTCCGCAGCGCTGGTCTTGTCGACAAACCTTCCGTTCCACGTCTGATACCAGGGCATCCACCACGACCAGACGGCTTCCTCCTCAAATTCCCTGTCAATGTCAGGGATTGGGCCATTTTCAGACAAGGCGATGATTTTCTTGCCGTTGGTGAGCGCCTTGAGTTTGTCAAACGTCACGTAGTTGCTCGAATAGTCGAAATCGTTGTTGTAGATATCGGCGGAGACAACATCATAGTAGGTGTCGCCGGGATTCCAGTCGCCGTCGTTCTCACCTGCATTCCAAATCCAGATGACATTGTGCACCCCCTTGACGTTCACCATCTCCTCAAAAACCAGATGGTATAGTTTGACGAATGGTGCAGCCCCCTCGCGTCCCCACCAGAACCATCCTCCGCTTGCCTCATGGAGAGGACGGAATAGACAGGCGTAGCCCTTGTCCTGAAGGCCGAGGAAGTAGTCGGCCACGGTGTCGATGTCTTTAATGATGTTGGCATACAGTGCCGATGATGTGTTCCAACTGCCGTCGGCATTCATGGCATCCGTAATCCTCATATTGCAGTCGGAGGTATAGAAAGCATCCGTTTGGCGGCTGGGGTCGCGCCAGTGCCATGTGAAGGCGGGCAGTCCTCCGCGACGGTAGGTGTCTTCAGCCAATTGAATGGATGCTGCCGTATATTCCTTGTTCCAATAATTGTCCTCACTCTTCCCGGTGGCATTCATGAAGTCGAAGCCAATAAGGGCGGGGTATTTCCCTGAAGCCTTATAGACGGCCTGCACGTCGGCATGTTGGGTGACATTCCCGTTTGCTGACGTCATGTCTCCTGTCATGATGCCCGAAATGGTCTTCTTTCCAAAATTCTCATAGAGAAATGTGTATAATGTTTTGGCAGCATCAGATGCCTGGGTGTCAACAGGATGGTCAGCGATGTCGAATTCCAAGGTGCTGCCCCCTCGGACTATACGGATGTAATCTATCCGGAACCAGGTCCAACTGGGTGTAATCACGATGGTATTCGTACCTTGATTCATGATGAAAGCACCCACTTCTGCTTCTTCCATACCATTGCCCGTTTGGAAGGAAAAGTTGTTCCCATTGACGGTTACATTGACCACCTTAGGGCCATAAAGTGCGTCGTAACCGAGATGGAGCGTATATTTCCCCGACTCCGAAGCGTGATATGTAAAACTTATGATGGCGTTTTCATCCGTCAGTTCAAGGGCCTTTCCGCCAGAGTATTTGCTATCTCTTACGAGAGTGCAGTTGGCATAGATGGCATCCTCGGCTTCCAGTCTTGTATCATCCTGCGCAAAAGACAACTGTATGCCGCAGAGCATAACAATGAGAAATAATAGAATTTTTTGCATTGTATAGTAGTTTGTTTTCGGCAAAGATACGGTCAGCGTTGCCGGCGCATCCTGCGTTCCTGGCTTTTCTTGCGCATTTTCTCCAATTTCCTCTTGCTCACCTTTTTGTAAATGTTGTTCTTTTTCTCCACATAGGCATTGCCCAAGGAGTCGGCATAGAAATGAAACCATTCATCACCCACAAGTTGGGCTCTCACTTCCTTACCGTGTTTCAACTGCAGGGTGCGCCACATACCTGGTTTGGCAGGCACTGCGCTGATGCTGATGGTGAAGACCATACATGCCACCCACATCAACCATCTTCTGTATTTGTTATTCTTCATCTCACTATTCTCCTGTATTTTCTGGTGTCGCCTCGTTGTCAGCAACATCGGGTATGAGTTCAAGCAATTTTTCATCCAATGTGTCATTCTTGTAATACTCCAGCAACTTGTCCACCTCTGGCGACTTCTTGATGATAATGTCTTCATTGAAACTGTAATGGCGCACGACGAGCCTCATGGCCATCCGCTCCATTTCCCGTGTCAGTTTGCTTACCTCATTGGCTTGTCCAATCATCAGGCATGCACAAAAATAGGCAGTCAACTCTGTGGGACAGTCACCGATGCATTTGATGTGGCGGTCGTCAATCTCAAGGCTGAGTTCATCGGTGCTGATACACCATGCCATGGCATACTGACCCGCTTCCCAGGCGTTTGAGGCAGACAGTTTATGGGTAAGATAGTATTCGGCACACCAGTAAGCATCACCACGGTGATAGGTACAAGCCTCTGTCGATTGTAGTTCTTCGGCCTGGCGCACACCTCCACCTGGTTTTTCCAATGCTTCTATCGTTTCCTGGGTCTTCTGCATCTTGGCTGCGTCTCCCGCTCCTTCATAATACTGTTGCAAGTATTTTAATTCGTTGATATAGGTTTCTGAACCTACTCCCTTTAATTGATGAATAATGTCCAAAGCACGGAGTTGATAGCGTATGGCCTCTGGGAAATTTTCCAAACGAGCCTCCACTTCTGCTGCATGGATGAGAATCGATGCATAATCGAAATCCATTTTGCCTGTCTTTTCATACTCGCTGAGGGCTATCTTGCTGGCTTCCAATGCCTTTTCACCCTCATCAGCAATAGCATAGTACACCGACAGGTTGTCTTTTATAACGGCATATTGCTCCCTGTCCAATCCATTTCTTTCGTAAATACCACATAAAATGCATGTTACGGAGATGGCGTCTTGAATTTGGTCATTGCGCATATAGCACTTGGCCAACAAAGCCATTGCGGTAAGATACGACTCGTCGGTCTCGCCATTGAAGTGCTTGTAAATAGTGCTACTACGCTTGAATAATTCAATGGCAGTAGCATAACTGCCTTTGTTCACAAGTATGGCTTTGCCCATGGAATCCGCTTTCTCTGCATATTCCATGTTCATCATGTCTGGAGGTACGTCTGTTTCATATTGGGCAGAGACCGTGGTCCATGATGTGAACGCCATGATAATGACAATAATAATCTTAGTCTTCAGTGTCATAATTTTATTTTTTTCAAAAATAGAAAGATTCATCGAAAAACCAATGAATGATTAACAAAGATTATACAATTTATGATGATGCCGTATTTCGTTTAACGATTTTTGATGATAAGGACATGAGCATGAACTAATTCAAGATCATCTTGACGGATAAACTGCTATGCACGAGTAAAATACATATCCACAAGGATGGTTTTTTAAAGAAATAGTATTATCTTTGCAAAAACTACTTTCATAAACAACAGATATGGATATCGCAAGAATACACAATAACATTCGCTCTATCAACAAGTTGATTGTCACTGCTTTATACTTTTTGGTTGGATTACTCGTCCAGGCAAAAAACTCCTCGGTTTTCTGGTTGGGAGCCGACATCAGCGGCACTACAGAGATGGAGGCGAGAGGACAACGATTGTATAACCGTGCAGGAGAGATACGTGAAAACACGGCTCTGATGAAGGAATATGGCATGAATGCCGTCCGCCTGCGTGTATGGGTGAACCCCAGAGGAGGCTTCTGTGGAAAAGAAGACGTCTTGGAGATGGCCAAGCGCGCCAAGTATTATGGCATGGCCGTGATGATCGACTTCCATTACAGCGACTGGTGGGCAGACCCTGGCAAGCAGCATATCCCCGCCGCATGGCAGTATATGAGTTACGACGAAATGCGCATGATGCTCCGTTGGCACACCACGGATGTCTTGCAACTTCTCAAAGACCATCACATCGACGTGAAATGGGTGCAGGTGGGCAATGAGACAACCCATGGCTTCCTCTGGCCGGTGGGGCGTGCCGAGGACAATATGCAGCAATATGCCGGTCTCACCCAAGCAGGCTACGAAGCAGTGAAAAGCGTCTATCCTGATGCTACCGTCATCGTGCACCTGGATGGCGGATGCGACCAGAAACGGTATGACTTTATCTTCGACGGACTGAAGAAGTATGGCGCCAGTTTCGACATGATAGGCATCAGTGTTTATCCTTATTGGGATAAGGAAGCCAAACTGGAGAGCAGTGTCGAGGGCACCATCAGGGATTTCACTCGCAACATCATCCATCTCTATGAGAAATATGGCGTGGAGTCGATGGTGGTAGAAACGGGAACGGAAGTGAAACATCCGGTCGAAGGGAAAAAAATCATGAAAGACATCATCATGGCTGCCCGCCAACAATGCGGCGGTCATTGCCATGGCGTATTCTATTGGGCACCCGAACTGGAAGGCCCCTACCCTCTCGGTGCATTCCAGAACCACCGCCCTACCGTCATCATGGACGCATTCAAAGAAGCCGCAGAAGAGATGAAATGATGGCTTTTGTTAAATAGCAAGTACAAAATCACGTCTTTCAAAATAAAATCACTATTTTTGCATATTATGAACCAAAATCTATCCTTTATAATGAAAAAAACACTCTTCACTCTATTGGCAACCCTGATGCTCTGCCTGACATCACAAGCCCAAGAAATGAACTCCTGTCTCCACATCGCCGACTACGTCTTGCGCATGGATGTCAAAGTCGCCCATAAAGTGATGAAGCAGGAAGGGTTCAAGAAAGTCACACGAAAAGACGACACCATCTTTTATACCTCCAAGAAAACGAAAACCGACGCGATGCTGGTCATTGTTGGCGACCATGTGGACTACATGAAATTCCTCTTCTCCACAGCCCCGTCTCCCCGCGAAGTGGAAGGTGCTGCCAGAATGTGTGGCTACAAACCCGTTGGCGGCATGGGGCCTAACCGCAAGTTCATCAAGGAACCCTATGCGCTCTATACTTCTCCCGTGCAAGACGACCCCCATTATGTATATGGCTTCGTCATCAAGTATGAGCCGCAAGGTTGGTAATTATTCGTAAACCTTTATTTCCTGTTGACCGGTGAGTGCACGATACACATTGTGCGCCAGTGCTGTCAGTTCATCCTCTCCTGGATACACAAACACAGGAGCAAGATATTCCAACCGCTTGATGAGCCCTTCGGTCACGTATTTGCTCTGCGACATGGCACCCGTGAGTATCACGGCATCCACATGGCCGTAGGTCACCGGAGCGAGTGATGCCAGGTATCGGGCCACTTGGTATATCATCGCATCGAGAATCAGGCGGGCGTGCTCGTCACCGGCAGCGATGCGTTTCTCCACCTCACGCACATCATTGGTGCCGAGGTGTGCCGTAAGTCCGCTGTGCCCGTTGACCTTGCGGAGCATTTCCTTCTCATTGTACTGGCCACTGTAGCAGAGTTTGATGAGTTGCACAGATGGCAGGGTGCCGGCGCGGGATGGACTAAACGGACCGTCTCCGCTAAGGGCGTCACTACATGCTATGGCACGGCCATTGTGGTGCATGGCAAAGGAGATGCCACTGCCGAGGTGGCATACTATCAAGTCTTGTTCTTCATATTTCACGCCATGCTCGCGACAGTATCGCTTGGCTATCTCGCGCTGGTTCAGGGCATGCCAGATGGTCTGGTGGGGTATTTCGGGCATTCCAGAAATCCTGGCCACATCCTCCAGTTCGTCTACCACACCTGGGTCTACCGTGAAAGCCCTGCACCCGGGAATCTCCTTCGCGATGCTCAAGGCTATCAGCGAACCGAGGTTGCACGCGTGATGCAGACGGGGGTGCATGGTGTCCTCTATCACTTTCTCATTCAACTCATATACACCGCTTTCGATGGGCTTGACAAGCCCTCCGCGCCCTACCACGACATCGAAATCCATGTCAAAACCCTGGCGCTTCAATTCCTCAATGAGTTTCTCCTTACGGTAATCGAATTCATCCATGATAAACGGGTATTGGCACAATTCCTCAAAAGGATGGTTGATGCAGGCATGCATCACAATTTCTTCGTCGATGAATACTCCGACTTTTGTCGAAATCATTCCTGGGTTGATAGCAAGTATTTTCATAGTGTTATTGTATTGGGCTAACGATGTTTGGGCATGATATCATGCCTTTTCGGATATTTATTGCAAAAATATAATTTTATTTTTATTCTGCAAACAAATCGGGAAAGATTTTTCTCTGCGAATTGAAAAATCTGCTCATAAAAAAGCCGGGGATAATGGCAATCCCCGGCTTAGCCTATTCTTCGTCGTCTGTAAGCGGTTTGCCCTGCTTCAGACGTTCCACGTATTCGTCAATCATGTGCAATTCTCGCGGAATCTTGATGCTTTGCGGACAGTGGGGCTCGCATTGCCCACACTGGATGCAGTGATTGGCCTGACGCATTTTCGGAACCGCCCTGTCGAGACCGATGAGGAAGATGCGGCGGTTGCGCTTATAATTCTCGTCCATCAGGTCACGGGGAAGTGTACCCTCGTTCTTGCATTTGTTGTAGTGTACGAAGATGCCGGGAATATCGATACCGTACGGACAGGGCATGCAGTATTTGCAGTCGTTGCACGGAATGGTTGCCACACCCACGATTTCCTTGGCGATATCATAGAGAAATTTGTTGTCATCCTCAGTGAGAGGCTCCAGCGGACTATACGACATCAGGTTGTCTTTCAAGTGCTCCATATAGGTCATGCCGCTGAGCACAGTGAGCACTCCCTCTGGTGTTCCGGCATATCTGAAGGCCCATGATGCCACCGACTTCCCTGGGTCACGCTGCTTCATCCGCTTTATCAGATATTGGGGGATGTTGAACAGTCTGCCTCCCAACAGCGGCTCCATCACCACAGCAGGAATATTTCTCTTCTGCAATTCAGCATACAGGTAACTGGCATCGGTATTGGTTTCATTGATTTCGTCGGCAAAATCCCAATCCAGATAATTGAGTTCTATCTGCACGAAGTCCCATTTGTATTTGTCGTGCTGGGTCATCAGGAAGTCGAAGGCTTCTACGTCGCCATGAAACGAGAATCCAAGGTTCTTTATACGCCCTGCTTCACGTTCTGCCACGAGATAGTCCATGATACCGTTGTTGACGAACCTGGCGTTGAAATTCTCCATTCCTCCCATGCCTACGGCATGCAGCAGGTAATAGTCGATGTAGTCTACTTGTAGCGCTTTCATCGAGTTGAGGTACATCTCTTTGGAAGAAGGGAGGTTCCAGTTCGATGGGTCGAAATTCGACAACTTGGTAGCCACCAAATACTTCTCGCGGGGATGGCGGTGAAGGGCTATTCCCGTCGATTCCTCCGAATGTCCCTGGCAATAGGCTGGTGAAGTGTCGAAGTAGTTTACGCCATGCTCAATGGCATAGTCCACCAACCTGTTCACCATTTCCTGGTCGATGGTCTCTTTGCCATCTTTCCCTCCTGGGAGATTGGGCAGGCGCATCATACCGTATCCGAGAAGCGACACCTGTTTCTTGGTGTGCGGGTCGGTGCGGAAGGTCATCTTCCCCTTGGGGGGCTCCACCTGATTCTTGTACTCATCGGCGGTGTCTAAACTGCCACCCGATTTCTGGCAACCAGAGACGGCAGCAGCCGTAGCCAATGAGCCAGCCCCGAACAGTTTGAGGAATTTACGTCTTGAAATATCTGTCTTGCTCATATTGTCGGTTATTAGTGATTATACGGTTTTGTGCACTTCATGACCTTCCACGAAGATGGCGGGGTATGGTCGGGCGGGACACAGGTGCTCACAGGCACCACAGCCTATGCAACGGCTTTCGTTAACAGCAGGAATGAAGGGCGATTCCTCGTCGTTCTCGTCGAGTTGCACCATCTCTATCGCTCCCACCGGACAATGGCGTGAACAGTTGCCGCACTCCACACCGTCGGTCACCGCCACACAGTTCTTCTGGATGAACACGGCATGGCCCACCTGCACCGACGACTTGTCTTCCACGGAGATGGGTTTGATGGCACCTGTGGGACAGACTTCAGAACAACGGGTACACTCTGGCCTGCAATACCCCCGTTCATACGACATCATGGGCTGCATCAGTTTGGTCAGGTCGGAAGAGGGGCGCAGCACGCCATTGGGACACTCCGACACGCATAGTTGACAGGCAGTGCAATGCTTTTGCATGTTCTTCGCACTCAGCGATCCTGGAGGGGTGATGGGGGTCTGACGTTTGGGGGCCAGTTTCTCCTCTATCACAGCCAGTCCGCCGTCCACCTTTTTCTTCTCCTGCGCCATGGCGGCGGTGGTCATCAATGCCGTTGCCAACAAGAATGAGCGCTTGCCCTCATCCACTGCAGTTGCTTCCTCTTTAGTTGTTGCCTCGGCTGTTTTCTTGGTCTTCTTTATGGTATAAGCCAAGGCGCCGAATTTGCACTTGTCTATACAGTTGCCACAGACTACGCAGCGGCTATAGTCCACGCTGTGTGTCTTGAAGTCGATGCATGCCGCTTTGCAGTTCTTCGAGCAGAGCGAGCAGTTCTTGCATTTCCCTTCATCGAAGTGGATTTTGAACAAGGAGAAACGGGCAAAGAAACTAAGAAAAGTACCCACTGGGCAGATGGTGTTGCAGTAGGTTCTCCCATGCCTGAATGCCAGGAATCCGATGATGAGCAACGTGGCCAGGGCAATCAGGAAGGTGGTCAGGCTCTTCATCCACACATCGGTGGTGTAGAATGCATAACTGTCTAAATGTTCTGCTATAGTGGCGAGCACGTTGTTGCCCAGTTGCCATAGCGGCTGAAGGAGAAATGTCGCAATCCTTCCGAAACTGCTGTATGGGGCCAGCAGGGCAACAACAGAGGCTAGTCCTGCAATAATGGAGGCTACCATTACTACGAGCATGGCGTAGCGCAACCATGATTTCGCGGCAGAATACGAATACTTGTTCTTCTTCCTGTTCAGTCTCGCTATCACATCTTGCATGATTCCCAGCGGACAGATGACCGAGCAATAGATGCGCCCGAAAATCAATGTGAGGAGCAGTAATCCTGCGATGACTACGAAATTCAGTGCCAGGACAGCCGGCAGGAACTGGATTTTGGCCATCCATGAAAACCAATGGTGGATGGTACCGGTAAAATCAAGGAAAAGCAAGGTTATTCCGATAAAGAACAACCCGGCAAGAATAATTCTTATTTTGCGAAGCATGTTGTTATAGGTGTATTTTCTGCAAATTTACGAAAAAAATCAAAGCGGAGACTATAATGTGCGGGAATTTTAACATTAATTTCCGACATAGACAATTATTTGGCTATCCTGATGACTGGCGCGATGGTATTTGTGGCTGGTTGGGGGAGTGCCACAACAAGCCCATCGGTTGTTTGCTTCGTTTTCAGTTTTCCATAGCCAAGTAAGTAAACCGACTTTATGGCCTTTTTGAAATATGGATTCCCCTTGGCGAGTGATTTCACTACAAGTGTATGGTTTTCTGGCCATCCCATCGCCGTGACATAGAGATACTTTGATGTCTGGTTGAACCGGATGTCACGATAGTCCATATTGGAATACTGTCCGTCGTTGAAACCTTGTGCACTGATGGCAATATCTTTCTCTGCCACAGGACCTTCACCGAAAATCTTCCAGGGACGGGTGCCGAAAATGCTTACTCCATTGACATTCATCCATGCCTCAAGTTCGTCAAGAATGAGCGACTCTTTCTCATCATATGTACCGTCTGCTCTCAAAGGGACAGAAAGGAGCAAATTGCCATTCTTGGATACGATATCTACAAGTTGCTTCACCACCGTGGTGGCACTCTTATAGCCATTGCGCTCGTAAATGCTGGTATTGTAATGCCACCCTCCGATGCAATTGCAGGTCTGCCAGGGTTCAGGGATGATTTCGTTGGGGGCGCCACGCTCCACATCCCATGTCAGGGCCTTGCGCTGTGCCTCATTGAGTATTTTACCGAACACCACTGCTCGGGGGTTGGTGTTGTAGAAGTGTGTGGCAATACGCAGGCCACAGTCGCTGATAGGATGGAATGGCAGCACGGTGACATCAAAATAGATGAGGTCGGGATGATAGCGGTTGATGGCATCAAGGGTGCGGTCGAAAAAGTTGGTGACGAACTCCTGTGAAGGTGTTGCCGCCCCGTTTTCCCATCCCCATTGGCGATGAATGCTGTTGTTGGCCCATGAGCGGTCGCTCATAGGGTGGTTCTGCTGGTATAGCATCTGTGGGTCGTAGCCTTCCCACCATTTTCCCTTGCCGTCGTCCTTGGTGAGATGACCGTCGTAGTAGACTCCCGCTTTCGGCCCGTTCACGTCATATCGTTGAGCGGTCTCATACCATGTCCAGGCATGGTCGGCATGGAAGGATATGCCCAATGGCAACCCGTGTTTCCTGGCTGCTTTGGCCCATCCGTCGAGGATGTCTTTCTCCGGACCGATATTCTTCGAGTTCCAGGGTTGGTAGCGTGAGTCCCATAAGTCGTAATTGTCGTGATGGTTGCCCAATACAAAGAAATACTTCGCCCCACATCGTTTGTAGCGTTCCACGAGTTTGTCGGGGTCCCATTTCTCAGCCTTGAATAATGGCAGTACATCCTTGAAACCAAACTCTGAAGGGTGGCCATAATGCTCCACATGATATCGGTATTGCTCAGAGCCTTCGATATACATCCCGCGGGCCATCCAGTCGCCGGAGCCTTCCACGCACTGTGGCCCCCAGTGCGCCCAGATGCCAAATTTGGCGTCACGAAACCATTCCGGCGTCTGGTGTGTGCTCAGCGAAGTCCATGTGGGTTCGTATTGGCCGGTCTGCATTTTCTCATGTTGTTCTGATACAGGCACCTGATAAGTCTGGGCGTTCGCTGCTGTCGACATGACGAATAATGCCAGTAGAATTGTGGTGAATGTCTTGTCTTTCATACTTAGAAAGATAACATCAAGTGATTTTTTTTCCTTTGCCACAAAAATACTGATTTTTTGGCAGAGGTGCAAATCATACGGCTTTTTATTGTTGTCGATGTCCATAAATGCGTCGAAATGATAACATTATTTAAAAAGAAGACGTTTTTTTTGTATTAACCCGCCTTTTGCTTATTTTTGCACGATAAATAAAAGGTGCTGTATAAGGCAACACTTAGGAAATGTATATGATTAGGAAATTCATGATATCGTTTTTGGGGACGGCACTGGTCATGTCGATGAATGTCGGTTGCCATCACAAACTCACGGTGCAGGAGTTGGGTATCGTGCTCGACACACTCCGTGCCGATACCATAGCCGCTCTGAGCGACTCTGCTGCTCAGCCCCATTGCGAGGTGCACCTGCAACTTCTCACGTTTGCCGACAAGAAGTATGCCCCATTGAACGACAGTTTGCTCCATTCCGACATCCTGTCGCCTCAATACCTCTCGTTGGGCAACAAAGTCTTTACCCCAAAAGAGGCGGTCGACTCGTTTATCCAGCGCTATATAGAAGACTACCGCTCGTTTTTCTCCGGCATCTACATCGACGAACCGACAGTCGAGGCTGCCACGATAGGATACAAGGTAACCTCCCAGGTGGAAGTGGGCAGTGACAACGTACTCAACTACCTGGCTAATGCCACCGTCGATCAAGGCACCATCTCTACCAATTATACCATTTGCCTCAACCTTGACCTCACCCGACAGCGCATCTTGCACCTGGACGACATCTTCGTTCACGGAGCAGAGAAAGGACTCGCCGATGCCATCGCTGAGCAATTGATGGAACAAACCTCCACCAAGTCGGTTGATGCGCTTCAGCAAGCGGGGTTCTTTGTAAACAGCACCCCCTACCCTACAGAGAACTTCATTCTCAAAGACAACGGCATTATTTTTGTCTATGTCACCGGCGAGATTGCCGACCGTTCAAAGGGGGAAATACAGGTAGAAGTGAAAAATTCAGCCATCAAGCCTCTTTTCAAGCAATGAAGACCATACTGAAATACTTTCCCCATCTGTCTGCAGAACAGGAAAGGCAGTTTGCTGCCCTTTATGACCTGTATGCCGATTGGAATCAAAAGGTGAACGTCGTCTCACGCAAAGACATCGAGCATCTTTACGAGCACCATGTGCTGCATTCGTTGAGCATCTCCTTTGGCCTTCATCCCACATCGGGCACCAATATTCTTGATTTCGGCACAGGTGGCGGGTTTCCAGGCATTCCCTTGGCCATCCTTTGGCCGGATTGTGCGTTTCATCTCATCGATGGCACGGGAAAGAAAATCAAGGTCGTAAACGAAGTGGCGGGTGCCATCGGCCTCCGCAATGTCAGGGCTTCCCATATCCGAGGCGAGGAAGAGCGTGGGAAATACGACTTCGTGGTAAGCCGGGCGGTCATGCCCTTGCCTGACTTGGTGCGTATCGTGCGCAAAAACATCTCCAAGGTGCAGCACAACGCCATGGCCAATGGCATCTTCTGTTTGAAAGGAGGCAACATCGACCCGGAAATCTCACCGTTCAGGAATACCGTGGAGGTAATGCCTGTAAGCAACTGGATATCAGAAGAATGGTTTAAGGAAAAATCACTCATATACTTACCCTTATGATGAAGATACAACGATTTGTGTGCAACATGATACAAGAGAACTGCTATGTTCTCAGCGACGACAGCAGTGAGTGCGTCATCGTAGACTGCGGCGCTTGGTATGACACCGAACGAAAGGCTATCCTCGCCTATATCCGCGACAACCACCTTGTGCCCAAACACCTGCTCTGCACACACGGCCATTGCGACCATAATTTCGGCAACAACACGATTTTCGATGAGTTCGCCCTTGGTCCCGAGGTGCATAAAGACGACGAGTCTCTGATGAACAAACTGCCTCAGCAGTCTATGATGTTCATCGGAGCAGTTCCTCCCTACCCCTTCCCTGCCATCAGCCGTCTGCTCGACGATGGCGATACCATTACCTTCGGCCAACATACCATCAAGGTGATACACACCCCAGGCCACTCACGTGGCTCTGTTTGCTTCTATATCGAAGACGAGCACATCCTCCTCACTGGCGACACCCTCTTCCATCTTTCCATCGGGCGCACCGACTTGGAGGGCGGAAGCATGATGCAGATTATCCAGAGTCTGAGGTCGCTGGCTCAATTGCCCGACGAGACCCAGGTGCTGCCCGGTCATGGAGGCGTCACCACGATAGGCGATGAATTGCGTGTGAACCCTTATCTCGACCGATGACGGAGAAAATCATACTCGGAATCGACCCAGGTACCAATGTCATGGGATATGGCGTGGTGAAGGTGGAGGGCAACCGTGCGTCGATGCTTGCCATGGGGATAATAGACCTGAGGAAGATGGGCGATGCTTACCTGAAATTGGGGCATATCTTCGAGCGCATGTCGGGCATCATCGATGCCTTCCTGCCCGATGAGGTGGCCATTGAGGCTCCATTCTTCGGCAAGAACGTGCAATCGATGCTGAAACTCGGCAGGGCACAGGGCGTAGCCATCGCCGCTGCCATCCATCGCGACATTCCCATCCATGAATACGCCCCGCTGAAAATAAAGATGGCCATCACGGGCAATGGTTCTGCCTCGAAGCAACAGGTGGCTGGGATGTTGAGCCGTCTGCTGAATATCTCTGCAGAAGAGATGCCCCGTTTCCTTGATGCCACCGATGCGCTTGCTGCTGCCTATTGCCATTATCTGCAGATGGGAAAGCCATCGTCCGACGCCCATTTCAGAGGATGGAAAGACTTCGTCAACAAAAACAAAGACCGGGTATGCAAGCAACCATCAAAATAGAGAACGGCATCGCCCGCATGCCTCAATGGCGCATGGCAAAGCCTGTGGATTTCACCGCTCTTGCCGACGAGCATATCGCCATCGTCGGTCGCAATGGCAGTGGCAAGACCATGCTGGTCGACATCTTGGTGGGGCGCCACCCCTTGCTGGGCACAGAGCCCGCTTACGACTTCTCGCCGAGTGAAAAGCCTCTGGCTGCCGACAACATCAAATACATCACCTTCCGCGACTGCTATGGTGGCGACAACGACTCCACCTACTACTTGCAACAACGCTGGAACCAACACGACATCGACGAGCAAACGCCTACGGTGAGCAGCCTGCTCGAACAGGAATTCCTGCTCACTGGACCCGATACGCCAGAAAGGCGTGCTTTCCAGGAGCACCTCTACCAACTCTTCGGGCTTACTCCATTGCTCGACAAGTATATCATCCTGCTCTCAAGTGGTGAGTTGAGGAAATTCCAACTGGCGAAAGCCCTATTCTCCAGGCCGCGTGTCTTGCTGATGGACAACCCTTTCATAGGGCTCGACAGTATGGCGCGCCAACAGTTGAAAGACTTGCTTACCGACCTCTCACGGGAATATGCCTTGCAGTTGATTCTTGTACTGGCAAAGACCGATGATATACCCGATTTCATCACTCATGTGGTAGTGGTCGACAATAGGGAAATCGTGGCGAAAATGCCGATACGGAAATTCCTCGAGGTAAGGAAACAACGGGCAGTGGGCATGTTGCCGAAACAGAAGGCCGACGGTCTGCTCCGTCTTCCCTACAAGGAGAGCGAATACCATGCCGAAGAGGTGGTCAGGCTGCGGAATGTCTCCATACGCTATGGCACACGCACCATCCTGAGAAATCTCGACTGGGTGGTGAGAAACGGCGAACGGTGGGCACTCAGTGGCAACAATGGTTCGGGCAAGTCTACATTGCTGAGTCTCATCTGTGCCGACAATCCCCAAGGATATGCCAGCGACATCACGCTTTTTGATATTCCGCGGGGGTCGGGTGAAACCATTTGGGATATTAAACGTCATATAGGATATGTATCCCCCGAGATGCACAGGGCCTACCGCAAGGACCTGCCTGCCATACAGGTGGTGGCTAGTGGATTGAAAGACTCTGTGGGGCTTTATGCAAGGCCTACTGAGGAGGAATATGAAACCTGTCGCTGGTGGATGGAACTCTTTGGCATCGGACATCTGCACACGCGGTCGTTCCTGAGCCTGTCGAGTGGTGAACAGCGCCTTGTTTTACTGGCCAGGGCCTTTGTGAAAGACCCGGAACTGCTGATTCTCGACGAGCCTCTGCATGGCCTCGACGACAGCAACCGGCAGTTGGTAAAAGAAATCATCGAGGTGTTCTGCAAGCGGCGCAACAAGACATTGATCATGGTGACCCACTACCAAGAAGAGTTGCCTCCATGTATTGACAAACAATTAAAACTGAAAATAGAGAATTGACAATAAACAAAGCAAATAAAACATTCAACATTATGAGACGTATTATCTTTTCTATCGCATTATTGTTTGCCGTGACCTTCGCTACGGCGCAAGAAGCCTACTATGATGCCATCCGCATGGCAAGGGAAACGGCCGAAGACACTTCCAAACCTCTTGAAGAGAGAAAGATTGCCAGGTTCAAGCAAATCGCGCTCGAATATCTCGGCACACAATCCTACAAACTGACCCCCGACAGTGCTGCTTCGGTGCTCGACTATCAGGCATTGGCTCTCTACAAGTTCATCAATGCCTTCACCTACCAACTGACCATTGCCAACAAGAAATCACGTCAGGGTGTCATCGACACCTTCAAGCAGGCAAGTCTCAATCACCCTCGTTTCAACGACCCCAACAAGGAATATGTGTTGGCTTACATCACCAATGAGGGCTATCTCACCAAGTTCTCGCTCGACACGGATTGGGTAATGGCTTATGAGGAAATCGAGCGGAAATATTCAAGCAATTGAATGGCATCGCTTCTGTAAAAATCAACTTCGCTCCTTATCTGTCCTCGTTTGTTATAGTTGAGGAACGGATATAAACAGAGAAGAGGCATCTCCCCAACGAGGGAAATGCCTCTTCTTTTCAGTTAAGGTGATGTTATTCCTCAAAGTGGATAATATCCATATAGCGCCTGATGACCTCGGGCTTGCCGGTATGTTTTCCTTTGTCTTCGCTGAGTTTGCAGGTGTCGTTGTAGAAATCCCACGACTCCGTAATCTTGGCTGCCACGAGTTTGATAACGATATTCATGGGGCGCACACCATCGAAATCATTGGTGAAATGCGTGCCTATGCCAAATGATGGCAAACAGTAATCCCTGGCATACTCATGTATCTTAATGGCCCTGTCGGTATCAAGCGCGTTGCTGAAAATCACTTGCTTGGAACGTGGGTCAATACCCAGCGACTTGTATTTGCCGACGATTTTCATCAGTTGTTCATAGTTGTCGCCGCTGTCTATGCGAAGTCCCTTGAACTCATTGGCAAAGTCTTCGGAGAAATTCAGGCTGAAAACATGCCATCCGAAACTGTCGTACAGGAATGTTCCCAAAGCACCCCTGAACGTGTTGCGCCATGCCTCCATGGCCATATGGTTGGCCATTTGCGGACCATACATGGCAGCGATGGCACAGATAAACTCATGGGCCATGGTGCCCACTGGGGTGACATCATATTTCATGGCCAAATAGACATTGCTGGTGCCGACAAAAGTACCTGGCCAGGTTTTTGATTTCGAGCAGTCGGTCATGGCCTTCACCACCACGTCCTCGGCTTCGAAAGACGCACGCCGGCGTGTGCCGAAGTCGCTGTATACACATCCTGCGCCCAACAGTCTTTCCGCCTTCTCATAGGTCTTTTGGTAATACTTCTCATAATCGAGTTTGTCGGTCTGACCGGTCATGATGTAGAAGAGTTCGGAGACTATGGCCAGCAACTTCACTTCCAGCAAAATAGTGTCTGCCCAGTATCCTTCTATCTCGATATGGAGATGTCCTTCGTCATCTTGGCTGGCTTTCACCCAGTTGTGGTCGAAACGGAACCCCTTCAGGTAGGGATAGAACCAATTGGGAATATAATAACACTTGCGTTTCAAGAAGTCGATTTCATCTTGAGTAACGACAACGCTTTCAAGGGCTATGACTTGCTGCGTCAGTTCCTCGGCAAAACCTTGAGGATAAACCGTGTTGTTGCGGTCTACAAATGAGTATTTTACCATGGCACGCGGGAAATTGTGAATGACCGCGCAGCACATCGATAGTTTATACAGGTCGTCGTCGGTGAAATGGGTGATGATTTGTCTCATGAGAAGATATGTTTTGGTTGCGCCAAAGATAGTTATTTTTTTGTTTTGCTCAAAACAGTTTTCCATTTTTTTGTCAATAACCCTCTCATTTCTACGGCGTGACACCACTTTGTGGAAAATAGTATGCGAAAATCTTTAACCTACAGGCTCGCGTTTCAGATTTTTTATCTACTTTTGCATGTAATATAAATCTCGTTACTACTCAGCGTCCTACAAAATTCCCTTCGTAGATGGTTCGATATCAGTGGATGATGAGTAGTTGCAAAATCTCACATTATGGAAACCATCACCAATTTTGAGCAACTTGTTGCACATTTGTCCCAACTGGGGACTCGAAAAAGAGTAGCAGTGGTATGCGCCTCCGACGACTCCACTCAGTATGCCGTAGCCAGGGCTCTCGACGAAAAGTTCATCGATGCCATTTTCGTGGGCAGCGAGGAAGAGGTGCAGGCCAATCCGGCTTTCGCTCCACATGCCGACCATGTGAGTTTCGTGGCTGCCGACGACTGCGACGATGCAGCCCGCAAGGCTGTGGCATTGGTGCGCGAGGGAAAGGCCGACGTGTTGATGAAAGGACTCATCAACACCGACAACCTGTTGCACGCCGTGCTTAACAAGGAAACGGGTATTCTCCCTAAAGGCAGGGTCCTCACCCATATCACAGCCAGCATCCTTCCCAATTATCCGAAATTCTTGTTCTTCACCGATGCTGCTGTCATTCCCTACCCCACGCATGAGCAACGTGTAGAACAGGTGAGATATGTGGCCAGGTTGTGCCAGTCGTTTGGCATTGAATCTCCGAAAATATCTCTCATCCACTGCTCAGAGAAGGTGGGCGGCAAGTTCTTCCCCTTCACCGAGCGATATGCCGAAATCATAGAGAGTGCCAAAAACGGTGAGTTCGGACCTTGTGTCATTGACGGGCCGCTCGACCTGAAGACCTCTTGCTGTAAAGAGAGTCTGGATAAGAAAGGTATCTCCTCGCCACTCGAAGGTGAAGCAGACGCCTTGATTTTCCCCGACATAGAGGCAGGAAATGTCTTCTACAAGACCATTACACTCTTTGCTGGCGCAGAAACTGCCGGCATGTTGGCAGGCACCATGGCCCCTGTGGTGTTGCCCTCGCGCAGCGATAGTAAGATATGTAAGTTCTGCAGCCTTGCCTTGGCAGCCATCAACTCATAAGTCATTCAAAGACAGCAGATTCTCCACAATCAGTTTTAGCATCGGTTCGAATAGATTCACATGAAGGGTTATATAGAGATTAAAGGTGCCCGGGTCAACAATTTGCAGAATATTGACCTCCGCCTGCCTCACAACAAACTTATCGTTATCGCTGGGGTGAGTGGCAGCGGAAAGTCGTCGTTGGCTTTCGACACGCTTTATGCCGAGGGACAGCGTCGGTACGTCGAGAGTCTCTCTTCCTATGCCAGGCAGTTTCTTGGCAGAATGAGCAAGCCCGAGTGTGATTTCATCAAAGGACTCCCTCCTGCCATCGCCATAGAGCAGAAAGTGGTAAGCCGCAACCCGCGTTCCACGGTAGGTACAAGCACGGAGATATATGAATATCTTCGCCTGCTCTATGCCCGTATAGGCCGCACCTATTCACCAGTGAGCGGCTGCGAGGTGAAGAAGCACTCCACCGAAGACATTGTCAACAAGGTGTTTGAGTTTTCCGAGGGAACGAAATTCTGCATCATGGCACCCATCAAGGTTCATGAGGGAAGGTCGTTGGCCCGCCAACTCGAGATGGAGTTGCAGCAGGGATATGTGAGGCTGTTTGTCAAAGGGGCTTTCGTGCGGATAGAAGACTTGCTCGCCGATGCCGCCCAAATCGACAGCCTCTCGCCAAAGGATGTCTATGTGCTTATCGACAGGCTCTCCGTCGACAGTGCTAAAGACACGGTATCGCGTATTGTCGATTCTGCCGAGACCGCTCTATACGAAGGTGATGGCGAATGTCGCCTTACCTTCCTGCCCTCCAATCTCTCCTATGATTTCTCCACTCGTTTCGAGGCCGACGGCATCACGTTCGACGAGCCCAACGACAATATGTTCTCTTTCAATTCACCCTTCGGGGCATGTCCCAAGTGTGAGGGATACGGACAGGTCATCGGCATCGACGAGAAGTTGGTGATACCCAACACCACGCTGAGCGTCTACGAAGGGTGTGTGCAGTGTTGGCATGGAGAGAAGATGCAGAATTGGAAGGATGAATTCTGTCGCAGGGCGGCAAAAGACAACTTCCCTATTTTCAAGCCATATCTCGAACTGTCTCACAAGGAGAAGGAGTGGCTTTGGCATGGCCTGCCTTCTGACAGCCAGCGCGACAGTCACGACCGTGTGTCTATCGATGCGTTCTTCGACATGGTGAAGGAGAACCAATACAAGATTCAATATCGGGTGATGCTCAGCAGATACCGTGGGCGTACGGTATGTCCGGAATGCCATGGCACCCGGCTGAGAAAGGAGTCACGCTATGTGAAGATAGCGGGTCTGAGCATCTCCGACCTTGTAGAGCAGCCTATATGGAATCTGAGAAAATGGTTCGACAACCTGCAACTCGAAGAGCATGAGCAGCAAGTGGCAAAACGCCTTCTCACGGAGATTAGAAACCGGCTGCAGTTCCTTGACGAAGTAGGACTCGGGTATCTTACCCTCAATCGTCGGTCTAATACGCTGAGCGGTGGCGAGAGCCAGCGCATCAACCTTACCACGTCGCTGGGGAGTTCGCTTGTCGGCTCGCTGTATATTCTCGACGAGCCGAGTATAGGGTTGCATAGCCGTGACACTCAGCGGCTCATACATGTGCTGAAGGAACTCCAGTCGCTCGGCAACACAGTGGTGATTGTGGAGCATGACGAGGAGTTTATGCGGACTGCCGACTACCTGGTCGATGTCGGTCCCGATGCCGGACGACTTGGTGGGAAAATCGTGTTCGAAGGCAATGCCTCCGATATCAATGACGAGGCTCTTGTGAAATTCCCCGACAGCCATACGGTGAGGTATCTTACCCATGCCGAAACCATCCCCATCCCCATGAGTCGTCGCCCGTGGAATATGAGCATCTGTATTAAAGGAGCAAGGATGAACAACCTCAAGGGCATCGACGTGAAATTTCCGCTCAATGTGCTCACTGTGGTGACAGGTGTCAGCGGCAGTGGCAAGTCGACGCTTGTGAAGGGCATCCTCTACCCCGCCCTCAAACGTCACATGGGCGATGTGTGCGACGTGCCTGGTGAATACCTGTCGCTCGAAGGCGACTGGAAACAGGTGGAGCGGGTGGAGTTCGTCGACCAGAACCCTATAGGAAAGAGCACGCGGTCGAATCCTGCCACCTATGTGAAGGCCTATGATGCCATCCGGCAACTCTTTGCCGAACAACCGCTTTCCAAGCAGATGGGGTTCTCACAACAGTATTTCTCCTTCAATGCCGACGGAGGCAGGTGCGAGGAATGCAAGGGGGCTGGTGTCATTACCGTAGAGATGCAGTTTATGGCCGACCTGGAACTGGAATGTGAGGCTTGTCACGGCCAGCGCTTCAAGCACGATATCCTTGACGTTCGCTTCCAGGGCAAGAACATCAACGACATACTCGACATGACGGTATCAGAAGCATTGGATTTCTTCAAGCAACACCAGCAGAAGACCATCGCCGCACGTCTTCAGCCCCTCGAAGAGGTGGGGTTGGGATATATCAAACTTGGGCAGAGTTCGTCCACGCTTTCCGGTGGCGAGAACCAACGTGTCAAACTGGCCTATTTCATCGGACAGGAACGCCAGTCCCCTACTCTGTTCATCTTTGATGAACCAACTACAGGACTCCATTTCCATGACATCCGCCGATTGCTCTCCGCTTTCTCTGCGCTTATCGAGCGGGGACACACGGTTTTGGTGATTGAGCACAATATGGAAGTCATCAAATGTGCCGATCATGTCATCGACCTGGGACCCGACGGGGGCGACAAGGGAGGCGACCTAGTCTTTGCCGGCACACCAGAAGAATTGATTGCTTGCGAAAACAGCGTGACGGGAAAATTCCTGCGAGAGAAATTTCCATGAAATTATTTTGTGAAAACGAAAAATTGCGTTATCTTTGCAGTCGCTTTGATAATTTGCCGATATGGCTCAGTTGGTAGAGCAATTCATTCGTAATGAATAGGTCCCGGGTTCGAGTCCCGGTATCGGCTCAAAATCAAGTCTTGCGGAATTAGCACATCGGTAGTGCATCGGCTTCCCAAGCCGAGGAGGCGGGTTCGATTCCCGTATTCCGCTCAGTAAGGAGCAGGAAACCAATTGGTCTCCTGCTCCTTGCTATATGGCGGTTTTATCTCCCTTGCACGGTGCGAAGAACGACAGGAGATGGTGCTCAGAAGGGAAGAGCGCGTGGAACTTCTCCATGTCGGATAGCGCATGCACACTGCCTCACACCAGAGTCGGTTCAATGACAAATCAAACACCTCATCGCGCACACGCACATGTGTAGTAGGATCGTTGATGTTTATTCTTTCTTCTTTTCTTTTATTCTGTTTTGTTACGCTTGGTGATACACTTGGTGGTACGCTGGTCGTTGCGCAGGGTGATACGCTGGGTGTTGCGAACACTGTTGCACCAAAGGGCGGGGATATGGCTGATGATGCGGGTCTGGGTGTTTCACAAGGTGTTGCGTGAGGTGTTGCATGAGGTGTTTCGCAGGGTGTTGCGTGGGGTGTTTCGCTACCCGTTTCGGAGGCATCGACGGTATTGCGTCCCCGCTCCTTGTCAGTGACCTGGATGATGGTGATGCCTTCGCGCTGCGATACGGGCCAGCAGTCTTTCTGCCAGGCAACGGTCTTTCCGGCGATGGTGATGGTGGTGGGCTGTGAGGAGAACCTTACTGAGGCGAGGATGTCGAGCCATGCCTCTGCCTTGCTGAACACACGGGAGTGTAGCCACTCTTCGGAGTGGAAGAAACTACGGGGAAGGGTAATGTATCCTTTTTCCATTTTTGCTGATTATAGGCATTTTGCTGATTCTGAACGCAAAAATAGGGAAAAAGGAAGGGAAATGCCATGGCATTTTCGTATAGACGTGAGACTGAAAAGGGAGTGCCAAGTTGATACTACCTCGTGAATCAAAATCTCTGGCCCCCTGATTTATTCGGTTTAATTGGACTAACACGAAATTTTTACTATTAACACAATGTTGAGCTTCATTTTCAGTTTTACAGTTCCCTCAAAGAAAAGAAAGTTGACTGGATCAAAGAACTGACACAGATGAAAATCGTCTGCAAAGTGAAATGTCTTCACTAAATCCATTGTTCACAAGGCCAGACGCATTCCTATTACAGTATGGCGGAGTCCTGGCGCATTGAAGTGACAGATGGTTACCGTACAGTCTAACAGCTGTGAAATATACGCTAACTATCCCTGTAACCGACTTTTCTTTTTCTTGTTGGATCAACTCTTAAGTTACCTGTTGAATCTGTCCAAAAGTATTCTTGGATACGGACTCGTCCCCCCATTCCACTATGTGTTATTGTGTATTTTCTATTAGAAAGTAAATTGATTATCTGCGTTTTTTTGTAACCACTACTATCACCTTTTTTTATAATTAATCCTGAGGATTGACCCTGTAATCTTATGGTATCCAATTCTTTCGTATCATAAGGATTCTCCTTTGTTATAAAGAATAAGTGTCCCTCATCAGTTTGTGAACTATCAGATTCAATCTCTATAACAAGCAAATTATGTACTACTATAGTCTGCCGTTTCTCGTCAAGTGAGAATGAATGATCTGATGTGCATGACAAGAATAGAAAGAAGCTCAAAAACATTAGTATTCTCATCTTCATTTTTTTATAAGCCTTCATGGTTTACATATGTTATTCCATCTATTTTGAGGGAATGCCCATCACTATTAATTAGAATCGTTATGTCTTTTTTGTTTTTGTATTTTAATGTCATTTCTTTTTGAGGAATGAAAATACAAAACTCCCTGTTACTGGAGTTGATGGTTGAGACGATTTCCTTTATGGAATCCTTGTCTGTGACTATTTGTTTTTGTCCGGTTTCTCTATCCTCCATAATTATTTCCACCACGTCAGGTTCTACGATAGTATTACAACTACTCGTAATAGCCAACAGAACAATAAAGGCTACGAAAAACAAAAATTGTTTCATATTTTGATTGATTTATAGTTCATTCATATTTTCCCAATAGGTTTTCATAGCGGGAGTTGGGACTCATTTTGTAGGCTTTACGGAAATATTCTATATGGTAATGCTGGGTTGATGTTTTAAACGCTTCACTATCTGTGTATCAGGGGGACGGGGAAATTGATACATGCACGTCCTCCACATGCCCGCCGAGACCTTTGATAGCCTTATGTATTTTATTCAAATTCATTGACTTTTATCATTGTAGCTGTGGAATCAACTCCGTGTATCAGAGTTACTATGTTTGCAAGTGCTAACACCCCGCCTCTTGGCGACAACATGCAAATAAGGCGGGATTATACTGCAAAACATAGCCGAATTGTG